>JAUVOQ010000031.1 GCA_030599095.1 Candidatus Ruthturnera sp.
AACTGGATAATCAAACCTCAACTTCCCACAAAGAAAATAAATCATATTGATAAAGTTATCAATATTTCTATAACCTCTAGCCCTTCTTTTCGCCCTCTGTATTTTGTTGTTAATACGCTCTAAAATAGCGTTGGTAATACGCATTTCAACAAAGTTGATAATGCCTAACAAGTGTCCCATCAAAGTTTTACTAAATTTGATAAAAGCTTGAATTTTGCTATGACTTGCCTGTTGTTGTGTCCAATCTTCAATAAAAGCCTTAGCACTGTGCTTATCTGGCATATCCCACAGGTCGTCGTTAAACAACAAGTTTTAGACGATGGGATTCACCTAATGTTGGGCGCAATATAATCAATTTAGAAAACGCTTGTTGCTCTTTTGTTGATCAATTATTTTTATGCTTTAAGAAGATGTATTGGTGTCCTTTAAGTGCCTTGTGTTCACGGTATTCTTTTTTGCGCACTTTGTCCATCGCTTGATTGAGCAGTTTGACAACAGGAAACTTATCAAAAGTAATACCAACATTAGGCAAGTGTGTGCCAATACCAGAGATAAAGGCAGGTGATGGCTCAATACTGGCTTGTGTTATATTGGCTAGGGTCAGTGCCTTTTCACAAAGATAATCTTTAATATCAGCCACTGCAAGTGCCAGTTTCATCTCTAAATTGGGCACCTGGGTTGAAGGATGTTTCTAAATGTAGTTCTTTGGTGGTGTTGTTATCTATTTTGAAATTAACATTGCTAATGTGCCAAGGTGAATCAAGCCCTAATGCTGGGGTGACTATTTCTGCCGAGTTCATTGTTTGTGTGTGTAAAAGTGTTTATTTTGAGAGTTGGGTGGTATATTAGAAACACTTGATTATTTATAGGTCCATTAATTTTTTTGGCAAGTTGGTGTAAGCCTTGCGTGAAAGAAATCCCATCATTGGTTAGATTGCAAACCATACTAAAAGATAAGCCGTTTAAGATTCTCACAGTTAATGTCGGTGAGTCAAAACAAGAGATAGACGCATTCATGAAAAAAGTAAAGGTTGACTTACCAATTATGCTTGACCATTTTGGACAGGCAGTGAAAGATTTTGGGTGTTTATGTGTATCCGTCTAATTTTTTTGCTGGGTAAAAATGGCAAAATTAGATACACTTGCCGCAGTGCACTAGAGTGGGACGCCAAGCCAATTGTCAAAACCATTCAGTCGTTATTTTAGTACCCTAGTCATTGCAACTGGCGGTGCTTCCATTCCCAAAATGGGCGCTACTGATTTTGACCTACAAGTTGCCAAGCAATTTAATATTATTAACTCCGCTAGAAAACACGCTACTGGGTCAAATGAATAAAAGTGAGTTTTGTCTTTTTGGACGCACACTCAACAATTGGCAACTTTACCCGAATGCCACTGAAGGGTTGCGTGTTGCTGAGGTGTGTTTAGGTGGCGTGGACACCAATGAGCCAATGAGCTGTCCTCCAAAACCATGCAACAACCCAGCCTATTTTATAGGCGAAACTGTTGACGTGACAGGTCAATTAGGCGGTTATAATTTCCAATGGGCATGGTCATTTGGCTGGGTGGCTGGGCAAGTGGTTTAGTTTAAGATTTAAAGACAAAGGACAGAATGTTTGCATTTGGTGATAAAGTTGAAGGCTATGATGTGCTTGTGTTCAATGAACGTGAGGTAAGAGCGGCGGCAGGGATTGTATTTTTGTTTGCTTTTATGGCTTTTATGAACGGCTTTTTAACAGGCAATAACGAGCCGACAAAGTGGATGGTATCGGTATTTTTGTTTGATTTTTTTATTCGAATTTTTTTAAACCCTAAATACGCCCCATCCATGGTCGTGGGTCGTTGGATGGTTAATAACCAAACGCCAGAATACGTTGGCGCACCACAAAAAAGATGGGCGTGGGCTTTGGGCTTTATTTTGGCGACCGTTATGTTTTATTTGGTGGTACTTAATAATGTTCGCGGACCAGTCAATATTCTTGTTTGTGCTTCGTGTTTGGGGTTATTATTCTTTGAAGCAGTATTTGGCATTTGTGTGGGTTGTAAAATTTATAATCTATTCCACAAGCGAGAAGCTCAATATTGTCCAGGAGAATCGTGCGATTTAAGCAAAAGGCGAGTGCCGATTCAAAACTTGAATTTAGGGCAAAAGACAATATTTACTTTATCAGCACTGTTGCTTTTTTACTTAGCATTTGGTGGTATTATTGAGTTTTTTATTTTTAATCAATCGTAAGGAAAACCCGTGAAAAACCTAAAAGCATTATCAAGTTCGTTGATTTTAATACTTGGTGGTGGTTTGCTGTCATTTTCTGTTTTTAGCGTTGATAATGACAATGCTGTTAAAGAAGAAAATACAACACCAAAATCATTTGGGCAGTGCCAAGCGCCAATCTGGGCAATTGCCATTGGTCATGAACAAAAGTGGAAGTTGCACAATGGCTGTCCCACTGAGCAAGAATCTCAGCAAGAAAAGAAAAGCAGTTCTAAATAATGGCGTACTGGTATTTGGCAATAGCAATCATTGCTGAAGTCGTTGCAACCAGTGCGCTCAAAACTTCAGCTGAGTTTACAAAATTACAACCAAGTTTAATTGTTATTGTAGGATATACGTTCTCATTTTATTTTATGACCTTGACTTTAAGAACAATACCACTGGGCATTACTTATGCAATTTGGTCAGGTGCTGGTCTTGTTTTGGTCACCATTGCAGGTGTGTTTTTATACGAACAAGTGTTGAACATTCCTACCATCTTGGGCATGTGCCTAGTTATATTCGGCGTTGTTGTTATTCATATTTTTTCAAAATCAATCAATTAGTTGGTCAAATCACTTGTGTTGTTTATTTAAATCATTTTGCAAGCCTCATCAAAACTTAAACGTGACGATTTTGGGAAATTTTGCTAGATTAGTGCCCAAAAAGCAGGCTTTACAACTGTAATGAGTTGCATGGGTATAATCCAACTTTGTTATGAGTACGCTTAAACACATCGCAATTATCATGGACGGCAATGGTCGTTGGGCGACAAAACGCTCTTTGCCTCGCATTCTAGGACACCAACAAGGGATTAAAGCAGTGCGTGATGTTGTTAAAGCTTGTGCAATACGTGGCATTAAAACGCTCACCTTGTTTGCTTTTAGTAGCGAAAATAAAAATCGTTCGGCTAAAGAGGTTTCTTGGTTGTTTAAGTTATTTCTTGGTGCACTTAAACAGGAAGTTAAAAAACTCAATAAGCATAATATTAGACTAAAAATAATTGGCAATATGTCCTTATTTCCTACCAAAATCCAACAAACAGCACTTGATGCACAGGCGCTACTCGCTAGCAATACTGGTTTAACACTAGTGATTGCAGCTAATTATGGTGGTCAATGGGATATTGTTCAAGCGACGGCTAAAGTAGCACAAGCAGCTGTTGCTGGCGACATAAAAGCCAGCGATATTAATGTGGAAAATTTTTCACAATACCTATCATTAGCCAATGAGCCGAATGTTGATTTGTTAATCCGCACCAGCGGTGAACTTAGGATTAGTAATTTTTTACTGTGGGATATTGCCTATAGTGAGTTTTATTTCACAGAAACGCTATGGCCAGATTTTAATGAGGCTGAACTCAACAAAGCTGTTGATAATTTTAATCAACGTAATAGGCGCTATGGAGAATAAAATGAATGAATTAACACAAAGAATATTGACTGCTAGTGCACTGGGTGTTTTGGTGCTTTATCTAGTCTTTGAATCTTTCATCGGTTTCACAGTGGCGCTTGTTGTCGTGTCTTTAATGGCTATATATGAATTTGTCAAGCTTAGTAAAATGAAGCTAACCACACTGTGGGTGTTATTTATTGTGCTTATGGCAATGATTGCAATCATGTGGCTAACCAACTTTTGGTTTATGGTGTTACTTATCCCACTATTAAGCGCTGCCAGTATTTTTTTTTGGTCAAAAACCCTGTTTTTAGTGTTTAACTATCCTAATCAAAAACCAAACAACAGCGAGTTTAATAAAGCAATTAGTTTATTTTTGTTAATTATGCCACTAACTTTTTTAATACTACTACACAACGAAACACGTTTATTATTATTGCTTTTACTGATCGTTTGGGGTGCTGATAGTTTTGCTTACTTTTCAGGAAAAGCTTTTGGCAGACATAAATTAGCACCCAATTTAAGCGGCGGAAAGACCATTGAAGGCGTCATTGGCGGATTGGTGGGTGTGTTACTAATCACAGGCGTATGGATGTATTTTTACAATGAGTCAAATTGGGGCTTTTTACTGCTAGCACTAGTAACTGGTATCTTTTCTGTGGTTGGCGACTTGTACGAAAGCGTCTACAAGCGTGAGGCAGGGGTAAAAGACAGTGGTAATGTTCTACCAGGGCATGGCGGTATTTTAGATAGAATTGACGGGCTTTTAGCTGCCACACCAGTCTTTATGACGATAGACATGATATTTCTCGCATGAAAAATATAACCCTACTCGGCGCAACAGGTTCTATCGGTAAAAGCACTTTGTCGGTGGTGGATTTACACCCTGATAAATTTAACATTTTTGCTCTAAGTGCCAATACCAACTGGCAACAAATGTTTGAGTTGTGCAACAAATATCAGCCCAATTATGCAGTCATGGTAGATGAGCAATCTGCTGAAAAATTATCAAATGCCATGACTGCTGATACCCAAGTGCTTAGCGGCGCTCAAGCGCTAGACGAGATTGCTGCCCATCAGCATACTGACTTTATCATGGCTGCTATTGTTGGCACCGCAGGTATGTCTTCAGCACTTTGCGCTGCCAAAGCAGGCAAGCGAATTATGCTGGCAAATAAAGAATCCTTGGTATTGGCAGGTGATATTTTTATGCAGGCGGTGGCAGAGTTTAACGCCGAACTTATCCCTGTTGATTCAGAACACAGCGCAATTTTCCAGTGCCTACAAAGTGGTAAATCAGGCTTAAACAAAATCCAGTTAACCGCCAGTGGTGGTCCGTTTTTGCATACACCGATTGGCAAATTCAAATCCATCACCCCAGATGAAGCCTGTGCACATCCAAATTGGTCAATGGGGCGTAAAATTTCGGTTGATTCTGCCACCATGATGAACAAAGGACTAGAAGTGATTGAGGCGCATTACTTGTTTTCACTCGCACCAAAACAAATTGATGTGGTGGTTCACCCACAAAGCATTGTACACTCGTCAGTTTTGTATGAAGATGGCTCAACGCTATCCCAATTAGGCAATCCAGATATGCGCACAGTTATCTCATACGCCATGAGTTATCCACAGCGTATTAACTCTGGCGTTGCTGCGCTTGATTTGATCAACACGCCTGCTTTAGAGTTTTATCAACCAGATTTTGAAAAATTCACTTGTCTTAAACTGGCCTTTGAAGCACTAAACAAGGGTGGTAATGCTATGATTACCATGAATGCCGCTAATGAAATTGCAGTTGAGCATTTCCTTAACCATCAAATTGGATTCTTAGACATATCAAAAATCATTGAGCAAACGCTAAGTACCATGAAACACGCAACGCCCGACTCTTTAGAATCAGTTATTAGTAATGACCTTGTTGCTCGTAAAATCGCTCGTAAAATCAGCAAACAATATGTGTAAATTTTATCAACGGATTTTATTAATATTACTGCTTCTTGGCATGGTATCTGCGTATGCCGATCACAGCACATATTACTTTACTATTAAGCGTGGCGACTCGCTGAGCCAATACTTTTCTAAGCTTGGATTGTCTAATCAATTGCTTGCTAATCTACTTTCTGCCAATAAAAGCAATCAAAGACTCAATCAACTTGCTATTGGTCACAAGCTAACCATTAGATTGCATAACAATCGACGATTCAAGTCTCTAACTTATCAATTAAATAGTCGGACCAATTTAAACATTGCACTTAATGATAATCGCTTTTCTACCCTGTTCAATAGGCAGCCCAAACGCATACCTAGCGATTCATCCACAACGTGGGTTAATATTAACCACTCATTTGGCGTTGATGCACAAAAAGCAGGGGTTGGTTTTAACACCATCAATCTGATTGTTAAAGCGCTTTCGTGGCAATTAAACTTTAACACTGACCTTAAAAAAGGCGATCAATTTATCATTATTAGCAATGGCAGTGAAAAGCCAACCGCTATTATTTACCAAAGCATTATCAAAAATAAATCTATTAAAGTATTTGCTTATCAAAACAAACATGGAAATACTCATTACTACAATCGCCTTGGTCATTCTCTGAGTTCGTCTTTTTTAGAAGCGCCTTTGAAATACAAGCACATTAGCTCTAAATTTCAACTCAGGCGCTATCATCCAATCTTAGAAACTTGGCACCCTCATCGAGCCGTTGATTATGCCGCTAACTATGGCACACCTGTTTATTCTACTGCTAATGGCGTGATAACTAAAAAAGGCAGAAAAGGTGCGCTTGGCAAGGTCGTCATCATTCAGCATGGCTTTGATTACACCACTGTTTATGCACATCTATCAAGATATGCCAACAACCTGTACAAAGGCAAAAAGGTTAAAAAAGCTCAAATAATTGGCTACGTAGGCTCAACAGGTCGCTCAACAGGGCCGCACCTACATTATGAACTACATTACAAAGGCAAAAGAAAAAACCCACTGACTCACAAACCGCCCGCACAAAAAAGCATTGATTCTGCCAATTTACAAGATTTTAAAGCCAAGGTTGATAAAATTTTATCTAGTTTGTAGTCTGAGCATCAATCCAAGCACGCCAACTGGGCGGATTAAGATCAGACAAATAGTCTAGTTTTATGTATTGATTTTGGTATGTTTGCGCACCTGCAACACGGTTTAATATCGCAAATGTGATCAACGCCTCAATATATTGTGCTTTTTTAGTGCCTAGCACTAGAGATTCATTGCGAATAATAGCCGCCATTAACGCTGATTTAGCGTTGCCATGCACTTTAAAAGACGTCTCAAATAAATTTAAAGCCAAAAGCTCGTTTTTAATAAAACCATTACTACCATCCAGCAAGTACAAGGCATACTGATACAAGGCAGGATCATAGTTTTTGCGTACCAGTTTAATCAAAATCTCATTTGCTTGACGTTCTAAAGGAATATACTTCATTAGTTTATTACCCTTTCTAACTTGCTTTGAAATTTCATACATGGCATCAAAATCGCCCAAATCAAAAGCGCCTTTTAGCAATAAAGATTGCCCCCTTAACACCACATCCTGTGAGCCAATTTCATTGCCAATTTTGATAAGCCGTAATGCACCTTCTGACAACGTTGAGGCAATTGCCGAATGCTGCACAAGTGCGCAAATAATGAGAATTTTTCTTAACATAATAACGTAACAATTATTTTACCATAGGAGAACCATAGATTAATGCAGTGGCTTAAGTTGTCATAATTTACAAGCCTAGCCCACAATTGATTAAAATAACACCTAAATTAAACAATTTATACACATAAAAACATAAATTCATGGCAACATTATTTAGCACAAACCTAAGCCTGCCTCTGATTCAAAAAGGCAAGGTTAGAGATATTTATGACATTGACAATAAACGCATGTTGATTGTTACCACAGACCGACTCAGTGCCTTTGATGTTGTTTTTGATGAGCCTATTGCTAACAAAGGTGCAATCTTGACCGAGATGGCAAATTTTTGGTTTGAAAAGACCAGTCCTATTATTCCTAATCACTTAACCCTTGAGCCGCTTGATGGCGTTCTAAATACTAAACAGGCGGCTCTGGTCAAAGGTCGTGGTATTATTGTCAAAAAACTCAAACCCCTTGCTGTTGAGGCCATTGTTCGTGGCTATATTATTGGCTCTGGCTGGAAAGACTACCAACAAACAGGCGAGATTTGTGGCATTCAACTGCCCACCAACCTGCAATTAGCCGAAAAACTACCCCAAGCACTCTACACCCCTTCCACAAAAGCAGATTTAGGCACACATGATGCCAATATTGATTTTCATAAAACGGTTGAAATCTTAGGTCAAAACTTGGCCGAACAAGTCAAACAAGTAAGCCTTAAAATTTATCAATTTGCCGCTGATTATGCCTTAAAACGTGGCATTATTATCGCTGACACCAAATTTGAATTTGGGCTGGATGAAAACAACCAATTAACCTTAATGGACGAAGTGCTAACGCCTGATTCATCACGCTTTTGGTCAAAAACTGATTATAAAATAGGCACCAGCCCCAAAAGTTTTGACAAGCAAATTGTACGTGACTATTTAGAAACGCTAGACTGGGACAAAACCCCGCCTGCACCAACACTACCCAAAGAAATTGTCCAAAAAACTGCCCAGTGCTACCAAATAGTGGCGAACTTATTAAAACAAAAGATTTGAAAATAAATGAATAAATGGTTTAAAAAAATCAAAGGGCTTGTGCTTGAAAAATTGCCAAAGCCTGCACGGCATTGGCTAAAGATAAGGCAATTAAAAAAACAGCACGCTAAACTCAGCAAAACACCCAGCACTGGGTGGCGTGCATTTTGGGTGTTGTTAATGGGTGCTCTTGTGCTTTGGCTGATGACGATATTTGACTTTATTTGCTGGGAAGGCTGGATACCAGTATTTAAAGAAATGGACAGCAAGTCCTTTGTCCAGTTGTCCAATTTAATCATGGTTGCACCAGTTGTATTTATCATTTGGTTGTTTCGTGACCAAAATCACCTAAGAGCATTAAGCAATGCCAGAAAAGACACCAATTTAAAAGAATTTCAACAATTGCAAGAGTGGGCAACAGGATTTGGCGAGGCAAAAGACAACGAAGCCCTACAAATATCTGCCCTACACTCGCTTAGAGGCTACCTTAAAGGGGAGTATGGCGAAGATTTTCGCCGTGGTGCATTTGAGATTTTTACCTCCGCTTTGCATGCACAACACCAAAAAATATTAGCCGATATTAACAATGAACAAAAACCTGCTATTAACAATATAAAAATTGCCATTGAACATGATGAATTATGCAAGCAACTCAATCGCATTGCTCAGGAAGATTGGTTTAATTTGCTTATCAATCACAACTTCTCCACAGCTACCATTAGTTTGGTTGGCGTAGATTTGTCAGGTAAATACTTGCAATGCACACAATACGGCACACCACTTGACCTGTCTTTTGCCAATTTGCAGGGGGTGGATTTGCATGGAGCGAATTTGCGTTGGGCGGATTTGTATGAGGCACAGTTGCAGGGGGCGAATTTGCAGGGGACTTATATTGGGGATTTCTTTGAGGTATTAACCTTTGAGGATCGCATCAACCAACAAGCTGATAAAGAAACCGAAACCGAAAAATTAATCAATCAATATAAACCGCTAAATGACGAAGAAAAACAAGCACTTATTAACCAGATTAAAAAAATCAACCCTTATTGGATTACAGAAGCCATTAATCAAATTAAGAAGGCTGGTGATACACTAGATTTATCACAGACAAAAACTGGAAAATACAGCAAACAACAAGCACAAGCGTGGATAAATGAATTTAATCAATCAAGATAAACACAATGCAAATTAACGGACTTATTGCAAAAATGCACACTCACTTAAATAGTGGTGTGGCACAGTATCAACTGCCCATTGGTGATAAATTGCTAACCATGAATGATTTGGTGGGCGAACAAATCAGCCTTGAGTTTAATGGTGAAATTGTTTGCTCAAATTGCAAAAAACGCACCAATAAAAGCTACGCTCAAGGGGTTTGCTATCCTTGTTGTCAACGTTTAGCACGATGTGATCTGTGCATTATGAAGCCTGAGACTTGCCACCATCACCTTGGTACTTGCCGTGAACCGCAATGGGGGCTGGATAATTGCTTTAATCCGCATGTTGTTTATTTAGCCAATTCGTCTGGTATTAAAGTCGGCATTACTCGTAAAAGCAACTTGCCCAGCCGTTGGATTGACCAAGGCGCAATTGCTGCATTGCCAATACTTGAGGTTAGCAATCGGCTCAAATCAGGGCAAATTGAAATGGCACTTAAAGATTATGTAAGCGATAAAACCAACTGGCGAAAAATGCTCAAAAACGAGACAGAACACGTCAATCTAGCTGTGGCGTGCAATGATTTACTCAAAAAAATACCTCATTTAATTAATGACTTGGACGCAATCACGCTGGATAATGAGGTTCTAACGATTAACTACCCTGTGGTAGAATACCCCAGCAAAATTAGCTCATTAAATTTTGATAAAACCCCTAAAATTGAAGGCGTTTTGCAAGGCATTAAGGGACAATATTTACTGTTTAATACGGACGTTCTTAATATTAGAAAGTTTGGCTCATACAATATAACTTTAACTTATTAGAAAAATGGCAGAATTACAAATAGAAGATATTGAAATTGGCAAAGGCAAAGCTTGTAAGGCTGGAGACTTCGTGTCCATGCATTATACTGGCTGGCTCACTAATGGCAAAAAGTTTGATTCTAGTGTTGATAGAAACGAGCCTTTTGATTTTAAACTTGGCGCTGGGCAAGTCATCTCTGGCTGGGATAAGGGTATTGAAGGTATGCTGGTGGGTGGCAAGCGCAAACTCACCATTCCTTCAAAACTGGCTTATGGCGAGATGGGTGCAGGCAATCTTATTCCACCAAGTGCCACACTGGTTTTTGACGTTGAATTATTAGCCATTAAATGAGACATATGGATTATCATAAAAACACCATCTTTCACCAACCTGAAAACTTTTTAAAAACATCTTTAGCCCTGCTAGGAGTAGATTTAAAAAATTCTCAGTTTAATACAATCTGTCATTTTTCTAATCATTCCTATTTATGCAAAGGTCTCAAATAATGAACTACAAAGTATTGTCATTATTTAGTGGTTGTGGGGGGCTTGATTTAGGGTTTCAAGGAGGGTTTCGCTTTCTCAATAAGGACTTCTCTGAGAATATTTTTCAAATAGTTTGGGCGAATGATATAAATCACAATGCTTGCCATACATATCGTCGTTATTTTAACCATCCGATAATATGTGGCGATATTAGAGAAATATTAGTGAACAATCGCAAAGGTCTGTCCAATAACCTGATACCGTTGGAAGTTGACGTGGTACTTGGTGGCTTCCCATGTCAAGATTTTAGCCATTCAGGAAAAAGAAAAGGATTTAACAGCAAAAGAGGCACCTTGTACCAAGCCATGTCTGATATTATTTTACAAACAAAACCAAAATTTTTTTTAGCTGAAAATGTCAAAGGTCTTTTAACAATTAATAACGGCAAGGCAATAGAACAAATTGTGCAAGATTTTGAGGCAATAGGATACCATGTATCATACAAGCTTTTATTAACGGCAAATTTTGGCGTTCCTCAAAAAAGAGAAAGGGTTATTATTATTGGAACAAGAAAAAATTTACTACCAAAATTTGATTTTACCAAGTTGTCAAGTCAAAATACTGATTGGATGCCAGCACAGCAAGCGATAGAGGACTTAGAAAATAAACACGAAGGCAGTGTTAATAATCATTTTTGGTCAAAAGCAAAAAAGAACAAAGGACAGGGAAATAATGCAATTGCTAAAGAATGCCCAGCACCTACAATGAGAGCTGAACACCATGGAAATATTGAGTTTCATTGGAATGAAAAAAGACGCTTATCAGCTAGAGAAGCTGCGCGTATACAATCCTTTCCAGATGATTTTGTTTTTTATCCATCCACTTCAAGTGCCTACAGGCAAATTGGTAATGCCGTACCTCCAGTTTTTGCTTGGCACTTGGCAAAAGAAATAGGGATATTTATCAATCAAAACTTAAAGAAAGAAAGAGATTGCAAACAGCAGGCAATAGGGGTTTAATTTATGATTATCGCCCACAACAAAGATTATGAGGTCTTTACACAACTACTTGACAAAACAGTTTTGCAATTACAAAAGGATGCCGATGTACGAACAGAGTATTACTTGAATAGGGGTGGTATAAATCTTGAAAAAGATGTCTATAAATACATCAATAATAATGCAAAAGATACAATCTTTGAACATAGTATAGAATTAATATCAGGGCAAAAGTTTCCTGATATCGTGGCTTATGTTAATGCAAATAAAGCTTACGGGCTAGAAGTTAAAACTACAAAATTTAACAAATGGAAAACAACAGGTAGTAGTGTTTTCGAAGGCACAAGAGTAGATGATGTGCAAAATATTCATCTTTTATTTGGTAAATTATATAATCCGATTGAATTTAAGTATAGAAAATATCAGGAGTGTTTATATGATGTTGCAATTACTCACTCCCCTCGCTATCTAATAGACATGAACGCCATGGATCATGACTCTATTTTTGCAAAAGTCGGTGTTGAGTATGACACATTAAGAAAGCTTGATAATCCATTTAAACCAATAAAAAAATTCCTGAGAAAGAGCCTAAAAGAAAGTGAAGATTTGTGGTGGATAGACAATAATAATGAAAATATTATTGAATTAAGCGTGAAACTTTGGAGCAATTTAACGCCTGATAAAAAAGAAGAACTCAGGATTTTAGCATTGTCCTATTTCCCAATTTTATTAAGCAATGACCAAAAAAAGTATTCAAGACTATCCACATGGTTAGTGTCTAGATTTGGCATTGTAAATCATGCATTAAGAGATACCTTTACTGCTGGTGGGCAGATTGAAATACAAAAAACTAAGTTTCCAAGGATTTTTAAACATGTTGTTAATGACCTAGACAGCATTGTTGACAATATAAACAAAATTCAGGAAGATGATATGGGCTATTACTGGGAAATAGACACACCTATAGATAATAAAACCTATACATGGAAACAACAATGTTTATTTCACTGTAAAAAAAGTTTAAATAAAGGTCAATTCAATATAATTAAACAATTGCTTTCATGAATGATGACTTCCCACGAATAAAAAGACTGCCTGCTTATGTTTTTGCGGTTACAAACGAACTAAAAGCCAAGGCACGCGCTCGTGGGGAAGATATTATTGATTTTGGCATGGGCAATCCTGACCAGCCAACGCCTGATCATATTGTTGAAAAACTGGTAGAAGCGGTGCGACGTAAAGACACGCATCGCTATTCTTCTTCTCGTGGTATTCCACGGTTACGCAAAGCGATTGCCAATTGGTATAAAAGGCGCTTTGATGTTGATATTGACCCAGAAACGCAAGCCATTGTTACTATTGGCTCTAAGGAAGGGTTGTCTAATTTAGCACAGGCTGTTGTGGGCAATGGCGATACAGTGTTGGTGCCTAATCCTGCTTATCCTATTCATCCGTATGGATTTGTAATTGCAGGTGCGGATATCCAGCATGTGCCTTGTGGTCCAGATGATGACTTCTTAGTAGAATTAGAACGCTCTATTAAAAACACTTGGCCAAAGCCAAAGATGCTGGTTTTAAATTATCCATCTAACCCAACCACGCAATGCGCTGAGTTAGGGTTTTTTGAAAAAGTCATCAAAATTGCCAAAGAACATGAAATTTGGGTGGTGCAGGATTTGGCGTATGCAGACATTGTATTTGATGGTTATAAAGCGCCCAGTATTTTTCAAGTAGAAGGTGCTAAAGAGATTGCTGTTGAGTTTTTTTCGCTCTCAAAAAGTTACAACATGCCTGGTTGGCGTGTGGGTTTTATGGTGGGCAATTCGACCTTGGTGGGCGCGCTTGCTAAAATCAAATCTTATCTAGATTATGGTATGTTCACCCCCATTCAAGTCGCCGCTATTGAGGCGTTAGAAGGCGACCAAAGTTGCGTGAAAGAAATATCTGATATGTACCAAGACAGGCGCGATGTATTGTGTGGCGGTTTAGGCTCAATTGGTTGGGTGGTTACACCGCCTAAAGCCACAATGTTTGTTTGGGCAAAAATTCCTGAATTTTATCAGCACATGGGCTCGCTAGAATTTACCAAAAAACTGCTCAAAATCGCAAAAGTTGGTGTCTCGCCTGGCATTGGTTTTGGCAGTTATGGCGATCAATACGTACGTTTTGGCCTGATTGAAAACGAACACCGAACCCGTCAAGCAATCCGAGGCATTCGCGAAATGTTTAAACAAGATGGCTTGCTATAAAAAACAAATTATGATACAAATGAAATTAAGCAATAAATGAAAAACATAACAATTCATACGGTACTGGATTGAGAATTTACGGGCAATGAGGCATGTAAATATTTACTAAAAAGACTTATAAAGTCTAAAATAGACTATAAAATAGTAATTTTTTTACTAGAATTAATTATTATGAATAATATAGAATATCAGTTATCACAAGTAGAGTTAGTCTTTGAAAATGTTGCATTTCTTATTGCTAAAGAGGCTCAAGCAAAAGAAATTCATTCAACCATAATTAAGGGGCTAATAATTTTATCAGAGGTTAAAAAATCAATCACAACAAAAGATATTAAAGAAAATGAATACAGTCAAAGTGAGGCTGATGAAATAAAAAAAGTGGAAAGGAAATTAAGATTTTGGATTAAACCAGAAAGACAGAAAAATATTAATTCTAGAATATTAAATACATTTTTGAAGTTAAAAAAATATGGCAATAAACACATAACAGAAATTGACATACAAAATAAGTTACTTGATCTAAAGGATTTTAAAAATAATTTTGACCAAATGAAAAATATTGCAGAGAAAAATCACGGTAAAATTTTTGAGCAAAATGGCGATAATATTGAGATATGGAAACCAGTAAGTAAGTTTGTATCTGAATATGAAAAGGTAGTATTTCAAGAATGAAACCACCTAGACTTCTACATATCAAACGTTATGCTTCAAAAGGAGGAATAAATGAGCAACAATAAAAGGATTAGTGTAGATTAAACTATATTTTTCAAAAATATAAGGACAAATATTAATTATTTAAAAACACCTAATAACTTATTTGTTAATAAACTATCTCTGCCCAAAGAGAAAATTAAATGAATATCGTATCGTTATTTTCAAACCGATGAAAACAATCAAAATATTGCTCTAAATATTGGAAGTTACGGCATTTTTAGTGTTGACAATATAAAAGCCCAAAACAAGAATATTTTAAACTTCACAAACAGCAAAAAGCAAGCAATAAACAAGAGGTTGATTTACTTGATAATGTTTATAATTTAATTTATTTACACAAAGATAAACATTTAGAAATTACAAGAAATAAAAATACCCATATGTATTTATCAATAAACGAAACAATGGTAAAATTTTGTGATTTTGACAGCAAAAGAATTCAAGCAAATAATGAGGTTGAGGCATTGTATTCAACAAATAATAGTATTTTACAAAAGTTAGAAGTTCATAATAAAGAAGCAATAAATGCAATATATGAATTTAATCAAACAATACAGTGTTAATCATAAAGTGCCATAATAAATCACGCCAACTGGTCATTAATACATCGGCTAAATTAAAGTTATGAAACTATCAGCCAGCGAATTTAAAAACTCTAATCACAAATGCTTAACGCTATTAGGTATGTCAGGCGTGGGGAAAACACACCTGGCAAAACTCCTTAACCATCAACATAAATACTTTCATTATTCTGGCGACTATCGTATTGGTGCTGAATATTTAAATGATAAAATTTTAGACAACATCAAAAACCACGTCAGACAAAACAAATGGCTTAAAAACTTGCTGGATAACGAATCTATCAACATTCAAAACAACATTACCTTTGATAATTTATCATCAGTCTCTGCTTTTTTGGGCAAGGTTGGCAATCCTGAACTGGATGGCACGCCCATTGACACTTTTATTCATCGTCAAACAATGCACTTAAACGCAGAAACCAAAGCCATGCTTGACGTGCCACAATTTATACAAAAGGCCAAAGCACAAGGGTTTAATCATTTTATTAATGATGCTGGCGGTAGTCTGTGTGAATTGGACGATGAGCAGGTATATCAAACCCTAGCTGACAGCACAGTGATTCTCTACATTAGAGCCAGCAAAACCAACGAAATTGCTTTGATTAAACGTGCGCAGACACATCCAAAACCTTTGTATTATCGGGTTGATTTTCTGGAACAACAATTAGACATTTACTTGCAAAAAAATCAGCTAATTTATGTCGCACAAATTGACCCAAACGAGTTTGTGCGTTGGGTATTTCCACGCCTGCTCGAACACCGCAAGCCAAAATATGAAGCCATTGCTAAAAAATATGGCTACACCATTGACAGCGAGGATTTGTGTCAGTGTAAAAGTGCCGATGAGGTCTTTGAACTTATTTATGGGGCAATGAACTAATGCCATTAATTGCACATTCAAATTTGCCTTCTTTTTCACGCCTTAAAGATGAGGGTGAAACCATTCTATCAAAAGACAGGGCAAACAACCAAGTCATTCGTGAATTGCACATTGGCTTATTAAACATGATGCCAGATGCTGCGCTTGAGGCAACCGAGCGTCAATTTTTTCGCCTTGTTGGGCATTCTAACCAAATTGCACAATTTTATCTGCATCCATTTACACTAAAGTCAATCAAGCGTGGCGAAAAAGCAAGCCAGCATATCAAACAGCATTATCAAACCTTTGCAGATATCAAAGCCCAAGGGCTTGATGCGCTGATTATTACAGGTGCATATGTTGAGCAAGCAGATTTACAAAAAGCCGTTTTCTATGAGGCGTTAAAAGAAGTTGTTGATTGGTCGTATGACCACATTACTTCGACACTATGCTCATGTTTAGCAACCCACGCCGTATTAGAATTTAGATACGGACAAAAACGCCAAGCCATAGGCAAAAAATGTTGGGGCTTGTTTCCACACCAAGTGCTAGACCGACAACATCCTTTAATGAGTGGTGTGAATACGCGTTTTGATGTGCCACATTCTCGCTTTAATGAAATTTCGAAAGCGCAATTTAACACTGCTGGGGTTAAGATTCTAGTTAATAGCAAAGCTGGTGCACACTTAGGCGTTAGTGAAGATTTGTTAAGGATTGTGTTTTTCCAAGGTCATCCAGAATACGACACCATTAGTTTGCTAAAAGAATACAAGCGTGAAATTATTGCTTATTTAGCAAAAGCGCGGCAGACCTATCCGCCATTTCCTGAACACTACTTGGGCGAACAAAGCAAGGCCATTTTAGATGAGTATCAAGCCAAACTTTTAACTAAAGAATTTAGCATTTCAGATTTTCCAGAACAATTAATATCCCAAACCCTAGGCAATACTTGGCATGACGCTTCCCGACAAATTATCAGCAACTGGATTGGCTGTGTTTACCAAGTGACTCATGAAGACATCAACAAGCCTTTTATGAAAGGCATTAACCCGCATGATCCGCTTAATTTAAAGAGACCTTTGTATCAGTAGAAAAATGATAATTTCTATCCAGTTGGTGGTTTTCTTAAATCTTATCCTAGCAGGGTCAAGACTGGGTTTAAAAAATTATCAACTGGATGAGAGGTGGTGTTTTATCCCTCAAGAGGGCACAAAAAAGAGTGATGGTTGTCCCTATTGATACAAAGGTCTCTTAATAATGGCGCACCCAATCTCAAAGTCAGTGCTGAAGTGGTTTGACCAATTTGGTCGTCACCATCTGCCTTGGCAAGCAATACAAAGCAAGCCGAATAACCCTTATCATGTTTGGCTCAGTGAGATCATGTTGCAACAAACTCAAGTAACAACGGTCATTGATTATTTTAATAATTTCATTCAGCATTTTCCCACATTGGATTCTCTAGCCAGTGCCTCTGAAGATGCGGTTTTGGCTCAATGGGCAGGCTTGGGATATTACGCCAGAGCAAGAAATTTGCACTTAGCCGCCAACATTATTATGAGTCAATACCAAGGCAATTTTCCAACTGAATTTAAACAAGTGATTGACTTGCCTGGCGTGGGAGAATCCACAGCAGGCGCTATTTTATCCATTAGTTTTGATCAAAACCACACCATACTTGATGGCAATGTTAAGCGCGTACTCTCAAGATATCACCAAGTTAAAGGCCATTACGGACAAAGCAAAACGCTCAAAGAACTGTGGTGCTTGGCTAGATATCACACACCCAATGAGCACAATGCTGACTACACACAAGCCATTATGGACTTAGGCGCAACCTTGTGTACTCAACGCAAGCCAGATTGTGAACAATGTCCAATCCAATCTGATTGCTTAGCACAGCAAACCAACACTCAAGACAAATATCCCAACCCAAAGCCAAGGAAAAACAAGCCCACCCGTTCAATTGCCATGCTAATTTTTAGAGATGGCAAGCACAATATCTACTTGCAAAAACGCCCAAACAAGGGTATCTGGGGCGGGTTGTGGAGCTTTGTAGAATGCGTAGACAATGATAAAGTCATTCAACAGTCCATCATTGATTTTCACCCATCAGCTTTGATAGAAAAAAGCCTAACCACTTTTAAACATAGTTTTACCCACTATCATTTACTGATTCACCCCATACTTATTCACTGCCCAGATGTCAAGGGTGAATTTAAATTTTTGTCTCGGTTAAATATTGGCGTGCCAAAACCAGTTCATAACATCATCTGCCAATTAGACTAAAATAAGCGCTTATGAAACTCATTCGTGGTTTGCAAAATTTAAAACCCCATTTAGGCAGTGTCGTTACCATCGGCAACTTTGATGGCGTGCATATAGGGCATCAAAAAATCATCAAAAAACTGGTTGAAAAAGCCCATGCCATGAACTTACCGTCAGTACTTATTTCGTTCTCACCCACGCCACAATGCTTTTTTGGACACGCACAAGCCATACTGAGTAGTTTCAAACAAAAACACACCTTACTTGCAAGTCTTGGATTAGACGAGCACTTGTTAATTAACTTTAATACGCCATTCTCACAACTCACCGCTAACGCCTTTATTCAGCAAATATTGCTAGACAAACTCAATGTTAAACACTGCCTAATTGGTGATGATTTTCGTTTTGGTGCCAACCGAACGGGTAATTTTTCCTTATTACAAACCTTTGATTTTGAAGTAGAAAAAACACCTGCTGTGCTTTACAACTTTGACAGAGTCAGCAGTTCAAAAATCAGACAATCACTTAAAGAGGGTGATTTTGACCTAACAAGCCAACTATTAGGACGAGAATTTTCAATCTCAGGCAAGATCATTCACGGGCAAAAACAAGGCAGAACCATCGGCTTTCCCACAATCAATATTCCCATTAAAAGAAAAATCAGCCCTCTGTTAGGCGTATTTGCAGTCAACGTAGAATTAAATAATGAGATTTACAATGGTGTATGCAATCTTGGCAAACACCCCACAATTGGGGGCGAAACAATCTTATTAGAGGTCTTTTTATTTGACTTTAACCGCCAAGTTTATGGCAAAAACGCTAAGGTCATCTTCAAATACAAAATCCGCAATGAGCAAAAATTTGATTCTTTTTCAGCATTAAAACAACAAATAAAATCAGATGTTAAAGATGCCAAACTACTCTTTAAATATTAATGCTCGCACTATTTAAGATAACAGTATAATTGCATGATGGAATCATCAGATTTACAAATAGTGGTTGATTTATTTGAGACTCACTTGTTTACTATTGACTTAATAATATCTATAGTTGCTGTTGTGCTTGCTGTTACTGGTTTTTTCACTTGGAGAGGTATAAAAAAGATCATCAAAAATACGGTTGCTATAAAGATTAACGAGTTTTCTAGCGCAGAAAGAGAGAAAATCAAAGTATTAATCACAGATGAATTTCGCAAGATTGTAAAAGAAGAGGCAGATAAATTGTTTCAAGATTTAAATATGACAGCTAGTACCAATGAGAAACAGGAGATGTAATGATTAAAAACTTACCAGACGGACATCAAAAAACTATTCAAGAACATCAAGAAAACCTTCCCGTAAATATGGGAGAATTATCTAAAGCATTTGGCGTTACTGCTTATATTGCCCACCTAAATGATGGTGTTTCTGGTCAGATAATCAAAGATGGTGATGAATCGGATAAATATGCAATTTTCGTTTCAGATTCTGACAGCAAAAACAGACAGCGCTTTACTGCTGCACATGAGTTGTCACACTTCTTATTACATAAAGATGAAATTGGTGACGGCATTGTTGACAGCCCACTATACAGAAGTAGCCTCTCAAACCAAACAGAGGTTGAGGCTAACAAACTGGCCGCTGACATCTTAATGCCATATGAAAAAATAAACACAGAAATAGATAAAGGGATAAAAACAATATCAAAATTAGCAGAATATTTTGGCGTTTCAACCCAAGCAATGAAAGTAAGGCTAGGAATTCCAACCTAACACGCATGGTCTTTCACTAAACATTTTTGTCTCCATAAGTGGAACACTATAAGAAAGACAACCTAGGGATTTCTGTGTATTTTTTAACAAAAAGACACAGAACAAGCAATAAAAAGTTAGAACATGGCTTGTTTTTTTGGATAAAAGCTGATTTTTTATAGATTTTTGAATGGTTTAAAAAATATAAGATTTTTTGAATCTTAAGGGTTGTTTTTTAAAGGTTAATGCAGTGGTCTCAATTTGAAAAAACCAAAAAAGCATTAAAAAAGAGGCTGTTGCTCTTGGCTTTGCTTTAAATAAGTTTCCAACCAAGTGTTTTAGTTGCCATAAATGGCACAATATCGCTATGCGCAAAAGGATAACTTGCTGGCACAGTCCAATCTTGTTTTTTAAGTGTAATGGTCTGTGTATTATGAGGTAAGTTGTAAAAATCTGCACCGAATTTTGAGGCAAATCCTTCTAGCTTATTTAGTGCATTTTGGCGTTCAAAGACTGTCGCATAAAGTTCAATGGCACAATGTGCGGTAAAAATCCCTGCACAGCCACAGGCAGACTCTTTGTCAGTCTTGGTGTGGGGAGCGGAATCTGTGCCTAAGAAAAACTTAGCATTGCCACTGGTTGCGGCGTCTAATAGTGCTAATTGATGCGGATTTTTGCGCTTTAAAACTGGCAAGCAAAAATAATGTGGCTTGATGCCACCTACTAGCATGTCATTTCTATTGGCTAAAAGATGGTGTGGCGTAATGGTTGCGGCAATTTTATGATGACTCGCTAGAACAAAATCAACGGCATCTTTAGTGGTAATGTGTTCAAACACGACTTTCAACTCAGGAAAATCGTTCACCACTTGGTTCAACACCTCGTCAATAAATACCGCTTCACGGTCAAAAATATCCACCTCACTGCACGTTACTTCGCCGTGCACTAAAAGTGGCATGCCAAATTTTTGCATACTCTCCAGCGTTGGATAAAGCCTGGTAATGTTGGTCACACCGCTGTCTGAATTGGTTGTTGCTCCTGCAGGATATAACTTAACCGCCACAATGTTATTATCAATCGCTTGTTGAATGTCTTTAGGCGTGGTGTTATCCGTCAAATATAAAACCATTAATGGGTTAAACGTGCTGCCTTTTGGCAAGGCTGATAAAATTTCTTCTTTATAAGCACGCGCCTGAATAGCGTTAGTCACAGGTGGATTGAGATTAGGCATAATAATTGCTCGGCCCATCTGTTTTGCAGTCATGCCAATCACCGATTTCAATGCATCACCATTACGCACATGCAAATGCCAATCGTCAGGCTGTATTAAAGTTATTTTCTGGTTTTTCATTTGTTTTAAAAAAGTGATTTTCTGTATATGTTATTTTAAAGTGTTCAAAGAATGGGGGTTTCTTTACATGTTTTTTTAAAGTGTTCAAAAATCACTGTTTTTGAACAGTTGACCTTTGCTCTTTCATGTTTTTAACATTCATTAACAAAGCAACCAATTTATTGTTTAAATAATAAATGGGTCATGACAACTTAAGCATGTTTAAAAACCTGTTAAAGTACCGTCATGAAAGTAAAAAACAAGTATGTAATTCGTTCACGTATTTCAGAGACCAAATTTAGACAAATAATTTTGTTGTTTTCTGAGGATTTGAGT
>JAUVOQ010000021.1 GCA_030599095.1 Candidatus Ruthturnera sp.
ACTCAAATCCTCAGAAAACAACAAAATTATTTGTCTAAATTTGGTCTCTGAAATACGTGAACGAATTACATACTTGTTTTTTACTTTCATGACGGTACTTTAACAGGTTTTTAAACATGCTTAAGTTGTCATGACCCATTTCTTTATTAACTTTATTTAATCCTAATCCAAATCTTAAATTTTTATCAAATAATTTATAACGATACTCTTCTCGTAATCTAATAATTTCATCACCAGTAATAATTGAAACCAATGTTCTATGTGTGCTAATATTTGGTTCTATTTTGTCAAATCCTATGTTAATTTCAATTGATGGTGGTTCTGTTCTATCTAATTTGGACAAATACTCTTCATATTCATCTTTTATTGAAATATAATCAAAATAATCAATTTTACTTTCATAAGGTTTAATACTATGTTCTACTTTTTTACCTAAATGAAAAAAATATAACTTCGTTTTATAACCTTTGTCCTTATAAATTAAATACTCTTTTGCAATTTCTTGAATTCTACTATTTTTATGTTTATCAATAAAATCATTATTTTTTAATTTATCTTCTATTACATATAAAAATGATAACCACTCTTTTTTTATGGCTCTTAGATTTTTTTCATTTTCGCAAGATTTGCATTGAATGATATTAATTTCTCTGTTTTCTTCATCAATAAAAAAAGCATCAATAGATTCATCATTGGTTACTAAACCGTCTAAAGCAGTTTCTATTTCATCTTTTGAAAGATTATCCCAAATAATTTTAATGCAAAAATATGGAAAACTTTCAGTAAATTTTTCTGAATACTCTAAACCTTCCTTTTTCATTGCTTTGAAAAAATCTTTATTATTCATATATGTCCCTTTGAATCTTTATTGTTAAATAATTCTATTATGGCAGATAGTCTAACTAGAGATTTGGTGTTTATTAACTTTTGATGGAAAAAATACTATATTCCTGAGCAGGAAAATAGTAAAAAATATTTTTGCAAAACAAACTTAAAACTTTTGCAAAATGAACTGCGGCTTACAATATCACAAAAATAGTATGCTATTTATCAAAGATCTTTATTGATTAAGTGTGCGACTGCCATCAACATTAATACCTGCATTGCTACCTTTGTCCAAAATTTGTAATACTTGGACGATTTTTACAGTACTTTTATCTTGAATAACCCGCACGACCGCTTAAAGGTTGCTAAAACAATCTTGCTTGTAGATTAGCCGTTAATTGTTGTAATTCTGTTGAATCTACACTTAATAAATTTAACTCATCACTGGCTTTTTCGTATAAATTCCTATAGATAAGTTTTGATTTATCTAAGCCTAACAAAGATGGATAAGTGGGTTTGTTTTTGCGCTCATCAGAATATTGATTTTTACCTAATAATACATCAAGTGTTTCAATATCAAGCACATCATCTTGAATTTGATATGCCAAACCGATATCTTTAGAGAAGGTATTTAGGATAACGCTATCCTTATTATTGCACGCTTTAGAAACGATTGCACCCAAATTAACTGCACAACTCAGCAATGCGCCTGTTTTTTTTCGGTGCATGGTTTCTAGTGTTGCAATATTGACCTGTTTTGTAATAATGGATAAATCAATTGCTTGACCTTCTGCCATTTCAAATGAGGCATGGGTCAAAGATTTCAGCAACTCAATTTTGATATCAGCACTAATCAACTCGTCATTAACCAACACTTCAAATGCTAATGCTTGCAAACCATCGCCTGCTAAAATTGCTTGAGCCTCGCCAAAACGTTTGTGGCAAGCGGGCTGATTGTGGCGCATATCATCATCATCCATGGCTGGTAAATCATCGTGAATTAAAGAATAAGCATGAATAAATTCAACAGCACAACTACTGGAATCGACTAAATTTAAGTTTGTGCTAAAAATGTTAGCAACGCAATAAGCAAGAATGGGTCTAAAACGCTTGCCATTAGCCAGCGTGCTATAGCGCATTGCCTTAGCCAAAGAACCTTGCACTGATAAGTGTTGGTCTAATTTAGCATTGACCCTTGTGATGTAGATATTAAAGTCCATTGTTTAAAAGTCTTAACTCAATATTTAATGTTTAGAATGTGCAAAAATTTACAAATCCTTTAATGGTTTTTCATTTGTATAGTTGTCTTGCTCGGTTAGCGTGAATATTTTTTGCTGCGCTTGATTCAGTGCACTTTGGCATTGCTTAGTTAACGCCACGCCTTTAGAAAAGTAATCAAGTGAATCTTCAAGGCTTAAATCGCCAGATTCCATAGTCTTTACAATTTTTTCTAAATCGATTAAACCCTGATTAAAATCAAATTTTTTTGCCATTTTGTATTTTCCCTCTACTGCTCGCTTCGCTTAGTATTTTATCCATTATTCTTTCTGGTAGTATTCTTTTAAGCACAGCAAATAGTTTATTGAAAAAGTAGCCCAATAATGAATTTTTGGCATTTTAAGCCCCCCTACATAACCCCTAAAACAATCATTAAAATCTAAAAATTCAGTTTTATTTTTAGGCAAATTAAAAAAATCCAGTAAAAATCAACTTTGATTAAAAAAATAGCCAATATCGCTTTTTATTGTTTATTTTGTGTCTAGCGGTGGCAGATACTTGATAGCCTTTTTGCTTTAATCCTTCCACTAAACACAAGCTAATTTCACTGCTGAGCCTTGGTCCAAAATTTAACGGTTTCAAGCAATTCTGGGTTGATGCTCATAGAGCGTAATAACAAAAAATCATACGCCATTCTAAACCGTGGATTATTGAGCAAATCTTTAACCTTTTTTGGTTGCATTTTTTCTAATCTTGCTTGCATTAGCCAAATATCCTTAATTCTAGTGCTTAGCCATCTGGGTAGCGAAACTTGCTTAATTTGATTAATAATCACCTCTTCAGAAGCCTGATTCATTGCTAAAGACGAGCAACTTTGTTTCTTTTTAAGCGCCATAAAGCGCTCATTTTGAGCTTGCCATAAAAACACAGCAAATAAAAATACGGGCGTGACAGATTGATTTTTTTTAATTCTATCTGATGTGTTTAACAAAGCCTTTTTAATAAATTCATTTTTATGGGTTTGTTTAAACAAATATTTTAATAAACCATATTTTTCTAAGCGCTCATACACTTCAAACCCATATTCATTGTGAAACAATTTAATACATTCTTCATACAAGCGTGCTGCAGAAATATTACCAAGCAGCGATGCTTGCTCAAAAATAGCCGACTTAATCTCATCACTTAATTGAAACCCTAATTTAGTTTGGAACCTAATGGCTCTAATCATGCGCACTGGGTCTTGCTCAAATCTTATACTTGGATTGCCAATAATATGCACTTCTTGCGCTTTTATATCCTCAAGCCCACCCACATAATCAATAACTTCTTGTGTTTTAATATCATAATAAAGTGCATTAATATTAAAATCCCTGCGCACGACATCCTCTTCAATATTGCCATAGCAATTATCACGAACAATAACCCCATTTTTAGCGGTTTGCACTTTGCCTGACCTAAAAGTAGCCACTTCAATAAATTTACGTGCTGAGAACATAACGTGCACCAAACGGAACCGCCTGCCAATTAAGCGCGAGCGTTTGAATAATTTATATATCTGTTCTGGTTTGGCATTGGTTGCAATGTCAAAATCTTTTGGCTCTAAATTTAAGAGTAAATCTCTAACGCAACCACCTACCAGATAGGCTTTAAACCCCGCTTTATTAATGACATTAATGACCTTTAAAGCATCTTTATCCAGATGTTTTTTGTCAAATTTAATACTTTGACGAACGGCTTTCATAAAAAATATTAGCCCAAGTGCTGCAAATCAACTTTGGCTTTAGGTATCCAGTTTTTTTGCTGATGTTGCGCAATTATGGTTGTATAAACACCACCACGAACGTTAAAAATTGCCTTTAAACGCATAAATCTTGGATTGCTCGCTTGAACCAAATCATCAAGAATTTGATTGGTAACCGCCTCATGGAATGCGCCTTCGTTTCGATACGACCAAATATACATTTTCAGCGATTTTAATTCTATGCATGCTTTATCAGCAATGTATTCAAGGTGCAATGTGGCAAAATCAGGCTGCCCTGTTTTTGGACACAGGCAGGTAAACTCTGGCATGTCAATTTGAATGACAAAATCGCGCTCAATATTAGGATTATCAAAAACCTCTAAAGCTTTGCTGGGTTGAGATGACATTAAACTTTTCCTTTAAAAAACATGGCTATTTTACACTTCAAAAGACATTAAATATGCGTCAAACAAATTGGGGAAATTTTCTATCTCTAATTGAATAAAAAATAAAAATCAGCAACAGCATCAACAGATGTACCCACCACAGTCCAACAATTGGCAAAGATTCTCCTCGTTCTAAGGCTGATTTGGCAATTAATAAAACATTGTTATACACAATAAACACAACAACACCAACCAATACGCCTAAATTTTTAGCACTCCGAGGGGAGGTTTTGCCAAGCAATACGCCAAGTACTGATAATATTAAAATACTCAAAGGCTGAGATATTCTCCATTGAAACTCTGCTATTTCTGTAAGTTTGCTAGAGAATAACAATTCAAACGTCGATTTTGATTCGACTTTGGTAACCGTACTAATGGATCTTTGCACCTTGCCATCAATAACTTGCAAATCATATAAATTAAAATTTAAGATTTTTTTATTTTCATCCAAAGGAAAGCCTTGATAACGCGCACCATTTTTAAGGCGTAAATACACGCTGTTGGTGTTTAAATTGGTGTATTTTTGGGCTTGTTCTGCCAAGATTATAACTGGCTCATTATTGATTAATGTATAAATAAAAATCTCTTTCATGTTTTGCTCTTTAGCATTATCAGCATCGCTGACCTTTGATGCGTAAAAAATAATATCACCATTTTTAAACTCTTGAAACTCACCCTCTTTAATAAAAGAAAATTCAGATGCATTTTCACTACGTGCCATAATCAAGTCTCTTTGTTGCTTGGACCAAGGCACCACAACTGTCGTTAAAAGCAAAACAAAGATAAAGATAAAGATAACAAGTGGCTGAATGAATACCATAAAATGCTTATCACCCAAACCTAATGAGTTCATTACAATGGCCTCTGAATCCTTGTAAAACTTGCTAACACTCAAAATAATAGCCAATAACAAAGATAAAGACAAAATTAGTGCCACATCTCTAATCATATTAAAGCCGACCAGTGGCAACAAGTCTGCAAGAGGTATACCTGCTTTCAAACTTTCTTTAACCACCAATACCAATTGATTGCCAAAAACAACCAAGCCAATCACAATAAATACCGCACTCAAAAGCACCAACACATTGCGCATTAAATACCTAGCTAAAATGCTATTTTGTAATTTAAGAGTTTTGGTTACTATAGAAGGGAATTTCATATTTTAAGTATACTCAAAAGCAATTAATAGATGTTCAGAATAATTAATCAAGTCATGAGTTTTTAAATCAATTTATTGAGACTTTTGCATCACTGTGAATGATTAACAAAGTGACAGATTTTATCCTCCCAGAGGATTGCTTATGACACTTATTAAATTGGGATTTTTTTAAATCCATTCCTAACAGGGCTAAGGGGTGTTCCTAAAAGCCTCCAAGTTAATGGAATATGGTATTTTGGTGATTATTTATAATTATGCAAAGATCTCTATTACTTCTTTTGCGACATTGAAGCAAAAAACTCATCATTGGTTTTGCTCAATTTTAAGCGATCAATTAAGAATTCAGCCGCTTCAACAGTGTCCATAGGATGTAGAATTTTGCGCAAAATCCACATTTTTTGTAATTCTTTTTCATCAGTAATTAACTCTTCACGACGCGTGCCAGAAGCATTAATATTAATCGCTGGAAAAATTCGCTTTTCACTCAAACGTTTTTCTAAATGAAGCTCCATATTGCCCGTGCCTTTAAATTCTTGATAAATAACCTCATCCATTTTTGAGCCAGTGTCAATCAATGCAGTGGCAATAATGGTAATACTTCCACCATTTTCAATGTTTCTAGCTGCACCAAAAAAACGCTTAGGGCGTTGTAGTGCGTTAGCATCAACACCGCCTGTCAATATCTTGCCTGACGAAGGCGCAATTGTATTATAAGCACGTGCCAAACGTGTGATTGAGTCTAATAAAATAATCACGTCTTTGCCTTGTTCTGCACGTCGTTTGGCTTTTTGAATCACCATTTCAGCCACTTGCACATGACGCTTCGCTGACTCGTCAAACGTTGAGGCAATCACCTCGCCACGAACAGTGCGTGCCATTTCTGTTACCTCTTCAGGACGTTCATCAATTAAAAGTACAATCAATTCACATTTTGGATGGTTGACTGAAATAGAGGCGGCAATATTTTGCATAATCATGGTTTTACCTGCCTTAGGTGGTGCAACCAGCAAGCCCCTTTGTCCTTTACCAAATGGTGCGACAAGGTCAATCACTCTAGCAGTAATATCCTCGGTGCCACCATTGCCAATTTCTAATTTCAGCCTTTCGTCAGGATGAACAGGCGTTAATGAAGCAAAAGGCACTCTATTTCTAACATTATCTGGATCTTCGCCATTCACTTCTGATACTTTAATCAAAGCAAAATACTTTTCACCCTTTTTAGGTGCTCTAATTTTTCCTACAACCAAATCACCAGTTGATAAATTAAAACGTCTAATTTGATTAGGTGAAATATAAATATCATCTGCACCTGAAGTATAAGAATCATCGCTTGATCTTAAAAAACCATAGCCATCTTGTAACACATCCAAAACGCCATCGCCCAAAACCTCCTCATCATTAGCCGCTTTAGCTTTAAGAATGATAAAAATTAAGGTTTGTTTTTTGGCTCTGGAAATATTTTCTGCGCCTAGAGATTGTGCCAATTCTAATAACTCTTCTGGGCTAAATTTTTTGAGTTCTGATAATTTCATGAATGTATCCATATTGAAGTTAAGCAATTTTTTTACTTAACTAGGGGTTGTACGCCTAAAGCGCTAGAAGGTTTTTATTAAACTGACTATTTTAAAAACAGCCAGTTATTGTAGTTTTTAAAAATTTAAATATTAGCATCAATAAACGCACTAAGTTCTGCTTTTGAAAGTGCACCCATTTTGGTTGCTTGAACGGCACCATTAGAAAATAGCAAGATGGTTGGAATGCCACGAATACCATACTTTGGTGGCGTTTGGTCATTCTCGTCTATATTAACTTTAGCAAAAATAACTTTACCATCATATTCGTCAGCAATTTCATCTAATACGGGTGCTAACACCTTGCACGGCCCACACCACTGCGCCCAAAAATCTACCAATACCACTTGTGATGAATTAACAACATCTGCCTCAAAAGAGGCGTCAGTCACTACTTTAATTTTATCGTTCATATGTTCTTTTGTAATGTTAATCTGAATGAAAAAAGAAACAGCAGAACTGCTGATTGTGAGAGATTATATCATCATTTAACTTGTACAATATCTTTTTACAATCTTCCTTCCAAGGCTTCTTTAAGCGCTGATTGTTCTGCCATGTTCAATGGCTGATTTTTAGCATTGCTAATAAAAAACACATTTTCAACCTTTTCCCCCATAGTAGCAATTCTGGCATTAATTAATGAGATGCCTAATTCAAAGAAAACATAGGCAATATTCGAAAGTATGCCTTGTTTATCAATCACATTAATCTCTAATTGAGTTAGGTTCCACTGTTCATTCACGCTAAAACTGACTTTCATTTTATGGTCAAAATGTCGATGCGTGTATATGTCATGGGTTGTTCTTACGCTCACATCCAAATTGTCCAATTCATTTCTGATTTCTTGATTGATATTAGTATGTTCAAGTGCTTCATCTTGCAAGACGCTAATTGTGTTGTAGACTTTTTTATCTTTTGTAGTTAAGATTTTAGCATCCACAATATCAAGCCTCAGCCTTTCAAGAATACTAATTAATTTAAAGAATAAGCCTTTAAAATCATCACACAGCACAAAAATATCAACCACATTGTGTTGTGAAATTTTAGAACTAACAATAATTTTATCATCGGTTATTTTGGTGGAAAGGCTCAAATGCCATAAAATATCATCCACTTCATAACGTAAATAATAGTCTTTAGGCAGGGTTGATAATATTTTTTCAACGTCACTCATTTGATAACCTTGGGCAATGGAATCCTTAATAATAATTTGCTTGATGTCTTGCACTCTTTGGTCTACACTTGGGCGCTGACTATTGCTATTTTCTAGGTGCTTTTTAGTATTGTAAAACAATTTTTTTAGTAAAGAGTCTTTCCAACTGTTCCATAAGTCATCCTTTGTTGCACGAATATCAGCATTTGTTAATAAATACAAAAATTCTAAAAATTCAACTGTGCCTACTTGTTCAGCAAAACGTTCAATCACTCCAAAATCACTAATATCTTGTTTTTGTGCAACCACTGACATGAGTAAATGTTTTTCAACTAATTTTGAAACCAAATTAGTATCCTTTGTTTTTAATTGATGATGTTGGCAAAACTCACGCACATCAACCGCACCCAGATGAGCATGTTCCCCGCCTCTACCTTTGGCAATGTCATGAAAAAGCCCAGCCAATAACAACAACTCTGGTTTTTGAATGCCTTGCGCTATCTCACTACAAAGTGCAAACTCCTTAACAAACTCTGGTGTAAAAAATCGCCTTAAATTACGAATCACAAATAAGGTGTGTTGATCCACCGTATAAGCATGGAATAAGTCATATTGCATCAGCCCCACAATCTTACCAAAAGCAGGAATATAGCGCTCTAAAATGCCATAACGATTCATGAGTTTTAACGCCTTATTAACCCCCTTATTTTGTTGTAGTAACTCGATAAATAAACGATTATTTTTACGTTTCTTGTAATAATCAAAATCAATTAAATCAATGTTCGCCTGCATTTGTCTAAGTGTTTTTGCACCGATGCCATGGACATAATTATGCTTAGCAACCAGTAAAAATATTTCAATAAAAGCGGAGGGATTTTGAATAAAAACCTCCTCATCAACTGAATGAATATAACCGTGACTAATCATAAAACGGCTATTCAAACATTGTGTGTTTAAAATTTCATCTTCTAATAATTGCAACAAAATATCATTAAGGCGTGATACTCTGGTCACAGTTTGGTAATAATCCTTCATCAAAACCTCAACCGCCAAAGAATCCCCATCAACATAACCCAACATGGTTGCTATAGATTTTTGATACTGAAATGCAAGTCTATCTTCACGCCGATTAGCGATAATATGCAGTGCAAATCTGACTTTGAATAAAAACAGTTGCGATGTTTTTAATAACTTATATTCAGTGGTTGTTAAATATTGCTTATCAACCAATTCAAGCAAGGTATTAACATCAAAACACCACTTTGCCACCCAAACAACTGTTTGAATATCTCTAAGACCGCCTGGACTTTGCTTGATATTTGGCTCTAAGTTATAAGCAGTGTTGGATAGGTTTTGATGACGATTGTGTTGCTCTTTTTGCCTTTCAACTAAAAATGATTGGCTTGACCAAATACTAGACTTAATCACAGCTTTCATCTTAAAAAACAAAGAAGCCTTACCCAAAATAATACGAGATTCTAATAAATTAGTCACCACGCTCAGATCACTAATCATACCAATGCAATCTTTTAAATCCCGAGTTGCATGTCCAATTTCTAAATTAACATCCCATAAAAATGTCAAAAAGCCAGCGATACTTTTCTGATAGGTATCATGCGCACCATCAGGAATTAAAATCAACAAATCTATATCCGAATACGGATGCAATTCACCCCTACCATAACCACCAACAGCCACCAAGCACAACTGCTCTGAAAGATTAAAACTTTGCCAAATACCTTTAAGCAATTGGTCAACCCCCTCACTTCTAGCCAATATAAGTGTTTGAGTTGCCTCTGGATTATTTAAAAAATCCGCCTTGATTGAATCTTGTAATGCCTGATATTGGGTTTTAAATATTGATGAATCCAGCATATTTTTGAATATTTCTAACTCTATTTTTTAAAAATTAATGGCCATTTTTAGACGTGATAGTGCTTTATCTTTGCCAACCAACTCGGCTACAATATCAATACTACCTGCGTTGCCATTGCCACTTAGTGCAAGCCTAAAGGGTTGACCTACTTTGCCAAAACCAATGTTGAGTTCAAAGCACACCTGTTTAACGGCTTGTTTGATGTCGTTGGCTTGCCAAGTATTTAGGGCTTCTAGTTTTATAAGTAAGTGCTTAAGTGGTGTTTTGTCTTTAAAGTGTTTTTTGGCAAGTTTTTCATCAAAAGTGTCAAAATCTTGATAAAACATTTTTACCTTGCTTGCCATATCAACCAAGGTTCTACATCTATCTTGCAAGTGTTGAACAATTATTTTAATATTGGGCGTGTCTGTAATGGTAATTGCTTGGTTTTTCAGATGCCAAGTTAGGTTGTTAAGTAAATTCTCAACACTGGAGTTTTTAATGGTTTCTTGATTGAGCCATAAAAGCTTATCCTGGTTAAAACTTGCAGGCGCCTTGTTGATATTTTTTAATTCAAACAGTTCAACAATTTCATCCATAGAAAATATTTCTTGATCGCCATACGACCAACCTAGGCGAGCTAAATAATTAAGCAAAGCTTCGGGCAAAAAACCTGCATCTCGATAAGCCATAACACTCACAGCGCCGTGACGTTTTGAAAGACGCACACCATCACTGCCTAAAATCATGGGCAAGTGTGCAAATTCTGGCAAATCCCAGCCCAATGCTTGATAAAGATTGATTTGTTTAGGTGTGTTATTGATATGATCATCACCACGAATAACACAATCAATCTGCATGTCATGGTCATCAACTACCACGGTAAGATTATAAGTGGGCGTGCCATCGCTACGAGCAATAATTAAATCGTCTAATTCTTTATTATTGATTGAAATTTGCCCTTTAACCACATCATTAAAAACCACCAACCCTTCTTTTGGGTTGTTAAAACGTACAACGCCAGCATTTAGGTTTTTATCCTGACAACAGCCATCGTACTTGGTTTTTTTGCCTTGCTTGATTAAATCTTTACGCAAGGTTTGTAAGCGCTCTTTAGAACATTTGCAATAATAGGCTTTTTTTTCATCCAGCAATTGCTGAACAACTTGTTTGTACCGATCAAAACGATCTGTTTGATAAAAAGGACCCTCATCATAGTCAAGCCCAAGCCAATCCATGCCTTGTAAAATAGCATTAACTGATGCTTGAGTTGAGCGTTTTAAGTCTGTGTCTTCAATACGTAATACAAATTTGCCATGTTGTTTTTGAGCCCAAGCCCAAGCAAAAAGTGCAGTTCTAGCGCCACCGATATGTAGGTAGCCTGTTGGGGATGGGGCAAATCTTGATTTCATTGTTATTTTTCTTATTTTTATAGACTTACTTTATCGGCCTTGTCAAACCAATATTGCGCTTTTTCTAAATCTTGTTTAACTTCTTTACCATCTTCAAACAACATGCCTAGTGCATACATCGAGCCAGGAATACCAAATTCAGCACCCTTTTCAAACCACTCAATAGATTTTATAATGTCTTTTTCTACACCCTCGCCAGTCATACATGCCACGCCTAGCATGTGATGAGCAAATGCATGACCTTTGCTTGCCGCTTGTAAGAAGTTTTCAAATCCTAAGGGCTGGTTTTCAACCATGCCCAAGCCGTTCATTTGCATCATGCCAACACGCCACAGCGCCTCTGCATTACCTTTGATGGCAAGTGGGGCTAATAATTGATATGCCATGGTAAAATTCTTAGTATCAAAGGCTGTAACACCACTGGACAAATCTGCATCGTATATGTCTGTATTGCTCGAATTTGGCATATCTTTGTCTAATATAAAAGAGAAGTTGATTTTACACTGTTATAATGTGTTTTTATTCATCAAATAGTCGCTGTAATATCATGGAATTTAACCAGCAAGAGGCAAGTTATAACAGCGTTGTTTCTGTCGAAAAACACCATGTTAAATTAGCACACACGCAGCTTAAAATTCCCTGTTTTATTTCTTCTCATTATTATTGTGAAGTTGACGTGACTCATCTTGATGATATTGATAAAGTTTCATTATTCCCCCTATCTAATCAAGATGATATTGATTTATTAATTATCGGCACAGGCGCAACACATCAATTTTTGCATCCGAAACAACAAGTAGCCATTCGACAAATGGGTATTGGCACCGAAAGCATGAATAATAAATCAGCCTGTCGAAGTTTTAACTTGCTATTATCTGACGCCAGATCGGTTGGTTTGTTGTTATTATGAAATTATTAAGCGTTGCAAAAATACGCCATTATTGGCATTACTTCAAGATGGACACGCCTTTATTTTTACTGATTATGGCACTCAGTGGATTTGGACTTGTTGTGCTTTATTCAGCCTCAGCAGGCTCTATGCAAACCATTTATAAACAAGTATTTCACTTTGTACTGGCGATTGGTGCCATGTTGGTAATTGCTCAAATACCACCCTATCAACTTAGGCGTTTTTCTCCTTATTTAATGTTGTTTGGTATCTTTTTACTGGGTTTGGTTTTGATTTTTGGCTCCAGCAGTGGTGGTGCTCAACGCTGGCTTAATTTAGGTTTTATGCGATTCCAGCCTTCTGAAATGATGAAAGTAATTGTACCTATTGCGATTGCCTCAATTTTGAGTGAAAAAACCTTGCCACCAAGACCGCTGCCTATTTTTTTATCCATTGTTGCCATTATTTCAATCGTAATACTGATTGCCAAACAGCCCGATTTAGGCACGTCATTATTAATTGGCACCTCTGGTTTTTATGTGTTGTTTTTCTCAGGTATTCACATTCAAATCCTTAAAAACAATTGGCTGAATTTTGCACTCATTTCATCAATCATCGCTTCAAGTGCTTATGCTACATGGCACTACCTATTAATGGGTTATCAAAAAAAACGTATTATAACTTTAATTGACCCAAGTTCTGACCCATTAGGTTCTAGTTATCATATCTTGCAATCAAAAATTGCGATTGGCTCTGGTGGTTTGGCTGGCAAGGGTTTAGAGCAAGGCTCCCAGTCCCAACTTAATTTTCTACCCGAACATGCAACCGATTTTATCTTCGCTGTGATTGCTGAAGAGTTGGGCTTTATAGGGGTGATATTTTTATTCACGTTGTACGGGCTAATTATCTACCGATTATTGTTGATTTCTTTTCAATCAGAAGATAATTTCTCAAAACTATTGGGTGCAAGTTTAACCCTTATTTTCTTTACTTATATTTTTGTTAATGTTGGCATGGTATCTGGACTATTACCTGTGGTTGGTGTGCCATTACCACTGATTAGTTATGGTGGCTCATCACTCATTACTTTAATGTCTAGTTTTGGTATTATTATGTCAATTCGCAAACACAAAACACCAAGATACTTACAAAACTAATGCGCATACTTTTACTTTTATTTGTTTGTTTCTCTGGCTCGATTGTTGCTAAAACTCTACCAGCAACCAACTTTCAAGCAACCCATGACTTTATTAATAAAATGGTAAAAAATCATCAATTTAACAAAGATGAATTGCTGTTTATTTTTTCAAAAATTGAACTAACACTTGCAGATAAAAACCAAAAAAAGAAAAAACCAAAAAAAGAAAAAACCATGTCTTGGGATAAATACAAAGGTTTGTTTATTACTGAGCAGCGCATTAGAGAAGGCATCAACTTTTGGCAAGACAATTTAGCAACGCTTAAACGTGCTGAGCGTAAATACAAGGTACCTGTAGAAATCATTGTTGCTATTTTGGGCATTGAGACTAACTATGGCAACAAAAAAGGCACGCATCCAACTTTAGAAACATTAGCAAAACGAGCTTTTGGTAATTATAGAAGGAAAAAATTCTATCAAAAAGAGTTAAAAGAATTCTTGCTTATGTCACGTGAAAATGTCATCCCGCCTTTATCCATACAAGGCTCTTATGCAGGTGCAATGGGGTATCCACAGTTTATTGCAAGTTCTTATAGATACTACGCTGTTGATTTTAACCATGATGGTAAGATTGATTTATTTTCAAACCCTATTGATGCAATCGGCTCCATTGCTCATTATTTTGATAAGCATCAGTGGCATGACGGGGGTGAATTTGCAAGACCTATTACACTTAAAATACGCCACTTAAAATACGCCAGATTAAGCACTAATAAACCTAAAAAAGATACCCGATATTGGCGCAATAAGGGTTTGGACATTGACCAAGACATTAAGAACAAGACCAAATTGGCATTTATCAGCCTGCCACAAGATAAAGTCAATGAAACTTGGCTCACTTTTTGGAATTTTTACGTACTAACCCGTTATAATCACGATAATAGATATGCCATGGCAGTTTATCAACTATCAAGCAAATTAAAACAAGCCTTCAATCAACTAAGCAACTAATACCTTATGCAATATCAATCATTTATCAAATCCTCAATCTGTTTTACCTTAATCCTTGCTTTAAATGTTCAGGCTACAATTTTTATTACCCCTAAGGCGCCTAAAATCTCTGCTGCTGCCTATAGTATCGTTGATTACAATTCTGGCAAAGTTATTGCCAGTAACAAACAACATGATAAACGCGCACCAGCCAGCTTAACCAAATTAATGACAGCCTATGTCGTTTTTCAACTCATTAATGATGGTCGTATCAGTTTAGAAGAGGAAGTGCGTATCAGCAAAAAGGCGTGGAAAACAGGTGGTTCAAAAAGTTTTATAGAAGTGGGCAAAACCATTAAACTTGAAACTTTGCTTAAAGGCATGATCATTCAATCTGGCAATGATTCTGCTGTCGCCTTAGCTGAACACATTGCAGGAACTGAAGGCACGTTTGCTACTTATATGAATGAATATGCACGTCTGCTTGGCATGAATAATTCTCGGTTTGAAAATGCTTCTGGCCTACCAGATGATAATCAATACACCACTGCAGCTGATATGGCACTATTAACAATAGCAACGATTAGAGATTTCCCTCAATTCTACCTGTGGTATTCAGAAAAAGAGTTTACTTACCACGGCATCAAACAGCGCAATCGCAATAAGTTATTATGGATTGATCATACGGTGGATGGTCTTAAAACTGGATTCACTAAAAAAGCGGGTTATAATTTGGTAACCAGCGCTAAACGTATTGATATGCGCTTGATTTCTGTTATTTTAGGGTCTAGTAGTGTGAACGCTCGAACCTCACAAACACAAAAAATTCTTGATTATGGCTTTCGCTTTTTTGAAACCCAAACCATTAAAAATATCAATAAAGAAGTGCCCATTGCCAGTTCAACCAAAGACACGCTAAAGGTGGGCATGTCAAAGGCGACCAGTTTCACTCTAGTGCGTGGCCAGTTTAAATTTTCAGACCAAGTGATTCAGCTTGATACAGCCTTGTCAGCACCTATCAACAAAGGCGATATTGTTGGCAAATTACTCATCCAGTTTGAAGGCAAAACCATGGTGAGCATTCCACTTATTGCGCTTGAAGATGCACAACAAGCAGGCTTCTTTTCACGCATGCTTAAAATTATTGGGTTTTAGTGGTATTTTTAAACGGCGAATTTATTAAAAAAAACCAAGCACATATTTCTGTGATGGACAGAGGTTTTTTGTTTGGTGATGGTGTTTATGAGGTTATTCCTGTTTATAATAACAACATATTTCGCCTTAATGCACATCTATTGCGCTTGCAAACAAGCCTTGATTCAGTCAAAATAAAAAACCCATATAATCCAAAAGAATGGGGCAATATTCTAAGCAAACTTCTTGGCTTTTATAACGACCAAGAACAATCAATTTACTTACAAATAAGTCGTGGTGTGAGTAGCAAACGCAAACACAGTTTTAGCGATTTAACGCCAACGGTTTATATCGAATCGAATCCTTTACTAACCAAAAGCAAGCAAGCGCTTAAAGCAGGCTTTTCAGCCATCACCCAGCCAGATATTCGCTGGCATCGATGCGACATTAAATCCACCTCTCTTTTGCCCAATATCATGTATTCACAACACGCAAAAGAAAGAAACGTTGAAGAGGTTATTCTTTATCGAGATAATCAAGTGACCGAAGGTGCGACTTCTAATGTGTTTATGATCAAAAATGGCACACTATTCACCCATCCGACTGGTGTTCATATCCTATCTGGCATTACTCGCGATTTAGTACTAGAAAGTGCAAGAGCGTGCCATATCCCTATTAAGGAAGTCTCGTTTTCAATGGATGAATTAAACGCCGCAGACGAACTGTGGATTTCTAGTTCCACACGTGAAGTCATGCCCATCACCCAAGTTGATGATAAATCAATTAATCATGATAATATTGGCAATGCTTGGGGTTGTGTTTATGATTACTACCAAAGTTTAAAAAATGCATGATGAGCGCCTAGACAACCTGGGCATTTGGCTTGGAAATTTCTTTGGTCATCAAAATTTTGCACTCACACGTGCAAGTGATGATGCCAGTTTTCGTCGTTATTTTAGAGTTCAAGATCGGCAACAAATTTTTATTGCTATGGATGCACCACCTTTAAAAGAAAACACCGAGCCTTTTATCAAAATTGCCAAACTGCTTAATCAGCATAATATTCACGCACCAAAAATCATTAGTACAGATTTAAAGCAGGGTTTTTTATTGTTAGAGGATTTAGGCTCAACCACTTTTTTGCAGGCTTTGAATGGCACTTTTAACCTTGATTTATACAAAATAGCCATTGATGAACTGATTAAAACACAAGCCATTAACACCCAAAATCTAGCGCTTAAAAAATATCACAAACAACTGCTCAACGTCGAAATGAAACTGTTGATAGATTGGTACTTGCCTAAAACGCTACCCAGTACCCAGCTTCAAAATTTACAAACTATTTTTAGATTGTTGGCTGACAATGCACTTAATTCAAAACAAGTATTTGTGCATCGTGATTATCATTGTCGCAACTTAATGGTGCTAAAAAATAATGATTTGGGCGTGATTGATTTTCAAGATGCGCTGATTGGCTCAAATACTTATGATTTATGCTCACTACTTAAAGATGCTTACTTTGAATTGCGACCCCTTGAATTACAAACACTTTTACAATACTACTACGACCAAGCCAATATTGATACTGAATTTTCTGAATTTGAAAAGCAATTTGAGTTGATGGGGTTACAACGTCATTTGAAGATATTAGGCATTTTCAAACGCCTGTCAATTAGAGACAACAAACACCAATACTTAAATGACCTGCCGTTGGTTAAAAAATACGCACAACAAACAGCAAATAAATACCCAGAATTTGCAACCCTTGAAGAGGCCTTATGTTTGGTATGATTCTAGCAGCAGGTCAAGGAAAACGCATGATGCCGCTGACTAAAAATACACCAAAACCCTTAATGAAAGCCCAAGGTTTAACGTTAATTGAACATTCAATTAACGCCTTAAAAAATGCTGGTATCACCGAAATAGTCATTAACATTTCGTATTTAGGCGAGCAAATTAAGTCTTATCTTGGCAATGGCTCAAAATTTGGTGTCAATATTCACTACAGCGACGAGTCAAAAGGTGCGCTAGAAACTGCAGGTGGTATTATCAAGGCATTGCCCTTATTAGGCATTAGTCCTTTTGTTGTTATTAATAGCGATGTGCTTTGTGATTATGACTTATCAAACCTAATACTCCCAACAAACTCACTGGCTCATCTTCTGCTGATTGACAATCCTAAGCACAATCCAGCAGGTGACTTTTCATTAAACGACACCCAATTAACCCTAGCAAATACAAAAACCTATACCTTTTCTGGTGTTGGTATTTACCACCCTACTCTGTTCAAGCCTTATTTATTTGAGAAAAAATTAACACTTTCAAAGGTGCTAAAAATAGCCATCGCTAAAAATCAAATTAGTGCAGAATACTACACTGGTTACTGGCAAGATATAGGCACACCAGAACGTTTAGAATTAGCCAATAAGTAAGTCAGACTAAATGTAAAATAACTTACTGATAGTATCAAGGGTGTACCGACAATGAACGGTTATGAACCCCGCCAGATCCGGAAGGAAGCAACGGTAATAATTTTTTTTGTGTTGGATTATATTCTTGCTGCTATCACTTTTAATATAATCAGTCCTATTTTTGATGAGTGAGCACTATCAGGTTTTAGCTAGAAAATATCGCCCGCATTCTTTTGCTGAATTGGTGGGTCAAACGCACACCAAAAAAACCCTAATCAATGCACTTGATGCGAATAATTTGCATCACGGTTTTTTATTCACAGGTACGCGCGGTGTTGGCAAAACCACGATTGCTAGAATTTTTGCCAAATCTATTAATTGTGAACAAGGTATTGGCTCAAAGCCTTGTGGAAAATGCTCTACTTGCATTGAGATTGACAAAGGTCAATCAATTGATTTAATTGAACTTGACGCTGCCTCGCACACAGGGGTGGATAACATGCGCGATATTTTAGAAAATGCGCAATATATGCCAAGTAAAAATCGTTATAAAATTTATCTTATTGATGAAGTACATATGCTTTCCAAAAGCAGTTTTAACGCGCTTTTAAAAACCCTTGAAGAGCCACCAAAACACGTTAAATTCTTACTGGCAACCACGAATCCACAAAAACTACCCATAACTGTTTTATCACGTTGCTTGCAATTCACATTACAACAACTGACCCATGATGAAATTCTAGGCCAGTTAAAATTTATCATGGATGCTGAAGCGTTGATCTATGAAGAATCAGCCCTTGGTCAAATTGCTGATTTTGGCAATGGTTCAATGCGAGATGCATTGAGTTTGCTCGATCAATCAATCTCTTATGGCAAAGGCACGGTAACCAATGCTGACATTAAAGCTATGCTGGGCTTGGTGCATCATGACGATATTATCAAACTAGCCACACATTTATTTAGACAAGATGCTAAAGCAGTGATTGATTTTATTAAGGATTTGTCCCACCGTGGCGAAAACCTCAGTAATGCACTTAAAGATCTAAGCTCACTATTTCACAAAATATCTATTGCACAAATTATTACTGCTGAAAGCGACAAGACCATCCAAACTCTTAGCACACAAATATCAAACTTTGATTTGCAAATTTTTTATCAAATGTCAATCAACGGCTCTAAAGACATGGCACTAGCCCCAAGCGAACAAATTGGGTTTGAAATGACATTATTGAGAATGTTGGCATTTCGTAGCGATGTCCAACCTAACGTGGAAAAAAAAACGCTAAAAATCAAGTCTGAAGTTAAAACACTAGCGCCAATTGAGGAACAACCACAACCAAAAATAGCAAAAAAGCCAGACATTGTAAAATCCACGACACTTAATATTAACAATCAGCAGCAATGGGAATCTCTTACTCAAGCGCTGGAATTTAAAGGTGGTGCACAAATATTGGTAAAAAATACACTATTTGACAATGTCAATAATACAACGCTAACACTAACACTGGATAATCAATTTGCTAATTTGCTAAGTGAGCATGTGCAAAAAAGCATGCTAACGACCCTTAGACAAAAATTTTCAACCTTAGATTTGGTGATTAATCTTGGCAAGCCCAATACTCAAACATTATCGCAAAAACAAACGCAAGCGCATGATGAAAAAATGGTAAAAATACAAACACAATTTTTGAATGATGAAGGGGTGCAAAAACTAGAAAAAACATTTGACACAAAAATTAACATTAACTCAATTGAGGAGATTAACCATGTTTAAAGGCGGAATGGCTGGAATGATGAAAAAAGCCCAGCAAATGCAAGATAATATAAAAAAAGCACAAGCGGAAATCAAAAATCTATCCGCCACTGGGAAGGCCGCTGGTGGTTGCGTTGAAATCACCTTAAACGGTGAACATATGGCGACGAATATTAAAATTCTTGATGAGGTCATGGATGATAAAGAATTGCTTGAAGATTTAATTCTTAGTGCCATCAACGATGCTGTTAGGCAAATCTCTGATACCTCATCCGCCAAAATGAAAACTGCCACAGGTGGTATGAATCTACCCAGTGGCATGAACTTGCCTTTGTAATGATTGAATCACTCAACAAAGCCTTTTGTGTATTGCCTGGTGTCGGTAGTAAAACCGCACAACGCTTTGTTTATCATTTATTAGAGCGCAATCGTAAAGGTGGTATGAATCTCGCTAAGGCGTTAGTTGATGCTATGGAATACGTTAAACACTGCACCTCATGCCGAACCCTAAGTGAAAAAACCTTGTGCCATATTTGCGCTAATGAAGTACGCAACGCTTCACAATTATGTGTTGTGGAAACACCAGCTGATATTCATGCCATTGAACAAAGCGGGGTTTATAAAGGTAAGTATTTTGTCCTTAGTGGCTATCTTTCTCCGATTGATGGCATTGGTGCAACCGAATTAGGCTTAGACGAACTGGCACAAAAACTCACCAATCAAAATATAGAAGAAATTATTTTAGCAACCAATGCCACAGTAGAGGGTGAAGTAACCGCTCATTATATTAGCAATATGGCCAAACAATTTAATGTTCAAATTACCCGTATTGCGCATGGAATCCCGATTGGTGGTGAATTAGAATATATTGATGTCAATACTATTGCTCATGCATTATCAGGTCGTAAAGAATACGATTAGAAGGTCTTTGACAAAAGTGCTAAACATATACACAACTTAAACCCTTTATTAATGCTGAAAATTGGCTTTAGTGTATGTTTAACTGGTTTTAAGTTGTGTCCTATAGAGAAAATAAAAAGGAAACTAATAAATGAGTGAACTAAAAGTTAAATTAAAAGACGGCAAAATTTATGCACCTTTAGTAGATAAATTGCTAATTGCCACTCCAGAAGAAGAAGTACGCCAAGAATTTATTTGTAAGTTGGTTAATGATTATGGCTATTCATTAGAGCAAATGGCTCAAGAAGAAAAATTAACAACTTCGCAACGGGGAACTGGCAGAGCCAGTGCAGATTTAGTAGTGTGGAAAACCAAACAAGAAAAACAACAAAAGAAAATTGCTTTTTTAGTGGTTGAACTTAAAGCGGATACTTTAAGGCTAAAAGTTGAGGATTGTTATCAGGGTTATAACTACGCAACTTGGAGTAGAGCTAAAATTTTTGCAATTAGTAATGGCAAAGAATTACAAGTTTATAAAGTCATTGAAGATGAATTGCCATTAAATTTACAGCCTGTTAATGACATTCCTAAAGCAAAAGACATTTTAGACCCTAAGAAACTTGAGCAAGCCCTAAAGGAAACCAAAGAATTTACTGGCAATGAGTTTGCCAAACTATTACACAAATGCCACAACATCATTAGAAATAATGATAAATTATCGCCAGAGGCTTCTTTTGATGAAATTAGTAAAATTTTATTTATTAAGATCATGTATGAGAGAAACCCAAAACAAGAAGCGATTTTTTCAAAATCTCAATTTGATACTTTGAAAAACGCTTGGCAATTAAGCAAAGGTAAGAGTGAACAAGAAACCTCTTATATGCAAAGGTTATTTGAAGATGTTAAACAAAAATTTGCTGAAGAAAGTATTTTTGATGATAACGAAAAAATAAAGATTCGTGAAACCAGCTTTGAAGCTATTGTAAAAGAATTGCAAATTTATAATCTAACTTCTACCAGTTCAGATGTTAAAGGAATTGCTTTTGAAAGGTTTTTAGGTAGAACATTTAGGGGTGAGTTAGGGCAGTTTTTCACGCCAAGAACTATTGTTGATTTTATTGTAGATTTATTAGACCCCAAAGAAAATGAATTAATTTGCGACCCATGTGCTGGTAGTGGCGGTTTTTTAATTAAAGTTTTTGAAACTGTGAAAGAACAAATTGATGACGAATATATTAAGTTAAAAATTAAAAAACAAAAAGAAATTTTTGGGGAAGAATTACAAAATATTGACGATAAAGAATTAAAGCAAAAATATGAGATTTTTTTAACCGAAACCAACCTAAAACAAGATCGTAGAATAAAAAAATTATCTAACAAATCCATTTTTGGCACAGATGCCAACCCTAGAATGGCACGAGTCTCAAAAATGAATATGATAATGCACGGCGATGGACACAATGGCATTCATCACCATGATGGTTTGTTAAATGTCAATGGCATTTTCAGAAACCGTTTTGATTTAATTGTTACCAATCCACCATTTGGCACAACGCTTTCTAAAACCAATCCCACCATAGAATTAGACGACAAATACACTAATGAAAAAATAATAAAGCAACACCAAGAAGAATACGGCGAAGATGTTTACAATCAGGAAATGAAGCAAGTTACTGATAATATTGGCAAGCCAATCAGAACACTTTTTAAAGTTGGTAACACTTCAGGGGCAACCGAAGTTTTATTCGTGGAAAGATGCCTAGATTTATTAAAACCAGGTGGCAGACTAGGCATTGTTTTACCAGAGGGTGTATTAAATAGTTCAAACCTACAAAAAGCTAGAGATTTATTTGAATCCAAAGCCAAAATAATATTAATAGTTTCATTGCCGCAAGATGTGTTTATTTCATCTGGAGCAACGGTCAAAACCTCTTTGGTATTTTTTAAAAAATTCACCCCAGAAGAAGAAGAAAAATATCAACAAATCAAAGATAAAGCCACACAAAAAACTGAGCAGAACTATAAAACAGAGATTGAAACAATAGAAAAACAACTTAAATTAAAAGGCAAAGAGGCAAAAAATAAAGAACAGAAAGCCAAACTCAGACAACAACGAAAAGCAATCCAAATAAAACAAAAGGCTGAAATTAAAGCGCAAATAAAAAACAAGTTTGATTATGAAATTCCAATAGCAGAGATAAAACAAGCAGGCATTACCACCACTGGAGCAAAAGGTGAGAGTCAACTGCCAGAATTATTAACTGCGTTCAGTGAATATAGAAAACAAAAAAAGCTTTGGTAATGATATGAGTGGATTATTAACTTTTATTAGGTTTAAAGATTTGGTTAATTGGAGTGTAAAAAACTATCTAAATTCTAACTTGTTACAAAGCCAATTTGAGTTAATTTCTTTAGGAAAACTAATAAAGATTAGGCAAGAGAAAATTAAAAAAGACGATTACAAAAATGATATTGATTTAGTCAAAAAAATCTCATTTAAAGATGGGAAAATACACCTAAGAGAAGAAAGAAAAACTGGAATGGATTTATACAATGTTTATCCAAATGATTTATTAGTTTCAAAAATTAATTTTCATCAAGGAGCTTTGTCAATTAATGAATATTCTAATAATTTATTAAGTTCAACACATTATCAACCATATATTGTTAATAAAAATAAAGTAGATTTAAAATTTTTAACATTAGCATTAAGAAGTAAGCAATTTCAAAATGCAATGGCGGTTATAAAGTCAGAAGGCATTAAAACAGAAGCCACTTCTGATTTTATTAAATCCTTAAAAATCCCATTACCTTTTTTAAAAACCCAACAAAGGCTGGTTAAAAATTATCAGTCTAAATTAGATCTAGCCAAAAAGCAAAACCAATTTGCAAAGCAAAAAGAAGCCGAGATTGAAACTTACCTTTATCAAGAATTAGGCATTGAATTACCCAAGGAAGAAAAACAAAATAAAGATATTTTGCAGTTTGTGAGATTTAAAGATTTAGATGTTTGGAGAGTTACAAAACAAAACAAAACGACTTTCTCAAGTAAATACAATCTAATTAGACTGGATGAGTGTTGTAATCATTTTAAAAATGGTGTTAATTTCAATAAATCTCAATTTGGGAGTGGGGTTAAGTTTGTAAATATTAAAGATGTTTACACTGAAAAATACATAGATTTAGAAAATTTAAACAGAATAGACATAAGTCAAGATAAGGCTGTACAGAATTTATTGCAAGACAATGATTTAGTTTTTGTAAGGTCTTCCGTTAAATATGAGGGTGTAGGTTTCCCGAGTTTGATTAAGTTAAATAATGAAAATGATGAAGTGGTTTTTTGTGGTTTTGTAATTAAATGTTCAATAGACACTTCACTAATTATCCCAGACTATTTGCTTTATTTTTTGAGATGTAATCTACTCAGAAAAGCAACTATTGAAAAATCTAATAAAAGTACAATAACTAATATTTCTCAGCCTGAATTAAAATCTCTACAAATTTCTTTACCACCTTTAAAAATCCAAACCAAAATAGCCAACCACATCCAAACTATCAAAGATGAGATTAAGAGTCTAAAACAACAAGCCGAACAAAATCAAAAAGATGCGCTAAATGAATTTGAAAAAGAGGTATTTAATGCGACTTAAAAAATTATGGATTGATGGTTTTAAAAATCTCAATAATTTTGAAATTGATCTTGAAAGCAGAGACGGCATCACTGTATTAATTGGCAATAATGCTAGTGGCAAAAGTAATATTTTAGAGGCAATCAGTGCAATTTTTGCAAATATTCATAATCCTAAGATAAAAAATGATTTTGACTATTGTTTAATATATAGCATAAATTATGTTGATATAAATATATCGAAAGATAAGAGCAATATTACTTATCAAGTAAAGAAACATATTAAAGTTATAGATAAAAACGATAATCATTTGAGTAAATCTCCAGAAACTCCAACATATAAAGAAACATCCAAAACCAAGTTGTTAAATAACAATTATGTTCCTCAAGTTATTGCTTTGTATAGTGGTGAAGATTATCGTTTATGGGAGAATTATTACGAACCTTTTTATAAAAAATTTAAACAAAATATATTAAAGAATAATAGCCCTATAAAACAATATATGTTTTATATTGATGGAAAGTATTGGGATACTGCTTTAATTACTTTTTTGTATTCTAGTTTGGATAATTTACAAAAATTTACAAATAATATTTTTAATAATAGAAAAGTAAAAAAAATAGTGTTAGATTTAAATATTAAAAACTATCAAAAACATGATAAAAAGCAAACTATTAATTATCTTATAACATTTATTGGGAAGTTAACACGAGAGATTGGAATTGTGGATTTTGAAAATGGCTATTATAAATTAGATGTAGCACAATTTAGAACGGCTTATTTGGGTTTTGAAAAAGAATTTTTTATAAATTTATCTATTGCAAATACACTAAATAAGCCATCAACGAAATTAATTGATGAAATTATTATTAATTTAGAAGATGGCTCAACAACAAAGGATTTAAGCGAAGGACAAAAAAAACAAATTTTGCTAAAACTCTGTTTAGAGGTTTTAGCCGATGAAAACTCACTAATTTTATTTGATGAACCTGATGCCCATATTCATATTGCCAATAAAAAATTAATCCCTGAAATGCTAAAAGAATATGAGGGCAAAAGAGAGGTGATTTTAACCACACATTCACCAACCCTTGCACATAGTTTTGAGAACAAACATTTGGCATATGTGGAAAATGGTGAAATTGATAAAAATTATAATATCCAAGATGAATTGTTGAATGATATTTCAGGTGGCGTAATGGGAGAGTCGGAAAAAATATTATTTTTATCCTCTAAACCACTTGTTTTATTAGTTGAGGGTAATGATGATAAAAAACATATTGAAACAGCTTTTCAAAAATTAAAATTAAAATTAAAAGAAAATTATACAGACTTAGTTTTTGATGTTTTTTCCCTTAATGGTGCTAACAACATAGCAATATTTATGAATAGTATTAAATCTTCAGTGTTTAGAGATAAAAACAAAACATATATTGGTATATTTGATTATGATAAAAAAGGTAAAGAATGTTCGGGTATTTGTGATAAAAAAACAAGTGGAAAACTTAAGAAATGGCGTAAATTATTAAAAGATAATGACGATAAAAACCAAGGAATTGAAGCTGGTTATTTTCACATGTACCTACCATACAATACTGTTGACACTGATTATGAAATAGAAAATATGTATTCTATTGAGAAACAAAAAGAATCTTGGGAATATGCTATCAAAACTGAAAAAAACGATATTAATCTTAAGCAGTTAAAAAACAATAGCAAAGTATGGCTGGCAAAAAATTGCGTAGATTTTATGCCTAAAGAATTCGAAAGTTTTAAAAAACTATTTGATTTGATTTTAGAGATTAAGACTAGCAATTCTAAAAAATAGAACAAATGAGCATAAAAATGGCAGAATTAATAAAAGTCGCTTAGAAAGTGTCCAAAAAAATTGAACCACTACAGATTTTCAGTCCACTGCATCCATGGACTAATGGGCAGGTTGAAATTACCAATAAGATTATCAAACAAGCAACAACTAAACGCTTTCATTATGAGAGTTTTGAACAACTCAAAAAGCATTCAATGACTTTTATGTTGTAGGACAACCATCAACAACCCTTAAAGTCGTTGAAGTTTAAACACCATAGAAATTGAATTAATACAACAATGTTATAATGAAGGCAAACAATCTTTTAGAGAAAATCAGAAGCACAAGACACAAGATTGTGGGTATGCAGGGGTCTCAGAATGTAAAAATACCCAGTTTTTTGTTTTTCTCTACTTTGTTAAAATCAAACACTTGCCCATTCATGGCAATGTAAACACCGCACTCTTTAGTTTGCACCGCACTTAAAGCCACGCCTAAATTAAACAACGCATCAGAATTACTCATAGAACAAGGAATCATAGCACCAAACAAAACAATGGTTTTATCATTCACTGCTTTGCCCAATAGTTTTGCAGTTTTTACCATGGTATCAGTGCCATGAGTAATTAAAATTCGGTTTGTATCACTTGCCTGACACTTTCGAAAAATCAATGCTCGGTCAGCATCATTCATATCCAAACTGTCTTTTAAAAACAATACCTCAGACAAAGTTTCAACCATTGACCTAGATTGATTAAGCATATCAATAAGATGAGTTTGTTTAAACACCAACTGACCAGTCAACTCGTCATAAACCTTATCAATTGTGCCGCCAGTGATTAATAATTTAATTGTCATGGTATCAACAATACCTTATCAAAATATTTGGAATTTAATAAATCATACGGGGTAACAAAATAACCACTGTCCTTATCAACATCTAAATCATAGCCTAAATCTTTAGCAGTTTTCCAATATAAGTACCAAATATACTGTGAACAAT
>JAUVOQ010000109.1 GCA_030599095.1 Candidatus Ruthturnera sp.
AAAATGTCTTGAAGAATAAAGTATATGAAACGCTCAGTAGTTTGGAGGATGAGGTTTGTAAGTTTTTAGCAGGGATTAACCCACAAACTATTCGTAGTGTTTGTGGATACAATATGTATAATTAAATTTGATAATTGGTATTATATCGCCCAATTCTTTCCCAATTATGACTATGATAAAACCAGTATTGAGATTAACGCCAGTGGTGCGTTGTTTACTTCAAGCATTAATGTTGATGTTAATTTGGGTTGGAAAGTTGTTATCAACGTTCAAGCAGTACCAAAGCAAACAAAGCCAAGACAAACAGCACTGAAACAAGTGGCACTAGAACAAACAGAACTGGATCAATTAGAGGCAAAGCAAACAGCACTGAAACAAACAGAACCACAGCAAACAAAACCAAAACAAAGCCCTGTCCCAAATCTAGCATTGGGACAAGCACTCAGCGTTGACTCAATTGACATCCAAACCAAACAAACAAAGCCACCCCCAAGATACACCGAAGGCACGCTGATTGCCGCCATGGAAAAAGCCCACTTGTTTGTCACCAATCCCAATCTAAAGAAGGTATTAAAAGGCAATGAAGGCATCGGTACTGAAGCTACTAGAGCCAATATTATTGACTTATTAAAAAAACGTCATTTTTTAACCACCCATAAAAAGCAACTCATCTCCAGTGCAACAGGCAGAGCCTTAATAGCTGCGCTACCCAATGCCGTTAAAGACCCAGGCATGACCGCCATAATGGAAAGTTCTTTGTCAAAGATTGCCACAGGAGACTTAAGCCTTGATGCGTTTATGGATTGGCAAGTTAATTGGTTGAATCAATTGATTGAATCTATTAAGTCGCACCCCATTAATATTGGCGCAAGGGTTAAAATAGTGGCGTGTCCTGATTGTGGCAAAGACATGTTCCTGCGCAAAGGCAAACAAGGCCAATTTTGGGGATGTAGTGGCTATCCACAGTGCAAGACAACCGCTCAACACAACAAGGGCAAGGCGTTGTTTGAAATAGACCTACCAGATTGTCCCAAATGCAAGAAAAAACTAAGAAGAGTCAAAGGCAAGCATGGATTCTTTTGGTCGTGTCAAGGTTATTTTGAGACGCCAAAGTGTGCGTTTATGACGCAAGATAAGGCTGGGAAGCCTGTTTTTAAATAAGCCATAAAGACCAACGAAAAACAATTAATGAAAAATTAAAAATAGGTAAAGAGTACTTGATAACAATCAAGCGCGCCGATCCATTTATACCAACCCTTGCGTATGTTCACAAAACAAAAGCAAAGGTTGTCAACTGGTTTAACGGTGGCTTGCGTTTTTGGTTTGATGATG
>JAUVOQ010000049.1 GCA_030599095.1 Candidatus Ruthturnera sp.
ATCTTTTATGTTGCCGTAGCCTATTCTGTTAAAGTTTTTAGGGTTGCATTTTATTCTGGTTATGTCATTTCTAAAGTTTTCAATACCAAAAACTTCATCCATCATTACTTTCACATAATGACCAATTTTATAATCTATATGTAAATAAATAGAACCTTGTTCGGACAATAAATCCTTTAAAAGAAGCAATCTATCTCTTAAAAAACTAATAAATTCTTTGCCCTTTAATTTATCAGAATAAGCAATATCACCGTTTTTTGAGTTACTAATCGTTGAGGCTCTACCGTTGGTAATTGTAAAATTTCCATTAGTGGAAAATGGTGGATCGATATAAATTAAATCAATTTTTCCGCCTAAATTTTTATTTTTAAGTAAAAATTCAATGCCGCCTAAATTATCACTATGAATAAGTAAGTTTTTCAAGTGTAACCAGAGTTATTCCTAATGTTCCATTATTTAGCCAACGTTTGAATAATGGACCAATTTGTCTATTGGTTTCTTTTGGTTCTGAGCATCTCTCAAAGATTTTCTCCAAACCCATTTCATACAACCTTCCACACAATCTATCTACAGTATTTGGGTTTCTTGATATTGAACTGCCATCTCTTTTAAGATAAGCAGTATAAGAATCTTTAATTGGAAATAAATCCATTTTTAATAAAATGTTTAACAATTCAACATTATTTCTGGTTCGGAATGATTGCTCTATTCGTTGTCATAAGTTTTTATCAATATCTAATACCTTTTGGAATTGTGGGATAAACACTAAACAATTCATCCAAATAATTTCTTTGGTTTTCAAACTCAATGCTTAATTTTGTCCAGTGGTTCATTTATTTCCTTTTGCTGTTCTGATGATGAGTTATTATAGAATCATATTTAGAGCATGTAAATTTCATTACGGATTATTCAATTGGATCAATATCTAAATACCAGCGCACCTTGTTTTTGAGTTTGAGTGTGTTGATATGTTGATTGAAAGTGGATAGCATTTGGTGGAGTGTTGCTCGGTTGTTGGATTGTAGATATAGACTGAAGTAGTAGTAGTCTGATTTTTTTTCAATGGTGTTAGCAACTGGTCCCCAAATTTCTACTGAATCCATTTGTATGCTTTTTAACAAAACGGCTGCTTCACGCAAAAAATCCTCAGCATTTTGTTTATTTTTTGCATTGGCACATAATAATGCTTGGTATGAAAAAGGTGGCATCATTGCGCTTAGGCGTTGTTTGAGGAGTTGGCTGGCAAATTGTGTATAGCGAGATGACAAAACAAAGTTAAAAATTGGATGTTCAGGGTAGCGAGTTTGGATAACGACTTCGCCTTTTTCTTTGTGTCTACCAGCACGACCTGATACTTGAATGAGCAGTTGAGCTAAATACTCGGTTGCTCGGAAATTTGTTGACAAAAACCCAGCATCAATATCCAAAATACCAACCATTGCAAGGTTGGAAAAATCATGCCCTTTGGCTAACATTTGCGTGCCAATAATAATACAAGGCTCGCCAGCGTTAATTTGTTCTAGGTGTTGCGCAAAGGCTCTTTTTCGTTGTGTGGTGTCACGATCAATGCGGATAATAGAGGTATTCGCAAAATATGAAGAGAGTGTTTCTTCTAATCTTTGGGTGCCATAGCCTAATACTTCAAGGCTTTGTTCGCAGCAATCTGGGCAAGTGTATTCTGGCATTTTTTCAATGCCACAATGATGACACTTAAGACGGTTGATATGGCGGTGATAAACCATGGTTGAGTCGCAATGATCGCATTGTGCTTTCCAGCCACACTGTGTGCAATAATAAACAGGTGCATAACCTCGACGGTTGATAAACAGCATGACCTGCTTGCCAGCGGATAAATATTGTTTGGTTTTTTCAACCAACATTTTAGACAATGCACCATCAGTATTACTGCGCATATCAATCAAACTAACTTTTGGCAAGGTAGCACCACCTGTGCGTTTGGTGAGTGTAACACGTGTGATTTTTTGATCCATCACATTTTTTAGCAATTCTAATGAGGGCGTTGCTGTGCCTAAGACCAGCGGAATGTTGGCTTGTTTGGCACGAATAAAGCTTAAATCTCTAGCACAATACCGAAAACTTGATTGCTGCTTAAACGAGTTATCATGCTCTTCGTCAATAATAATTAAGCCTAGGTTTGGCATTGGTGCAAAAATAGCACTTCGCGTACCAAGTACCACGCCAGCCTCACCGTTTTTAGCCATGAGGTAGGCATCTAGTTTTTGGGTTTCGTTGAGTTGTGAATGAATCGCCACTACACGTGTTTTTAGGCGTGATTTAAAGCGCGTAATCATTTGTGGTGTTAGCCCAATTTCTGGTACCAATACCAGCACTTGTTTTTCTTGGTCAAGCATTGCTTGGGTGATGTGTAAATACACCTCAGTTTTGCCGCTGCCAGTCACGCCGTGGAGTAAAAAAGCGTGATATTGATGGGTTGATTTTAAGATTTGTGCAATGGCAATAGTTTGCTCATCTGTGGGCTTAAAGTCTGGCTGTTGTGTTTTATTTGGCAAGCCAGTGACTTTTTTAATACTTGCCTCTTTACCTAAACGCAGATTTTTAGGTAGTGCAGTTGAAATTACTTCGCCAATTGGATGGTGATAATAATTGGCCGACCAAAACAAGAAATCTAGGGTTGGTTTGTCTAAAATTGGCGTTTTGTCTAACACTGCTTCAACAGATTTAAGTTTGTCAAAATCACTTTTATCCTTAATAGCTAGCACAACACCAATTACTTTTTTACGCACAAAAGGCACTTTAACACGCGCGCCAACAAGCACCTCGTTATCACATAGATAGTCAAAGGTTTTGCTGAGCGGTACAGGTATAGCAACTTCAATGATTGATGACAAGATAATAGACTTTTGATAAAATAAGCCATTTTATCAATAAATATCATTAAACCTAAGATTAAGTATGCTGGTTATTCAAAATAGTATTCATGATTCATCTGTTAATGAGCATGATTTAAGTAGCACTTTGCAAAAAGTGATTAAAGAGTTGGGCAAGGGAGACAGTGAGTTATTGATTCGATTGGTCAGTGAATCGGAAATCCAAAATCTTAATAAAGTTTATCGTCATCAGCATAAATCTACTAATGTATTGTCATTTCCAAGTGATTTGCCGGTTGAAATTGATGAAGCGATTTTAGGCGATGTGGTGATTTGTACCCAAGTTGTTTTAAAAGAGTCTATTGAACAGCATAAGTCTTTTAATGATCACTTAATTCACATGGCAATTCATGGCACGTTGCATTTGTTGGGCTATAACCATATTAACACTAAAGATGCGCAACAGATGGAAAGTCTAGAGGTAAAAATCTTAGCAAAAATTGGAATCAACAATCCTTATTAAACCAACATCCAACCATAAGGAAGTCTTGCTTCCTTATGGCTTACTGATAAAATTGTTAGAGTCAAATAAGTATGAAGGGCGTGCCTGCTAAAAACTCATGGTGATTTATAAAATGCACATTTTTAGAGGTGCCCTAAAGTAACAACCTGTGTAATTTTAATGATCAGATGCTTTGCCGATACGCTCAATGGCACATAATTTATCATTAATATAATACATTTTTAACTGATGTCGTTCCCAAGGCGGAATATTGTATTCTTGTAAAACTTTTTTTAGTGATTGAGTGTGCGTTTTTCCTAGCAGTTTAATGCGCTGACCTTCTTGCCGATAACGAATTGAAAAATTTGGAAGACCCTTAAATTTTTCATAGAACGGGCAAGGCTCGTTTCTTTTTGGTAGGACTTTGTTGATGAAATATAATTCATTTTGGTAGCGTCTAATCTCATATTTATCCCAACATACCAGCGGATTAGCATCTTTTTGTGTGTGTAGCAGTTTAATAATTTGATTCATTATTTTATCGCTGGGCGTTAAAAAATTAAGCAAATTTAGATGATGGCGGAGAACATTTTTAATCCTGTGGGTTTCAAGTTTGATGAGTTTGCTTGTATCGATGCGATTGGCATTATTGATAATGTGATGCGTTTTAATATCAATATCAGCCAATTCACGCATAAGTTTTAAGGCTTCTGATTGATGTTTTGCACTTCTAGCAAGTGTTTTTGTTAAATTTTTATACACCTTAGATAATTTAGGTAGAATTTCTAAACGCAAAAAATTACGCCTAAAATCAGTGTTTTTGTTGCTATCATCTTCTATCCAGCTTAATTTATTATTTTTAGCATAGTTGATAATTTGAGACTTGTTAATCGCTAAAAAAGGGCGATAGTGAATGCCTTTGCCTAAAGGCTTTTCTTTAGGCATGGCGGCTAATCCTTTGATGCCACTACCACGAAACAGTTGTAGAAGTAGAGTTTCTGCTTGGTCGTTCTGATGATGTGCTGTGCAAAGTATCTCATTTTTTTTTAATGAGTTAGATAGTGAATGATAGCGTTTTTTACGTGCATTTTCTTCGATATTAGATGTATTATTAAAAGATAAATCAATATTTAAGTAGGCAATATTAAGGCTTGAGCATAGTTTTTTGCAAAATTTATCCCATTCGTTACAATATTGAGACAAATGATGATTGTAATGAATGACTCTTGTTTTGTTGGGATAGTGTGTATTTAAATAATGTAACAGTACGACAGAATCAATGCCACCACTAAAGCCAAGGACAATTTGCTTGCCTTCAAGAAATAAATCTTTAGTCTTTAAATCTTCCAAAACTTAAGAGTTTTTCTTGTCTATTTTGTAACAACTGCTTTATTGACAGTTGTTTAATTTTATTGAGTTCTTGTGTTAATGCTTTTTTTAGTAGCACTTTTGATTGCGAAGGGTCGCGGTGGATGCCACCTAATGGCTCATCAATAATGATATCAATCAATCCTTCTTCTTTAAGATGGGTTGAGGTTAATTTTAAAGATTCTGCTGCAAGGCTGGCCTTGGTTGTATCTTTATACAAAATGGAGGCGCAGCCTTCTGGAGAAATCACGGAGTAAATACTGTATTTAAACATCATGGTTATATCTGCCACGCCAATTGCTAGCGCGCCACCAGAGCCACCTTCGCCAATTATTACCGAGATAATGGGCGTTGCAAGGGTTGACATTTCAAATAGGTTTTTGGCAATGGCTTCACTTTGACCTCGCTCTTCAGCGCCAACACCAGGGTAAGCGCCAGGCGTGTCAATAAAAGTAACAATCGGCATTGAGAATTTTTCAGCCAATTTCATTAAACGCAAGGCCTTGCGATAGCCTTCAGGCCTAGGCATACCAAAATTGTGCTTGAGTTTTTCTTGAGTGGTTCGCCCTTTTTGCTGACCAATAAACATCACTGGTTGAGCATCTAATGTGGCAATGCCAGCAATAATGGCGTGGTCATCACCATAGGTTCGATCGCCGTGTAGTTCAGTAAACTCATCAAACACATGAGGAATATAATCAAGCGTATAAAGGCGCTTTGGGTGGCGTGCTAGTTGGGATATTTGCCAGTCGCTTAAAGAGGAGAATATTTTTTTAGTCAAAGCACCGCTTTTGACTTTAAGCGCTTTCATCTCATTAACAATGTCTACTTTGTCTTTAATATTATCAAGTGCTTGTATTTTTTCTTCCAGCTCGGCAATGGGTTGTTCAAAATCAAGATAATCTAGGTTCATGCTCTGGGTTTAAAATTCGATCACATATAATGTTTAGAATTATAGCAGAAACACTGTCATTTTATTAATCATCCATAATGATGCAAAAGTCTCAAATTGATAGATATGTTGTGTCATTTAAATGAGTAAGATTTAATGCGTTTTTATCAAAAATGAGAAAGATTGATAAAAAAATTCTTACTAGATGGTTAAAAAATAAAGGACATTAATGTTGTTTTTTAATAAAAATGGATGTAATTTATTGGCTAATTCCAAGTATGATTTTTGTTGGCATTATTCTTGTTATCCTTTTAATAATAGGGATTAAGAGTGGTTAGTTTGATGGTTTACAAAGAGGGGAGTGGCGTATTTTATTTGACGAAGATCAGATAAATTTAGTGCCTAAAAAAAATATGAAAAATAAGGTTGACAACTCATCTTTTTTATAGAAAATTCACGTTTGAAGATACTAAAAAAACAAAATAAATAAAAAGAGAAAAAGATGGCTAAAAATATAATTGACGGTCTATTTGGTAAATCACCCATTAGTCCATTACAAAAACACATGACACAAGTGCACTCATGTATTTCAGAACTCAATGGCTTTATGATTGCCATCCACGCTCAAGATTGGGTGCAAGCTGAAAAAATTAGAGGCGACATCAGTACTAAAGAATACAAGGCAGACGTTCTTAAAAAGAAGTTGCGTTTGAGTTTGCCTTCAACATTTATGATGCCTTTTTCACGCAGAGATTTGCTTGATTTATTGCTTATTCAAGACTCTATTGCCAATATTACTAAAGATGTTTCGGGTTTGATGATTAATCGCAAAATGACTCTGCCAGATAAGATTTTTGATGACATTATAGAGCTCACCAAGGTTTGTATCAAAACATCGTCCATGGCACTTAAAGCTGTTAATGAATTGGATGAGTTGCTAGAAACTGCATTTGGCAGTCGTGAACGTAAGGTTGTTGGCTCTATTATTAAGGATGTGAACGAACTTGAAAGCAAATCCGATAAAATTCAACATGAAATTCGTGTCAAATTATTCCCACTAGAATCTAGCTTACCACCCGTTGATGTTATATTTTATTATCGCGCTGTAGAATGGTTGGGTGAGCTTGCAGATGCTGCACAGAAGGTTGGCTCAAGATTAGAAGTGCTGCTCGCAAGATAAGAAGGTTATTATGGAAATTATTGCAAATTATGCTGATATTTTGATTATGTTGGCGATTGGATTTGGTTTGTTTATGGCTTGGGGTATTGGTGCCAATGATGTTGCTAATGCCATGGGTACTTCGGTAGGTTCTGGTGCGATTACCTTTAGACAAGCGGTTGTTATTGCGATTATTTTTGAATTTGCTGGTGCAATTCTTGCGGGCGGAGAGGTGACTGCGACCATTCGTAAAGGCATTCTAGATGCGGCACTATTTACCGACAATCCGCACTTATTGGTATATGGTATGCTCGCTTCACTTTTAGCAGCAGGTACTTGGTTGTTAATTGCCTCATCTTTGGGCTGGCCAGTTTCCACGACACATTCAATTGTTGGTGCTATTGTTGGTTTTGGTGCGGTAGGTGTAGGTGTTGATGCGGTTGCTTGGGATAAGGTGATTAAAATCGTGATGAGTTGGGTGGCATCTCCAGTGCTCGCTGGCACGCTCGCCATTATTATCTTTAAAAGTTTACAATTTTTAGTGATTGACACCAAAGATCCGCTAGCCAATGCTAAGAAATATTTGCCTTTTTATGTATTTTTTGTTGGTTTTATCATTGCATTGGTCACACTATTTAAGGGTATTAAACATGTTGAGGCTTTAAAATATATCTCTAAAGATACCTCTTTAAGTTTGATGATTGCAGTGGCAGTTGGTATTTTGGCAGCTGTTATCGCTGTATTTATTATGAGGCGCATCAAGATAAACCCTAAGGATGATAAAGATTTTCATTATGCCAATATGGAAAAACTTTTTGCTGTGCTTATGGTAATTACCGCATCTGCCATGGCATTTGCACATGGATCTAACGATGTTGCCAATGCCATTGGTCCATTGGCTGCGGTTTATAGTATTGTAGAGACGGGTGGCGATATTGCCTCAAAAAGCGCCATTCCTTCATGGGTTTTGTTGGTTGGTGGTGGTGGTATTGTGTTCGGACTAGTGACTTATGGGTTCAAGGTGATGAAAACCATTGGCAAAAGCATTACAGAACTTACGCCTTCTCGTGGTTTTGCTGCTGAATTAGCCGCCGCAACAACGGTGGTTTTGGCTTCATCAACAGGCATTCCTGTATCAACCACTCAGGTTTTGGTAGGAGCAGTGCTGGGTGTTGGTATTGCTAGAGGTGTGGCGGCACTTAATATGCGGGTTATTAATACCATTTTCCTGTCTTGGTTAATCACGCTACCTGCAGGTGCAATCATGTCTATTTTATTTTTCTTTGCACTTAAAGGTGCGTTTGGAGCATAAGTGATGACATTAGCAGAAATCCAAGCAAAAATCCAAGCAGGCATAGAAAATTCAACAGTCACTGTAGAGGGCGATGGTTGTAGTTGTTCAACCAAGGTAGTTTCGCCAATTTTTGAGGGTATGTCACTATTGGTTAGGCAAAAAATGGTACTTGCTGTTATGGATGAAGAAATTACCAATGGCACACTTCATGCGCTCAGTATCAAAACACGCACACCAGAAGAAGATGCCTAAAAACCTTTAAAGCTTGTCCATTTTCATGCACAACTTATAAATGCACTGAGTTAATGCAGTGGTCTCAAGATGCTAATGTAAAATGCCCTTCTTTATTTAAAATATTCTCTTATGAGTTTTTCAAAATTAGGCTTATCTGATGCCATTCTTAAAGCCATCAAACAACAAGGATACAACGAACCATCGCCGATACAAGTTCAAGCAATTCCCGCTATTTTAGAGGGCAAGGATGTGATGGCTGCCGCCCAAACTGGCACAGGAAAAACAGCAGGATTTACACTGCCAATTCTTGAAATTTTATCAAGAGGAAACCCCACAAAATCTAATCAGGTTCGTACGCTAATTTTAACCCCCACGCGCGAATTAGCCGCACAAGTCAGCGATAGTGTGGCGACTTATGGCAAGTATTTAGCCCTTAAATCAAGCGTAGTATTTGGTGGTGTAAAGATTAATCCACAAATGCAAAAATTGCGTGCAGGGGTTGATATTTTAGTTGCCACGCCAGGTCGGTTATTAGATTTGTATTCTCAAAATGCAGTAAAATTTGACACGCTAGAAATCGTTGTGTTTGATGAAGCAGATAGAATGCTAGATATGGGGTTTATTCACGATATTAAGCGAATTTTAAAGATTTTACCACCAAAAAAACAAACACTTATGTTTTCAGCCACTTTTTCTAATGACATCCGTCAACTGGCAAAAAGTTTAGTTAATAGCCCTGTAGAAATATCAGTGACCCCGAGAAATTCCACCGTTAAAGCAGTAAAACAATGGATTCATCCCGTTGACAAATCCAAAAAACAAGCGCTACTAACACACCTTATCCAAGAACATAGTTGGTATCAGGTGCTGGTATTTAGTCGCACTAAGCACGGTGCAAATCGTATTGCCACTCAATTAGAAAAGAAAAAAATTAGTGCAACCGCTATTCATGGCAATAAAAGTCAAGGCGCACGTACAAGAGCTTTGGCAGATTTTAAAAATGCCAAGGTGAACGTGCTGGTGGCAACTGATATTGCCGCAAGAGGTATTGATATTGACCAGTTGCCACATGTCGTTAACTTTGACCTGCCACATGTGCCAGAAGATTATGTACATCGCGTTGGTCGTACGGGTCGCGCTGGTTCAAAAGGTGAGGCAATTTCATTGGTTAGTGCTGATGAAGCCAAGCAATTATTTGATATTGAACGCCTTATTCAAAATAAATTAGATCGTGTCATGGTAGAAGGATTTGTGCCAGATCACAACCTGCCAGAATTAGGCAAAAAACCATTACCACCAAAAAATAAAAAACCCAAGAAGCCCAAAAATCGCAACAAACCTAGATACGGCAAAAATAGTCATTCTCAAGAAAATAAATCAAATAAAAAAAAAGGTTTTTGGGGTGCCAAAAGGTGAATAATTCAATGTAACAGGGGTATAGCCCTTGTTTTTTCCATTACATATTATAGGTTATTTTATAACCGCTACTAGCACACCCGATAAAAAGGAGATTAGTAGCAAGTAAATTAGTCTTTGAATTTTCATGGCAATATTTCCTTTCTACGCCTATGTTGATTAAATATACTAGTCATTGGCGATAAAATGGCTAACGCCTGAATTCAGCGGATGCATCAGCAGTCCGCTAGAATGATTTGTTAGGTACTCTACTTGATATTTCTAAATTCATCAATTGTTAAATCTAGTATTCTTAATAGTTGCCTTTCAACACCAGGAGAAATGTCTTTTGAACCGTGATTCGGTACTGGAAAAGTATTTTTACCATCTGAAAATATGACATGCGAACCTTTTTGACGCACAACTTTATAGCCAAGTTTTGTTAATTTTCTTTCAAATTCTCTATACTTAAACGGCATATTATTCTACCGCATGGGCTAATTCATTCCTGATAATTCTTTCATTATTTACTTGTTCAAGATGATAATCCATCATCATTTCAACAACATTTTTTAATTCTATAATTGCATCTTTTTCAGAATAAGCAAATGCAAATAAATTTTGATGTCCTTCTACTTTGGCTAAATAACCATCACCATCTTTTTCAATAATTGTTTTCATAATTTAATCCTTATTCCATATTTTAGTATACATCGGTGTCAATAGTAGGAGGCAATAAAAATAAATCTGGTGCGAAAATAAGAATAAGTATTGCCCCAATCACTGACCCAAAAATAAATCCAAACCACAACACAAAGCCAGTAATAATTAAACCAGTAACAATAATATTCCACAACAATCTAAAAGGAAATAAAAATATATTTTGCCATTTATACACCTAACGCTTGAATTCAGCTGACGAATTAGCAGTCGGCTGGAATGAATTGTTATCCCATACTTTTGCTGATTCAGCTTGATAAAACTCTACTACATTATTATTTTCTTTTAAATATCTCATAGCATTTTCTTTTAATTTAACATTCGATTCACTATTCTCATCGCCAAAAATACTTACAAATATTGTACTTATTTTACTAAATTTAATTGCATTAAATATATGCCCATCATTATTATTCATAGA
>JAUVOQ010000054.1 GCA_030599095.1 Candidatus Ruthturnera sp.
AGACATTAAAGAATTATCACCAGAGGTTCAAAAGACGGTTAGAAATCAGTTTAATAGTCTCATCAGGCAAAAAATAGAAAAACAAATGGCTGGGCGTTCTAGTGATGGTCTGACTAAGTATAAATACTTACTCAAACAAACCGATTCAATGCTGCGCAAGGTGGGTGCTAACAAACAGTTGTCACTTAATCAAAAGAGTGCAGCGCTTAAAGAACTTAAAGGCATTAGAAAAAAGATCATAGAGGGCTTTGATTTAAAAGAGATTGAAAAAGGCGCACAGCTTGCAAAATCAGAAGCGGCCATTAAGGTTTACAAAGAACTGGATGATATTGATACCAAGCTTGCTGGTAAAGATTATTATAACGCTGAGAAGGCTAAAACCATTGAACGCAAGATTGATAATCTTGTTAAGGTTGGTGCACGATCTAAGAATTACAAATTTGCCAATGCTAAGGCTACAATCTACCCAGATAAACCTAAATCCAAATCTAAGTCCAAAGCCAAATCTAGCACATTTACTTTAACCATGAATAGAACTCAAAACAAAGTCTTTGACTCTGTTTTAGTTAAAGTGGCTAGAACCATTGGCTCTAATAAATACAAATTAAAGCGCAATCCTAAAGGAGTCTCTTCAATTGTTATCAATGATAAAGAATTAACGCCAGAATTAAAGCAGCAAATTGAGTTTGTTGCTAAAACAATGCTAAAGCGTGAAGAGAAAATACAGGATAAATTTAACGATTATAAAAAACAAAACATCCTCATTAAGAAGAAACCAACTAGGACTGAATTTTTACACCGCAGACGAGCGCTTGAGAGTTTTGCCATTAGGCAAAGCACGCAAATTAAAGAGGCTATTAAGATATTCAGGAAAAATAAGGATTTGGATACGGTTAAACTTCTTAGGGGCATGTTAAAAGAGTCAAACTACAAGAAAATTATTGGTGGTCATCGAGGTGTTCAGAGGAATATTGTTAAATCTAGGACTGGGGCAAGGGTTGGTAGATATTAGCGTTGCTTTGATAAATATCAATCCAGTACACCAAAGTTAGCCCAGTGGGCTGAGGATAACATTCTAGAGGGTTTAATGGTGTTTGGCTTGACCGTTATGCGAATTTAATAGAAAACGACTTAGAACAAGCAACATGATTGAGCGACTCAATCAAAGCGTTAAACAGCGAATAAATTACCAAGAGTCTTCGTTGCAAATAGGACAAAAATTTCCATCTTTTATAACAGAATAATTACATTTAAAACACCGAGAAATAATTTTTTCTTTAAACTTTTTATTTAATTCTTTGTGCTTTTTATCTATAATATCAATATCATCTTTTGTACTATTATCATAGGGGTATTGACAATGGGGATTTGTTTTATAAACTATCTGTTCAAAAAGAACTGAAAGCATTTTTTGATTAAGTGGTTCTACCTTTTCACTATTTTCATTTGTGCAACTATCTTCTATTGCTTCAAGGATGTCAAAATATGAATGATCAGACAAATATAAATATTCAGATATAACTTTTAGTACCTTTTCATTTTTAATTGTCGACCCATACAGTGCTCCTATTGCGATTTGTAAAGAAATAATAGCATTGATATCATACTGAGAAAGCAAGATACTATCTGATTTTTCTAAAAAATGTTTTTCTATCGGTCTAATTGCCATAAACCAACTGACAAAGTTGGATGCTTTTTTAAAAGGACTAGCAGACTCCAATCCATCGCAATGAGGAAAGTTTAAAGCCATTTGCTTTAAAACTTCCTCTAATTTTTTAATGTCAATTACTACTTCACATGCATTAAAACCTTCCTTTTTAAACTGCTTTACAAAAGAATCTATGTATGTTAGGACATTATTTATATCTGTTTTTATATCTTTATTAAAAATCATATACAGAAATCATTAAATAAATAAAAACACTCTAAGGTTTAGAGTGTTTCTAAGGTGTGCAGAAATATATGTTATATATGCAACATTGCTGTGTTTTCAGCTATATACTTTATAACATATAATGATTTTGGAGTAATAGAACCCAAAGAATTACTATTCTTGCTCGTTTTGTTGTGTTCAGATGAATTATTAACTAATACACTGCTGTACTCGCTTTTAATTATTTTTATATTATTAAATTTTTTTTGAATTTTTTTCATTTTAACCTCTCCTTTATGGTTGTATAAGTTCAGAAACATATTGCAAAAGCCATGACACTTTTAGCCGTCCGCTTAACTAGTTAAGACCCTTAAATAATATTAATTCCATGACCGCTATAAGGGACGAACATGTAAGTAAAGAAATCATATGAGACAAAAATATCACTTGGATCGCCTTGTATCATGAGTCCTTGATTAACTGTCCAATTTGCAGTACTTGGATCTTTAATTAAGTTACCAGCAAAATCAAAATTCGTGACTTGGTCTCCACCATCCTTTTGTGACCATGAGTTTGTCTTAAGATCATCCAAACGAGCCCAATGATAATCTCCTTTCCAAAATACTGAAGAATCTGGAGTTGAAATCATTAAAGCTACAAAATGTCCCGATTCTGCATTTTTTGCATAGTCATCTAATGCTTTGCGTGTTGTCCCAACGTACCTTAGTCCATCGGAAACAGCTGCATCAACAACATCTTGAGCAGTATACCCACTAGATAAAGGCTCTCCTGTCATCCTTCCTGGTTGCGCAAATGAATTAGTAGCAACATTAGTTGCATAGTTATAACAGTTATTGTTTGGCTGAAATTTATACGACATAAAATTGCCGTCACAATTTTCTGAAGGATTATATTCTGTTGATTTACCAATTATTGTTGGTGAATACTGAGGAACATTTGGACCAATAGGAACTAGTACATAGTATGGTGCGATTATGATGGATGGTACGCTTTTTTTAGCTTGTTCAGCATGTAAACTGCATGAATGCACAACGTCATCGCTATGAATCATTCCACTAAACTTAAATCTTTTTTGAATTTCTTTCATTCTAATATACTTTATGGTTTTTCTCTGTGTACAACTATAGTGCTGATTGGGAAAATATCAACACCTAACCCTATATCATTATATAGGAAGTATTTCCTTATATACCTATATCCAAAATAAAACCATGCAAAAATATCACACTTTTCATCATTAAAAACAAAATATAAATAACTTGATATAAGATATTACAATAAAACATATGTGTCTCAACTATCTTAATTAGTTAAGGCTCAAGAATATTCATTACATAGTTTTTTCAAATGTCAATTGCTATACTAGCATAAAAAAAAGAGGTTAAGCAAATTTATTTTCTGTAAACTGACATCTTATCAATCTACCTAACTTCAAATTTCAAATTCAAAGTGCAACTTTTTGTTGGTTAATAGTGCCTAATTCAAACAAAAACCACGAATCTGGTAAAATAACGCACATCTAAAAACAACTATAAAAAATACTCTACATGTCTTGTAAAAACACTCAGCAAAACTCATTTGCAGATTCGATTCTCTTGTTGTAGACCTTAAACAATCAATAAAGCAGAAACAGCACTACACCTCAAACAACCAACAAAGCAGCCCCACCTACCCAGACGCTTCATTCTCAACCACTAAGTTTTTCATGCTATCAACAAAAACTTAGTGGTTGAGAATGAAGCGTCTGGGTAGGTGGGGCTGCTTTGTTGACTGGCACGATAAGGCAACATAGGTAAAAGTGGCTTAAATTTAAAATATGGGAGTCTTAAATATAGGGAATTTTCTTGATTATCACTTGACTATTAGACATAGTATGTTAGCCTTTCTTCATGCAAGATTATAAATCTGATTTATTGTCCCAGACCAATTACATATTGACATTGTCCATTTCTTACTGGCTGCCTCAATGGCTAAAAAGATAATCTTAAATGTCGAATCATCATGATTAAAAATCTTACGATTGTTAATAGATGGACAAATCACTGAATTTAAGGATTCAATTTGATATACTGGATAGTGGAATTTTATTTTTTAACGATAGGCTCTTATGAACATATCACTTACCAAAGACCTAGAAGAATACGTATCTAGTCAAATGCAAACTGGATACTATGCCTCTGCTAGCGAGGTAATACGTGAAGCTTTAAGAAATCAAATCAAGTCATACATAAGCAGGCAACTTGATGAGTGTATAACCCTAGGTCGCCAACAAGTAGAGGGAGGCAAGGTAACTATTGCCGACGATATTTACTTTGATAAAGCCCGTGAGTATGTCAAAGGCAAATACATGTCTAACCCTGCCTAACACATGAATTATGAAGTTATTTTCACGGACATAGCCAATCAAAATTTTTACGGAATCCTTGACTATATAGCCCAAGACAGTCCTCAAAACGCTCTTAACTTTATCGACAAACTACAAGAGCGTACAAAAAACACTTTGGCTACCCTGCCTTTTGGTGGAGCGTCTTATAAAGACAGCATTAGATTTTTCGTTTTTGATAACTACATAGTTGTTTACGAGCTAAACGAATCAAAAAAACAAGTTGCCGTTTACATGGTTACAGAACGCCACCGTCAATGGCACTCCATTCTTGATGAGCGCATGATACAAATTAAAAGTTAAAAGTATACTAGTCTACGTATTTACACAGTTTAATTTACACCCTCCAAAATGACCCAACTCATTAAGGCACCCGATTTATCCAGAGGACAAAAATTAGCGGTGATTTTTTATCATGCAATCCTTAAGCCAACCCGTCGAAGTTTATGGTGCTGAGGTGACCAAAACATTGGTATCAACCACGGCATTTAAAGTTGTGTTCACACAATTATCAGCAGACACCATGAAAGAAATATCCAATTTAATCGGCACTGAGACGATTAAAAAAGCAAGCAACAAGGGCTAATATTATTAAAACCTTAAAACAAAGAGATTTTATCACTGAAGATAAAAAGTCTCTAATATCAACCCAAATTGGCAAGACTTTAATCTCAATGGTGCCTATAGAAATTAAAGACGCGGGTTCTACAGCAATCATGGAAGCCAGACTAACACAAATAACAAATAAAGAGCTTGGGCTGGATGAGTTTGTAAAAACTGAGGTGGATCATTTGAGCCATCTACTTCAAATCATCAGTGAACTAAAACTAAGTAGTAGTGATTTAGGTGTAAAAACAATTGAGTGTCCTACCTGCAAAGGACAAATGACACTTAGAGCTGGTCAATATGGCAAGTACTGAGCTTGCAGCAATTATCCAAACTGCAAAACAACCGCCAAAGATAACAAAGGCAAGCCCGTATTTAAGGAAAAACAGATGAGTTTAATTGTCCTGATTGTGAGAAACTACTACGCCGTATAAAAGACAAAAAAGGCTATTTCTGGAGCTGTACAGGTTATTTTGATAAGCCTAAATGTAAATTCACTGCCAAAGATAAAAAACAAGAGGCTTGTTTTAAAACATGGCGTGAGAAAATGGTGTTGGGGACAAGACCAAGAAAAACTATAACGACCCAAGGCAGTAAAAAAACTACTTCGCTCTATTCTAGAGTAGAATATGTAGAATATTTTCTATCAAATATAGCATGATAGCACACCTAAAGAAAAGAGTACATTATGAGTGAAAATTACGATTGGCTTGAAGTAAAAACACCTAGATCTGTTGACCAATTGCGTTTATGGGCAGACAACCCCCGCCTTAATCCAGAGGGAAAACATATTAGTGTAAATGATTTTGTAAAAGATTTTATTTCAGGGACTGAGCGTATTCATTTTATGAAGTTGATTAAATCAATTGCTACTGAGGGCTTTATCCCTGCTGATCCAATTATTGTTTGGAAAAATGAGACAAATCAGAAATATTATGTTGCTGAAGGAAATCGAAGAGTTGCAGCATTAAAGTTATTGCGAAATCCTGGAAAAGCTCCAAAAAGTATTAGAGGCTCTATTAGAAAATATGCGAGCCAAATAGAAAAGTCTAGTTTTAAAAAAATTAAAGTTAATGTTGCTCCATCATTTGAAGATGCTGAATGGTATATCAACCAAAGAAATAGCGTTACATCATTGAACAGATTTTGGAGTAGAGAACAGCAGCAAAGATGGATTTCAGGACTATATGATAAATATCAGGGAGACCTTTCAAAAATTCAATTTAAAACAGGCTTAACACAAAGTGAGTTAGAGCAGACTATAAGATTTTTAAAAATAAAAGATTTTATAAAATTACCTGAAGTAAATAGAGAATTAACTCAGGAAGAACTTAAACTGGCTAATTCACATCGCTTCCCAATGACAGTTTTAGAAAGATTTTTAAGTATGACAGAGTTTAGAGAGCAGTGGGGGATAGAGTATGACGGAGTAGATGTAAAGATTGTTTCTAATAAACAAAGTTTTTACAAGGCTTTTGCCGCATTAATCAAGCAAATTATTGCTAACGAGGTAAGCACTCGTTTTACCAAAGATAAATTGCCAGCAATTTTGGATACATTGCCACATGTAAGTCTTGAAAATACGGGCAACTTAGAACCACAAAACAATGAAGACGATCAAAATGCAAAAAAACCAGAAACCAATATCCAACAAACACCAACACCACCAAATGACAATATAAGAGACAACCCTTATAGAAAAAAATTAGTTCCATCTAATTGTCAATTAATTACCACAAATCACAAATTAGAAGCAATTTTTAAGGAGTTAGAAAGTTTGTGTTTTACTCGTGAATACTCTATATCCATAGTTTTACGTGTGTTTTTTGATTTGTCGGTCTTAGAATATATTGAATCAGAGGGAATGGTAGAGGATATTGAGAAACATTACAACAACAAGAAGTTACAACATGTGACATTGAAGCAGAGGCTAGAATACCTTAAGAAAAATAACAAATTAAATCAAAATAGTACAAGGGTTGTTGGTAGACTATTAAATCCGAATGATAACCATTATTCTTTAGATACTTTAAATGGCTACATTCATGGTAAAAACACACACTATGTCAGCAAACAATTTTTGAACGGATTTTGGGATTTTTTATATCCTTTATTTGAGCAATTATTAGACATAAAAGAAAATAAATAATGTTTTATTCCCCTTTAAGATACCCAGGAGGAAAAAATAGATTATCGAAATTTATCGCAAAAATTTGTATAGATAATAATATTAGTGCTCACTATGTAGAACCTTATGCAGGTGGTGCTTCTGTTGCGTTGTATCTTCTGTTAGAGGGCAAAGTCAAAAACATAACCATCAATGATTTTGATAGATCAATTTATGCTTTTTGGCATTCTGTATTAAGAAATACAAAAAAACTTTGTGATTTAATTGAAAACACAGAAATAAGTATTGAAAATTGGCAGAAAGCAAAAAATATACAAAAAAATAAATCAAAAGAAAATCTCTTAAATTTAGGTTTTTCTACTTTTTTTCTCAATAGGACAAATATCTCAGGAATTATAAATGCAGGTGTCATTGGAGGGCAGAGACAAAACGGAAAATATAAAATAAATTGTCGTTTTAATAAAAAAGAACTTATAAAAAAAATTAAACTAATTGCTAAACACAAAAAGCAAATCAAAATTTATAATCTTGATGCTCTTAAACTAATTAAAAAAATACAGAAAGAATCTAATAATAGTCAAACAATTTTTTATTTTGACCCTCCTTATTATTTAAAAGGATATTCTTTATATATGAATCACTATAAAGATAATCAACATAAAGAAGTGGCGGATAAAATTAAAAATATTAAAAATATAAATTGGATTATTTCTTATGACAATACACCAGAAATAGAAAAAATATATAGTTGGGTATCCTCTAAATTTATTAAAAAATACTCCCTTAATCATTCTGCATATAAATCTAGAAAAGGAAAAGAAATATTGTTTTTCAGTAGCTCGTTAAAAAAATTAGATTTAACAAATATTTTGAGACCTTTGCATAAATCAAACAAAAACCACGAATCTAGTAAAATAACACACATCTAAAACAACTATAAAAATACTCTAAATATCTTGGAAAACACCCAGAAAAACTCATTTTCAGATTCTCTTGTTGTAGGCTATAAATCTCTATCAGAGCTTGATGATGCACACAACATCATCAACTGGCATAAGGTATAGTTGGACATAACCAACCTTAGAAAAGTCCAAAATACGGAAAATACCAAAATCTAATTTTGGCAAATTTTAAGCAACCTAACAGCATGGAGTAAATAAATGAACAAAACACAATTTCGCACAAGATACAACGCTAACTAAAGCAGATGCAATCACCTTAACATTAGTTAGTGGCGACACTGTGCAGTTAACTGGCTTTGGTTGTTTCTTAGTTAGAGAGCGTGTCGCCCGAACTGGGCGCAACCCACAAACAGGTGAAGCCATGCAAATTGCAGGCTCAAAAGTGGCCGCCTTTAAAGCGGGCAAAGTCCTAAAAGAAAAGGTCAACAAATGAAAAACAAAGTAACAGCGATAGCATTAGTATTGTCTGTGGTATTTTTAACATCTTGTCAATCTTCAATGAATCGTTTTACCCAAGATGACAGAGGTGCGAATACCTATTCTGCTACTGAGACCAATCAATTATCTAGCGTGGTAGAAGGTCACGTTATTGCTATTAAGCACATTCAATTATCAGGCTCTAAAGGCATGGGTTCTGGCATTGGTACAGTGCTAGGTGCTGCCGCTGGTGCTAACGCAGTCGGTAGTAGTGATAGCAATAAAGTTGCAGGTGCTATTGTTGGTGGCTTATTAGGTGCAATCGCAGGTAGAGCCATTGAAGAGAATACCACGGCTGATACTGGATTTGAATTTCTAATCAAACTAAGCAGTGGCACAATGAAAGCTTTTGTGCAAAAGTCTAAGCAAGGATTGAGGGTTGGTGATCAAGTGTATGTCATTTATGGTAACAGCACAGTGCGTTTGACTCGAAAGTGATGGTCTGCTAATAAT
>JAUVOQ010000005.1 GCA_030599095.1 Candidatus Ruthturnera sp.
CACTCAAATCCTCAGAAAACAACAAAATTATTTGTCTAAATTTGGTCTCTGAAATACGTGAACGAATTACATACTTGTTTTTTACTTTCATGACGGTACTTTAACAGGTTTTTAAACATGCTTAAGTTGTCATGACCCATAAAAAATAACCAAACTAGTTTCATCCATTTTCTACTACACAATTTAAGACCTCTGCATAATCAAATATTTTCTGTGGCAATGTTATTAGTCTGCTCATTGGATTTCATTGGATTAAAGTGATGTTGATAAAGAGCATAATATGCCTTATTTAGATTGTGTTATTTTTTATAAATGGGATAACTAGTGCAAAGTTATACTGATTTATTTTGGCATTTGTTAAAAAATATGAAACAATAATGTTGTTGATGGAAATGTTATGGCATGGGCTTTGGCATTGGATTTTGAAAAAAATCGCTACTCTTATTTATTTTCAGAGACTTGATTGATGGTGTATTTGGGGATTTCAATGACCAAGTCGGTGTTGCTCATAATTGTTTGGCAAGATAGGCGGGAATCTGGGTCTAAACCCCAGGCTTTGTCTAGTAAGTCGTCTTCAGTTTCGTCTGATTGTTGTACTGAATCAAATCCCTCGCGCAGGTAAACATGGCAAGTTGTGCAAGCGTTTGACATTTCACAAGCGTGCTCAATTTCAACATCGTTGGCAAGTAGTGCGTTACAAACACTAGTGCCTGATTGGGTTTGAATAACAATGCCTTCTGGGCATAATTGCCGATGAGGTAGTACAATAATTTGTGGCATATAGACTTCCTAAATATTTTTGTTAAAATTCATCAATATTATGACCTTGCATGGCTTTCATAACAGCACTGTTCATGCGTATTTCAACAAATTTTAAACAACTGTTTTGAAGATTGTCAATGGCAGTTTTAATGGCTTTTTGATTATCAGAATGAGCGATGTTAAACAGTATGGTTCTTGCGCTTAAAATATTGTTAAGCATTTTATCATCAAGCATGTGCTGGTCTTTTTTAAGTGCTGAATCTACGGCTTGAATGGCTCTGTCTGCTTCTACTTGGGTTTCATGAAGTTGCCTGATTTGAATGTCGGCTTTGGCAAATAGAATAGAGTCTTTAAGCATTTTTTGCATTTGTACATCTGTTAATCCGTAAGATGGTTTGATGGTGATGTTTGTTTTAACGCCTGATATTTGTTCAACAGCGCTCACAGATAACAAGCCATCAGCATCCACTTGAAACTCTATTTGAATGCGAGCACTACCTGCTACCATAGGTGGAATGCCGTGCAAATCAAATTTAGCCAATGAGCGGCAATCTTTAACCAACTCTCTTTCACCTTGCAATACATGAATACTCATGGCTGTTTGCCCATCTTTAAAGGTGGTAAACTCTTGCGCACGAATAATCGGGATTGTGGTGTTGCGATGAATAACTTTTTCTACCAATCCGCCCATGGTTTCAAGCCCAAGTGATAAGGGTAATACATCTAATAAAAGCATGTCGTTTGGTGATTTATTGCCAGCCAAAATATTGGCTTGTATGGCTGCACCTTTGGCAACGACTTCATCTGGATTAATAGCGCACAAAACCAGTTTGTTGAATAAATCACCCACCATAGAGCGAACCAATGGCATACGTGTAGAACCACCTACCATAATAATATCTTTAATGCTTTGAGCCTCAACTTGTGCATCTCTAAGGGCTCGCTTGGTTAATAATAAAGTGCGTTTAATGAGTGTTTTAGCTAGGGTTTCAAACTTTTTCTTAGTAATGCGATAAGGCTTTTCAATGCAATCAAATTCTGCAAACTGATGATTGCTCAGGGTTTCTTTGGCAGTGCGTGAAAATTGCTTAATTTTTTGCATTTGGATAGGTGAGAGCTGACTAATGCCCAATTGCTTGATACAATCATCAACAATCAGTGCATCAAAATCATCACCGCCCAAGGTAGAATCACCACCTGTCGCTAATACCTTGAAGACGCCTTTATTAAAACTCAAAATTGAAATATCAAAGGTGCCACCACCTAAATCATAAATTGCATGTACGCCCTGTTCACCCGACTCCAAGCCATAAGCAACTGCTGCTGCTGTTGGCTCATTAAGCAGACGTAAAGTTTTAAACCCTGCTAGGGTTGCGGCATCTTTAGTTGCTTGGCGTTGTGCATCGTTAAAATAAGCAGGTACGGTAATTACGGCACCAAATAACGTACCACCCAGTGATTTTTCAGCGCGCTGTTTAAGTGAGGATAAAATACTGGCAGAAATTTCAACTGCGGATAAATCCCCCATAACGGTACGAAACAATACATTGTTGCCATTTTCAAGCAATTGATAAGGGCAATTTTTAAACCCGCTGACTTCTTTGTAACTGATCCCCATAAAGCGTTTGACTGAGATAATGGTATTGGTCGGATCGGTGTTTGCATAAGGGCAAGCATCACAGCCAACGGTTAATTTATTATCTTTACCACAATGCACAACCGAGGGCAAAATTGCCTTGTTATTGTCATCCATGAGCACTTTGCTTTGACCACTAATCACGGATGCAACCAATGAATTAGTCGTGCCTAAATCAATACCAATCGCTAATTTATGCTGATGTGGTGCGCTTTTTTGACCGGGTTCTGATATTTGTAATAGTGCCATTTATTGATTAAACTCAACGCTATCATAAATAATTTGTGCCCAATTAAACAAAGGCTGGTATTGTTTAATTGTTTGATTATTTAGCTTATTAACAACCCTAAAAATTAATTTAGGGTCAACATTATCAACAGAATTATCATAAATATAAACTCTATCAATATAATCAATGAGTTTGATGCAATTAGCAATAGACTTGTAATAACGACTAACAATTTTATCAATAGGCACTTGATGACCGCCATTGATAAAGCGCAATACTATTCTTTGTATATTAATAATTGGGTCGTCTGTTGCAATAAAAAATAATCGCACAAAATAACCCGCTTGTATTGCTTGTTGAACAAATTCAACTTTTTCATCGGTTGAAAAGACTGTCTCAAATACTAAATTTTGTTTATTTTTAATACAATCTTGACGTAAATCTTGTGCATAATTAGCGGCTTTAATAAAAGACTCTTGATTATTCCAACCACCAAATTTTTCTTGTGCGATAATGTCAGGATTGATATAAACCATATTTTTCAACCAAGAATGTTTTAATAATTTCTCGGTAATGGTTGTCTTTCCTGAGCCATTAGGTCCTGCAATAACAACTAGAATAGGTTTGTTCATTATATCCAATTTCGGCGAAGTTTTTTCGTTTCCCTGAGCGTGTTCAAAGAATCGTCATTCACTTTTGATGCATACTTTTTCTTATACTCAGCATTTTTTCCAATCCCTTGTAGCGCTTTTTCTAATTTAAGTATGTTAGATTCCATTTGGTTAATTTTTTGTGTTTTCATAATAACTCATCCATTAAAGCATTTGCCTGCTGTTGCAATTGTTGATAAAATTTTAATTCTCTTACCATGTTCTTATTTTTTATATCATCTTTATCAATAAACGCTTGATGTATTTTTCTAACATTATCCTTAATTCTATTACTAATGTCTTTAATAAAAGTATCCAATGCCGATTCATCTTTTGCTATTTGGATTGCTTCTAAAGATTCCCTAAGTTCGATTTGACTGATTAAAAAATCAACATTCATTTGGGTGTCTTTTTCATCAAATACATTAATGCCGTTTAATTCTAATAAATAATTAGCACGACTAAGTGGGGATTTTAAGGTCTCAAATGCTGTGTTGATTAATGAGGTGTTTTGTAATGCTAAGACCTTTTGTTTGTCGCTACTAGAGGCAAATTTATCGGGGTGAAATTTGGCAACTTGTTGTTGATATTGAGTGTTAAGTTTAGTGATGTTTATATCAAAATCAGGCACTAATGAAAACAACTCAAAATAGTTTTGCATTTTTTAAACAACTAAACCGTAAACGATTCGCCACAGCCACACTGCGCTTTAGCATTTGGATTGTTAAACTCAAAACCTTCATTCAACCCCTCTTTAACGTAATCAACCTGTGTGCCATCTAAGTAAATTAAACTCTTTGCATCAACAATAACTTTAACGCCATTGTCTTCAAATACAGTATCATCATCATTAGCATTGTCAACAAACTCCATGTTATAACCAAGACCAGAACAGCCTGTGGTTTGTACACTAAGGCGAATGCCCATGCCAAAGCCACGGTTGCTTAAAAAATCAACAACACGCCCTGCCGCACGGTGAGTTAAAGTAATTGCCATTTAAACCTAGGCTTTGCTTTTAATGTCATTAATGGCTGCTTTGATAGCGTCTTCAGCCAAAACTGAACAATGTATTTTAACGGGTGGTAAAGATAACTCTTGCGCAATATCAGAATTTTTAATTGCTGCCGCTTGATCCAGTGTTTTGCCCTTGACCCATTCTGTTAATAATGAGCTTGATGCAATCGCAGAACCACAACCATACGTTTTAAACTTGGCATCTTCAATCACGCCGTTATCATTAACCTGAATTTGCAAGCGCATCACATCTCCACATGCAGGCGCACCTACCATACCTGTACCAACGTTTTTAGCGTCCTTGTTTAATACGCCTACATTACGTGGATTTTCATAATGATCCATTACTTTTTCGCCATATGCCATTTCTTTCCTCCTTTAATTAAGTACTTGTCGTTATTCTAGTCTTGTTGTGAATCTTTAGCCCTTGTATTTATTACGCTTATTTTAATGAGCTGTCCACTCAACTTTACTAATATCAATGCCGTCCTTGAACATGTCCCAAAGTGGTGATAAATCGCGTAATTTATCAACTTTAGCACGTACTAGATCAATGGCTTTATCGACTTGCGCTTCAGTTGTATAACGCCCAATGGTAAATCTAATTGATGAGTGCGCTAGCTCATCACTCAAGCCTAATGCACGTAAAACATACGATGGCTCAAGGCTTGAACTGGTGCAAGCCGAACCTGAAGACACGGCAATGTCATTAATAGCCATCATCAGTGATTCGCCTTCAACGTAGTTAAAACTGATGTTTAAATTGCCTGGAATGCGACTATCCATATCGCCATTGACCACAACCTCTTCCATGTCAACAAAACCTGCTAATAGGCGATCACGCAATCGTCTAATTTTTGCATTTTCCTTGGTCATTTCAGCTTGTGCAATTGCAAAGGCCTCGCCCATGCCAACAATTTGATGCGTGGCTAGAGTGCCTGAGCGCATACCTCGCTCATGACCACCACCATGCATTTGCGCCTCAATACGTACGCGAGGCTTACGACGCACATAGAGCGCACCCATGCCTTTGGGTCCATAAATTTTATGGGCTGAAAAACTCATTAAATCAACAGGTAGTTTTGATAAATCAATCGCCACCTTGCCTGCTGATTGCGCCGCATCCACATGAAAAAAAATCTTCTTTTGACGACAAAGATGACCAATGGCTTGAATGTCTTGAATCACACCAATTTCGTTATTAACATGCATGATTGACACCAATATCGTATTTTTGCGCATGGCCTCTTTTAAAACATTTAAGTCCAATAAGCCATTTGGCATCGGCTCTAAATAGGTTACTTCAAAACCTTCACGCTCTAATTGCCGACAGGTGTCTAGCACAGCCTTGTGTTCAGTTTTTAAGGTGATAATATGCTTGCCTTTTTTGTGATAAAAATGTGCAATACCTTTGATGGCTAGATTGTCAGATTCAGTTGCACCCGAAGTCCAAACAATTTCTTTTGAATCAGCACCCACTAAATCAGCCACTTGCTGTCTGGCTTTTTTAACGGCTTCATCGGCTTGCCAGCCATAATAATGAGAATTTGATGCTGGATTGCCAAAATCACCATCCATGGTTAAATATTGCATCATTTTTTGGGCAACACGCTCATCAACGGGCGTTGTTGCTGAATAATCCATATAAGTAGGGATTGACATAGTTTATATTCCTTTGTTTGAGTTGTGATCGTTAATGACCATTTGCAAGGTTTTGCCATTCAAAAATTCTCTAATTTGTTCGCTAACTTCGCACCACAATTGGTGGGAAATACATTGACGCCCATTGTGACATCCTCTAATGCCCCTACAACGGCGTAAATCAATATTCTCATCTACTGCTTCAATAATTTGAGTTAAATTAATATCGCAAGCTTTGGCATTAAGCAAATAACCACCACCTGGACCACGCACACTTTTAACCAATTCAGCGCGACGTAACTTGGCAAATAATTGCTCCAAATAAGACAATGAAATGTTTTGCCTTTGTGAGATAATGTCCAAAGTGATGGGCTTTTCAGTATTGTTAGATGCCAAATCTAACATTGCAGTTATTGCATAACGACCTTTGGTTGTTAATTGCATATCAGTCCTGATTTTAGTTAATAACGAGATTGATTATACACTTAACCAAGTTATTTAGTCAAGTAAATAACCTTAATATTAAATGGTTATTTACTTTCAATTTCCAAATTGTTCACAGAGGTGTCTTTTTGGTCTTTAATGTTCAATTCTTTTGAGACTTTGTGCAACTGCAAATCCACATTGTGTAAATGTGTCAAAATAGAATTAATAGCTTTAACAGTAGGATCATCAACATCATCACCCACAGCATAAGAATCAAAATGATTTAATTTGGTGTCGCTGATTTTGAGTACCCTACTAGGCACACCTGCAACTGTTTGTGACTCATTGATTGATTTGACCACAACAGAATTTGAGCCTACTCTGACATGATCACCCAATGTGATTGGACCTAGTATTTTTGCACCAGCGCCAATCACGACATTATTACCTAATGTGGGGTGGCGCTGGCCTTTTTTCCAAGTTGTGCCACCAAGTGTTACCCCGTGATATAAAGTACAATCATCGCCAATTTTAGCAGTCTCACCAATCACCACACCCATCCCATGGTCAATAAAAAAACGCCGACCAATAACAGCGCCTGGATGAATTTCAATGCCTGTAAACCACCTTGCTAATGACGATATAAATCTTGCCAACCATTTAAATTTTAATCGCCATAATCGATGCGCCAGACGATAAAACAACATGGCTTGCACGCCTGCATAGCAAGTTATAATTTCAAAGGTGTTTCTGGCGGCAGGGTCACGATTAAAAATACTTTGAATATCTTCAATAAATTTCATGGTCAAATTATATCACACAACCCTAATGTCTTAAATTTCGTTTGTATGTAAAAAACCTTTAAGACCACTACATTAACCTAGTGCGACTTAGAATTAGAGCATGCAGCAAAATAGTACATTTTTCATCAAAAAATGAGGAGAATAGCCAGCTATTTGATGAGTTTTTGGGTGGAAAAAATGCTGTTTTAGGCAAAGCCATTTTTCATAAATTGTGATGGGTTGATGCAGTGGTCTCCTTTATTGGCTAATACTTAACAACTGATTTAAAACGCTTGTAATGCCATAAATATTGCTCTGGTTGGGTTGTAACCAAGTCTTCAATGGCTTTATTCATCAGCGACACATCATCTTCAAGTGTATTGGTATCAGATAGTATTTTTATTGGGTTAAGGTGAAGTTCATAACCTTTAGCGTTTGGCAGGCGTTTTGCCCAAGCCATAACCACTTGGGCATTATTCTTTCTAGCAAGCCTTGCCAATAAAGTCATCGTGCGTACATTTTGTGAGAAAAATGGTGCTAAAATACTACCCACTTTACCTGGGTCTTGGTCGGGCAATATGGCAATCAGCTGTTTGTTATTAATTGCTCTTTGCAATTTAATAACGCCTTTTTTGTTGGCTGGCACCATTAGTAAATCGCCCTGATGACGTTTTGAGATCAGCCATGTATTTTGCTGTTTGTCTTTTAACATCTTATACATAAATACGACTGGCTCAGATAGTGATACGATTCTACCCGTCAATTCCCAACAGCCAAAATGGGGTACTAATAAGATAACGGCTTTGTCGTTTTTAAGGTGTTGTATGCCTATTGTTTTTGTTACGTATTTGGCATTATCATCAAAATCCTTAAACCAAATAAACCCCGATTCAGTTAAGCTTTTGCCTAATTCTATGAGTGATTTTTTAATCAGTATTTGTTGTGCTTCTAAACTTAATTTTGGAAAGCAAAGTTTAATATTTTTACTCACCACGACCCTAGAATTAGACTTGGTTAAATACAAATATTGACCAATCAGCATACCAATAAAATGGTTTAATCTGAGTGGCATGATTGAAAAGAGCCAAAGAATAAACCTAACCATTTAATGCCTCCTTAGTTTCATCAAGCATAGGTTTCATGGCACTTAGTAGGTTTTTGTATAAGTTAGGTGTGCGTTTTTCTTCGCTTAATAACCACTGCTTGAAATGCGCTCGCTCGGTAGGCATTTTATAACAAGCTGGGCAGGAATCTTTAATCACGGGTAAGCGTGTTATCTTGGCAAAGTCAGCCAATTGCCTTTCTCGAACATACGCCAGTGGTCGAATAATGCGTAAATCTTTTGCATCATTAATGTAATGTGCTTTCATGGTTTGAATTTTTCCATTATGGCACATTGACATCATCAGTGATTCAGCCAAATCGTCTAAATGTTGTCCCAATGCTAAAACGTTGTAGCCTTCACGGCGTGCCACTTGGTACATCAATCCGCGCTTAATACGTGCACAAAAAGAACAATATGAATTGCCTTTCATACTTTTTTCAGCCTGCTTCATTATTGGAAAGGTTTCAAAAAAATAGGCTGTGTCAAATTGTTTGAAAAAACTTTCCAAAGCTTGAGGGTCAAAGCCATCTACTTGAGGGTCAATCGTGACCACGCCAAGTTCAAAATGAATTGGGGCTGAGGCAAGAAAATGACGCAAAATATGAAACAAACTTAATGAGTCTTTGCCGCCAGATACTGCCAAAAGCACTTTATCGCCTTCTTTAATCATCTTAAAATCACTCATTGCACGCCCAACTGGTTTAAGTAATAATTTTGGCAAAACCATTCTAGATTTAACACTAGGTGTGTTTTTAGGGCTGTTTATTTTGCTTGTGAAAACCATTTTTTTTGTCTTTTTAGAGTTTCTGCACTCAAATTATTTTGAACACTTAGTGTACAAAAAGTCTTCTCGCTAGCACTTATGTGAACGGATATTTCGAGTAATAATTCATCTCTTAAAATCCCCACTTTAATAATCTCATTAATAGCGTATTGATTGATGGTTGCCACCAAATTATACCCACTGACTTTTTCATGATTAATGGTGATGATTTTATCACCCACGTAGAGCCCAGATTTTTGCGCACAAGTCCCTGAAAATACAGTCGTAATTTTGGCAAATTCTGCTTTGGTATTGGCACTAATGCCAAAATTAGACAGTTCTTTTTTATTAACACTAAAGACACAATCCACACCAACGTAGGCAAAGGCTTGTTGTAGTGGCAACTCTTTTACGCCATATAAATAATCGTTGAAAAAATCAGACAAATCATCATCAACCAAATCATTAACAATGCCTTGTATGGTGTTATCTTCTAACCCAAATTCTTGACAATTTTCCCAAGCAAATTTTAAAACATGGTCCAAAGACACCTTGTCATTGGTGCGTTGTCTAATATTGATATCAAGCACAAAGGCAAGTAATGCGCCTTTGGTGTAATAACTAACAATGGCATTCGGGGCGTTTTCATCTTGTTGGTAAAATTTAGTCCAAGTGTCATAGCTAGATTCTGCCAAGGATTGTCTTTGCCTGCCTTTGGATTGTTGCACTTGCGTTACGGTTTGAGCAAAAAGAGTTAAATATTGCTCTGGTGTTAAGATTTGCACACGCAATAAAGACAACTCATCATAATATGACGTAAAGCCTTCAAAAATCCATAACTGTTGGGTATAGTTTTCTGTGTTTAAATCCAGTTGATGGAAGCCAGCAGGTTTGATGGTTTTAATCCACCAAGCATGAAAATATTCATGCGAACATAGGGTTAAAAATTTGGTGTATTCAGGTGTTATGTCATGCTCACCAAGTACTGGCATTTCTTTTCTTGAGCAAATAAGGCTGGCTGAATTTTTATGCTCCAATCCACCATAAGCATTTGCCCTAATTAGGGTTAAAAATAAGTACTTATCAAATGGCATAGTGCCATTAAAAAAATCAATATGGTGAGTGCATATAATCGTTAAATCCTTTGTTAGACGCTTGATATCTGCGTTGTGCTTTCCAGTGATTGTCATTTTATGACTAATGCCTTTCACATCAAACGCCAACTTAGTAAAATCTGCCATCTCTACAGGATGGTCAATCAAATCTTGATAATTATGAGCGATAAAGTTCATATTGCCTAATGCGCTCAAACCTGTGGCACACGACCAGTTGCCTAATGTTTGGTTTTGATCGGCGGGCTTTATATTCAGTTCGCATGAATTTGATTCAAATCCTAAAGGCAACAAAAACAAACTACTGCCATTAAAAAAGGCACGTTCGTTGTTTAAATAAGCCGACCTAACTGATAAATCAAAGGCATATACTTCGTACTCAACACGAAGTATATGTTCACAAGGATGGGCAATCCAATGGTTTTTATCAAGTTTTTTAATGGGTATTTGTTGCTGATGATTTTTAGCCTTAATGCTGATGATATTTTTAGCAAAATCACGAATCAGATAACTACCAGGAATCCAATTGGGTAACGAAAATACTTGCCCCAGCGGATTAGGGTTGTCTAGGGTTAATACAAGTTTAAAAATATGAGCATGGATGTCTTTAATGGCAACCGTGTATTTAATGCTCATAAGGGATTTTTTGTTGTTTTTAACGGCTTAAAAAATAAAATGCCAGTGTTGTTTATATCGCTCAAAGCAGGATTTATCACGGTAATAATTGGTCAATAACTGCCTTGAAATCAAGCACTGATTGTTGATAATTTTTCGCTACTTGAATATGGTTAAGATTTGCATTTTGCTCATTGTTTTGTGCTGAAATAACAAAACTTGCTTGAGAATTGGCGTTGTTGTATCTTCGTTTTTCCTCTTTGGTGCGTGCCTTGGCAATTTTGATTTGCATTTTATTAGAGTTAAGTATTTCCAGTAAATACTGAATTTTTTGCTTTAATGCGTTTGCTCTAGCATGGATATTTAATAATTGTTCTTGCTTTTGTTGTTTGGCTCTGGCAAGTTTTATTTGTGTTTTTTCAATCGCTGACTTGGCTTGCGTGCCGCCAATAGGATAACCCAAATCCAAGCCAATATTCCACGATGGACTTTGGTTAGAAATAGAGTCTGTATAGTGGCGACTTTCACCTTCACTGCTAATACCAAGCCTCAAGTCAAGCTGTACTTTTGAATTACTTTTATCACTCTTTAGTTGACGTTTTAGCAGATCTTGGTTTAAATCAGCTATTTTTAATACTCTAGAATTGGTCAATAAGTATTGTCTAAGATTATCATTATTAGTTGTATGGTGTTGATATAAATCAAATTCAGCCTTAACATTAGAAAAACTAATGTCTAAAATAATCGCCATTTCATGACGTAAAAGATTTAAATCTTGTCGGGCTTGAAGTTGCTGCTGTTTAGCGCTTTGATAAGCATCTTCTTGCAACAATACATCAACTTTATCAACCACTGACATGGTAAATTTTTGCTTAACCAAGGCTAATTCTTGAGTGGCTAAATCTAGGCGTTGATTGTTAATCATTAAACGCGCTTGAGCGTAAGTCAAATCAACAAATTTCTTTAGTTGGGCAAGTATAAAAACCTCTTGTTGTTCAGCGGCGTCAAGCCTAGATATTTGTATGTCAATATTGGATAAATCTGTATTTAGTTGATCATTAATACCGCTTGCATTTTTTAATAATGGGTGAACATAATCAATAGAAAATTTATTTCTATTGGTATTGGAATTGTCCTTGTTTTTCTCTTTCAAATTGTGTTTGAGAGTAATATCAGCGCCTGAACTTAGTATTTTTTTAGTTACTGAAAAATCAACTAATGTGGTGTCTAAATCATTATAAGTTGCGGATGAAATGTCGCTTGCATCTTCGCTTTTAAAATTAGTTTTTACACCAACGACCCAATCTTGATTAGCCGTGGTTGCTTGTTGATCAGTTTGTTTAATTTTTACAGACAAATCAAGTTGTGTAAAAAAAGGATGTGTGTCTTTTAAACGCTGAATAAATTCATGCTGTGTCATTGCTTGAATATCAAGACAAATGGCAAAAATCAATACGCTGGTTAGATTTTTTTTCATACTGAGATGACTTTTTTAATGTCGTTAATAATGGCGTATAATTTCTTGCCTGTGGTGTCAATTGCCACATCGGACACTTGTTTGTATAAAGATTCGCGCTTTAGTACCAAGTCACGAATGGTTTTCTCTCGATTGCTTGATTGTTCAAGTAATGGTCTAGATTTAGAATTCATGGTGCGTTTGAGTAATTGTTCAATTGTTGATGATAAATACACCACAAAATTATCACGCTTGAGCATTTCTCGGTTTTTAGGACTGATAACAATACCGCCGCCTGTAGCAATGACAATATTCTTAATCTCGCATAAATCAGCCAACATTTGTGTTTCACGCTTGCGAAAACCTTGCTCACCTTCTACATCAAAAATATGGTCAATAGACACGCCTGTACGCGCCACTATCTCAAAGTCTGAGTCAAAAAAATCACGCTTAAGAACACAGGCCAAACGACGACCAACTGAGGTTTTGCCAGAACCCATCGGCCCAACTAAAACAACATTTGATGCCTTGCCACTCATTAAAATTTATACCAATTTGTAGTTGGCACTACAATACGGGCAAGATGCTTGACCGCTTTTGTCGAATTTTAAAAATACCTTGGGGTGCATATTCCACTTTTGCGCCTCTGGTGGTGGGCAGTGAGATGGCAAATCTTTTTCTTTCACAGTGTTAAAACTAACCTGTTTTTTTTGAAAATCATCTACGAATAAATTCATTGGCAAAACCCCTTGGCAGTCCAGTGTTGGTATCGCTCATTCCTGCCATAAACACAATCAAAATATAAACTTTGTAACTGCTCAGTCACTGGACCACGTATGCCCAGACCAATCGAACGATTATCAAGTTCACGAATGGGGGTTATCTCTGCTGCTGTACCTGTAAAAAATGCCTCATCCGCAATGCACACTTCATCACGAGTAATGCGTTTTTCAATCACTTTATAGCCCAAATCAGTTGCTAATTTGAATACGGTATCACGGGTAATGCCTGCCAATGCTGAGGTTAAATCAGGCGTGTAAATAACGCCATCTCGCACAATAAAAATATTTTCGCCACTGCCTTCAGCCACAAAACCATCAACATCTAACATTAATGCCTCATCATAACCATCAGTTAACGCCTCTTGTAAGGCTAACATTGAATTAATGTAATTGCCATTAGCCTTGGCTTTAGTCATGGCAACATTAACATGATGGCGTGCATAACTTGAAGTGCGAATGCGAATGCCATTTTTCATATTATCCTCACCCAAATACGAGCCCCATTCCCAAGCGGCAATAATGGTGTGTACCTTAAGCCCGTCAGCACGTAATCCCATGCCTTCTGAGCCGTAAAAGCACATAGGACGAATATAGGCACTATCAAGATTATTTTTAACAACCGCATCTTTTTGGGCTTGGTTAAGTTCGTCTTTGGAAAAACCAATATCCATGTTCATAATTTTGGCAGAATTAAACAATCTGTTGGTGTGCTCTTCAAGGCGAAAAATTGCCGACCCATCTTTGGTTTCGTATGCACGAACCCCTTCAAACACGCCCATGCCATAGTGCAAAGTATGGGTTAATACATGGACTTTGGCTTCACGCCAATCAACCCACTCGCCATCAAACCAAATTAAACCATCTCTATCATCAAATGTATGCATTTTTATTCCTTATCCAATTCAAATGCAGCGTGTAATGAACGTACTGCTAATTCTAAATACTTTTCATCAATCACCACTGAAATTTTAATTTCGCTGGTGGAAATCATTTGAATATTAATACCCTCATCATGTAACACTTCAAACATTTGCGTAGCAATGCCCGTATGAGAACGCATACCAATACCCACCAATGATACTTTAACCACTTTGTCGTCACTTTGGACGGCCATTGCCCCTAATTCTTGACACAAACAATCTAGGATTTCACTAGCGGCTTTAAAGTCATTTCTATGCATGGTAAAAGCGAAATTAGTTAAGCCCTCGTGTGCAGATACACTTTGCACAATCATATCAACTTCAATATTAGCACCGCTAATTGGGCTTAGAATTTTAAATGCAATACCGGGTTCATCTGGCACGCCGATTAAACTTAATTTTGCCTCATCTTTATTATGAGCAATGCCTGAAATAACTGCTTGTTCCATAATATTTTCCTCACTGGTAATTAACGTACCTTTTGGATTATCAATCAAAGATGATAATACTCTTAGTGGTACTTTGTATTTTGATGCAAACTCCACGGAACGAATTTGCAAAACTTTTGAGCCGAGCGATGCCATCTCTAACATCTCTTCATAACTCACAACATTCATTTTTCTGGCATTCGGCTCAATACGCGGGTCGGTTGTAAAGACGCCATCTACATCGGTATAAATTTGGCATTCATCAGCCTTAAGCGCAACAGCAAGTGCGACAGCGGTGGTGTCAGAACCGCCACGACCTAATGTGGTAATGTGCCCCTCTTCATCCACACCTTGAAACCCTGCCACCACCACAACTTTGCCTTGGGTCAAACTTTGACGGATGCGATGATCATCAATCGACTTGATGCGTGCTTTACCGTGCTCAGAATCAGTCATAATGCGCACTTGCGAACCTGTATAAGAAATCGCATCACAACCTAACTGTTGCAACGCCATAGCAAGCAAAGCTATCGTCTCTTGCTCGCCAGTCGTTAGTAAAACATCCATTTCTCTTAGAGAAGGCGTCTCTTGAATGGTTTGTGCAAGTTCAGTCATTCGATTGGTTTCACCACTCATGGCAGACACACTTACGATTAACTGATTGTCCAGCTCTTTAAATGCTTTGATTTTTTGTGCAACTGCTTGAATACGCTCAACCGAAGCAACTGAAGTACCGCCGTATTTTTGTACAATTAATGCCATTAATCATCATTCAATTAATAATTATCAGAATTATACGTTAGCAATCGTGTTTTCAGTAATAAAAAGCACGACTTATTGAGATGCATCATCTATGGATGATTGTCAAAATGACAAATTTTATTAAACTTGAGACTTATGCATTAAACCCAAAAGAAAACCAACATTCAAACCAAAAACAATGCACGTTATAACCACCCAAGAACAAACCTTTGCCGATGGCTCTTTATCAACATACCAAACTCTCAACTGGACATGATTAACATGGCGGACAATAACTAAGGAATTAACCCATATTAAAATTCGCCCATTCAAGTTCCAGGTGCAACTTTTTGTTGGTTAATAATAGGATTTTATCAGTTTCATTTTTTAAGATTCACCATTCTTGCATCTAAGACCTCATTTGCAATTTTTCTAGTAATAACTGCAAGCACATTGACCATCTTTTAATTTATTGCTAGGATTATTGTCATTTTTTTACTTATTGCCTTTTGACTGATTGCATAGAGCGCATAAAGTTTGTCCGTTTTCTATACTAGTTTTTCCGCCTTTTGAGTGTGGTTCAATATGGTCAGCATGCATATCTTTAAACTCAACTGAACACCCGCATTGTTTGCATTTTCCATTATCTCTACGCCACATCACTATTTTTTGATTTTCATCAAATAATCTTTGAATGTCTTGAGTTTCTAAGCTTGAAATTTCTTTAAATAACTTATTTGTGTAAGCACGATTACGAATTTCTATGTTCTTTCTCAAACCGCCACTTTTATTAAAAGCATCGATATATTCATACAAATCTTTCGACCAACTATCTCCAGCATTTATCAATTCAGCAGCATCTTCAACACTTCGTCTATCCCCTTCAAAAGCAATATAAAAAGATGCAAAATTTTGCTCTTTATCTTTTACAATATAAACTTTCATTAAAAGAGATATTAACAGATAGAAATCTACGAATCCCCATTTAATTGCTAACTCTGGGGTTTTAAGCATAAATGCTTCGGAGATAAAATTAAGCACTCTCTTAATGTTTTTTGCATGTTTAGAGTTTTTATCGAAAGTTTTATGATTCTCATACATCTTTTTTAGGTCTTGTGCTTTCATATCTGTTGCACCACCTGCAATCTCTAAACAAACAACATGCGATAACCAATCAGCATATAAATTTCTATCGTCTTTCTTTGGTATCGTAACTTGAAACACTTTATGTTCTTTAGATAGATCAGCAATAAAGTCTCTCATATTGCCGGTCATGGCATTTCTTTTTTCTGGCGGGTTAAGAGTTTTCCCTTCTTGCAACCTTAAAAATAAATCTCTAATTTCCTCGTCATTAGTATCTTCAATAATAACTATAGATAATTCATATTCATCTAATTTGTCTTTAATATCATCAGATAGTTCACTGTATTTTTTTCCAAATAAATCTCCCATAGGCAGATTTCTTGAGGCTTCTCCTAATACATATTCATCATTATAAAAACCCCATACAGCTCTCAACCTTTGCTGTCCGTCAATCACTTCATATTCAAAGTTATCCTCACTACTATTGGTCAAATAAATTTTAGGTGTGTCATATTCTCGCAACATTGTATCAATGAGCAATTGATTATTTTTTTCATTCCATACCCCAGCCCTTTGATAGTCTGGATTTACATTTGTACTTTTCTTTCTCCGATTAACTATACCCAGACCCCATGATTTTTTATTTGTCTTCATTCTTTTACCCTTTATTCATAAACTACAAATCAAACAAGCCTGATTCTCATCATCTTGCCCATCTTCTATTAAAATATCTTGCCAAGAGCGATTATCTTTTCTCTTTGCAAGTTGCTCTTTTCTTTTCTTACTATTTGTCAGAATTTCATCTTTCCGATCAACCAACTCTTCTAGTGTCATGCCCTGAATCCATGTATAGCCCTCTCCACCTTCTTGCTTTTCCATTTCAACAGCCCTAGCAAACTCTTTGGGATGTCTTTCAGACAGCCCTATCCATTCTTCTCGGCGTTGAAAAAAGCAAAAAAAACAACCTGAACGACTACGCCACTCATAATATTCTGGAATACCTACCGTTTCTCTTAATAAGTTAAAAATATCTTCCCTAACCAAGCCATCCTCAATAAAAGGAAACATTGGTTTAATGTTTTTTTTATTGCTAATATAACCCTCACGATTTTCATCGGCACGGATACCGATATAAGAAATACATTCGTCATTACCAATAAACTCTTCAAAAGGGGCTAATTTCATCTCTTTTGTGCACCAGCGCTGTTGTGGTGATGGCAACATTCCATCTTTCATTTTAAGATGATGAAAAAAATCTTTTTTACTCCCTAATCTTATTATTTTTTGACCTAAATAAATCTCTAATTTATCCAAAAAAGTATAAATTTCAGGCAACTCCACTCCTGTATCGGTAAAAAAATACTCCATCTCAGGGATTTTATTTTGTTGTTTAAGATAGATTGCTAAGGCTGCACTATCCTTGCCACCAGAAATACCTAATACCTGTCTTATTTTTTTAGCCATCTTTAAATAATTCGTAATGATTGGGTAACTATTTTATTATTTGCTTCTTTTACCAATTCACCCACAATACTTAATTTATTTTCTGTTCCCTTTAGTAATGCCAAAATTTCATTTTTAATTTTTTCATCTCTTTTGTTAAGGCTGGTATGTTTTTCATGCACAGCGTATAGATTTTTAATTAAATTTATGTTTTCTATAAGTAATCTATCTGCTAAAGTAGCATCTTGGTCATTCCAACTGTTAATTGGCTTGTTAATAAGTGTTGATAAAATTCTCTCTAAATATTCATCAAGATTGCCAAAATTATTACTAATACTCTTTACAAATCTTTCGACCTCTGTATTAAAAGAATATTGATTTAACGCACAACCATAATGAATAAGCTTTGATTTTATATTTTCTTTTCCATTTAATCTATTTGCAAGTATGCTTATTTTGCCCTCAAGCATTGTGGCGTAAGCGTTTTTAATTTCCTGTAAAGTAGTCTTTATTGTCTCACCAAACCCATCGGCAACATTGTCAAAACCACACGCCTCTGGTAGTTTTCTAAATAATAAATCTTGGGGGCTTTTGTTATTTTTAAAAGCATCTCTTACTTTTTGTGCTACTTCGGAAATATTTTTAGTTTGTTTAGTGTAGGGCGGAATATCTTGCATAAACACTGCCATTGCTTGAAATAGTTTTGATGCATTTGGTGCTTTTTTCCCATTTAGCAAACTGTTTTCATATTCTTGTAAAAATGATTGGGTAACCCCTTCTATTTTGAATTGTTGAAAAGTAAAAGTATCTGGGCGTTTTAAAAAACGTTCTAAATGTTCGGTTGTAAAATATGGCACATAAAAACGGTCTTCATAAACAGCGATTTCATCTTTATTAAACAAATAAACTGCAATATAAAAAATAGGCAATACTGGTTTTTTAATGCCAAAAGGGGGCAGGGTCAAGGTTTCATCTAAAATAGAAAAATTTTGCGCTTGGTCTTTGGCATCATTAAAAAAATTTTCTATTATTTTCCAGACTTCTGAATAAGCAGGGTTTTTAGGTGGTGTAATTTTCCAAACACCCCTTACTTTTTTATGTATGCCATTACTTTCTAAGATAGCCTTGTACATACTTTTTTCTGCGGGATATGCCTTGATGCCTAAATCTTGTTTGTCAGAATTATTTAATAATGCTGTTAATAGTTTTCTACGACCTGCATTTGCCTGGGCTGATGGATTGCTCCTGTTAATAAGCTCGTTTTTAATAATTGGCGTTTTGCAATAAATACTTTCTAAAGTGCTAGAAAGTAATTTTTGAATGTCTCTTTTATTATTTATAAACTGCTGATTTTGGTCTTGATACCAGCAACAGTTCATAGGACTTTCTACAATTTTATTAAGTTCATTAGTTACTTCTCTTTCAACATTGGCTGAATATAATTTAAACTCTCTTTGCACCACTGGGTCTTGTTGGACGACTGAGTTATGCGTTTTTATATACTCTAAGGCTGTTTGATTTTTAATAACTTGTTTAATTTGTTCGCTATTATTCAATAAAACACAAATATCTTGCTGGGAGAAATATTGCACTAATTTGGTTTTAAAGATTTCTTTATCTTTCGAAGTATTGCTTAAACAAAAAATAATCCTTGGGTTTGTTGCTCGTTCATCTTGTTGCCTATATGCTGATACATTAACAAAAAACGGTTTAAAATAAAACAAACTGTGTTTTTCAATAGAGTATTTTTTTGCAACAAATGGCAAAAAAACTGAGATTTTATTTAATTTATCTGCAACATTCAATGCGCATAATTGCACTTCTTGCTCGGCTAATTCGGCATTTATATCAAAATCACTGCCTTGCCATACTCGATATTCATTATTAAATTTTCGATAATAAACAATGGATTGTTTCTCAAGATTTTGGATGTTTGCTTCAAAAAGACCATCGCACAACTTTAATGATGGCTTTGACGCTGGAATCTTGCGGATAACATTTAATAAGCCAATGGTTTTTAGCAGGCTTATCTCTTCCATATTATGTGTTGAAAATCGTTCTATCGCACTATTAGCCTCAACTACTGTTCTTTGCACTTGCAAATCATTGGTTAATATTTGACCTGTTAAAAAGTAATCAAAAACATCTGCTGGTAGGACAAACTCCCCTACTTTCAGTTTGTCTAATTTTTTAGTCAATGAGAAAGGCTCTGAACCACCTAAATAATTAAACAAAGTTCTTTCATTTTGTGCCACTTTTTGGCATAGAGTAGGCAATAATAGTGCTGTTATTGGGTGTAGCGGGTAGCAATTTTCAAATAAACGGTGAGCGGTTTTTGTGTCAAGTAAAGCAGGCAATAAGTTATTTTCTTTAAGAATTTTAACTGTATTTTTTATTTTAATTTGTATGGATTTTAGTTGTGTTTTACTTAATTGATTTTGGAAAACTCGCCCCATAATATGTAGCGACTGAGTGGCGGTCTCTACAAATGACAAAACTTCATATCTACCTTGTATTTTTGTCCATTCATTTTTAAGTTTGGTGTTTAGATTTTTACCGTATTGCTCAAAAGACTGATGCAATAAAACAAACAATAAAATATTGTTATCGTAAGTCGCCTCAGCAAGTATCTGTAATAAGAAAATATCATCACTTTCATGCCGAGCTGAATATTCTAAAAACTTACCCAATTCATCAATAACAATTAACAAGCCTTTACCACCATTGTCTTGAATGTTACTTTGAATATTAACAACTAGATTACTGACCTTGGATAACGATACCTTCTCATTAGATAGTAATTTATCAATCATTGTCAAACTCGTATCATCCGTTATGTCTAATGCCGCATAATAATCAATGACACTTGTTTTTAATGTTTTTAAAAATACTGCAATAAGTGAATCTGGACTACCTGTAATTAGCACTTCGCAATAACCGTTAGAGCCCTTTAAGTGCTTGCCAATATCGCTTGCAAAATTAGTGTTTTCTGTGCGTAATTTTTTACACGCTAATTTACTAAGTGTTGTTTTTGGATTGCTAAGTAAATGGCTTAAATAAAGAGCGAATGATGATTTTCCTGAACCATAAGAACCAATCAATGACCATGCTTTATTGGTATTAATATTTTTCTGTGTATTAATGATATTTTTAATATTTTGCATTGCTGTTGAAGTCAAAACATAGCTTTCCAGCAATTCTTTGATCAACTTATCTCTATCTAAGTTAATAGATTTAGTTAGCGTTGCCTTAACAGAAATTAATTTATTAAGCTGCATAATATTTTTCTAAATATTTATAGGTATCAGTGGTGGTGCTTTTATGTAGTTGGAAAATACCCGCATCCTCTCTTAAATGATAATCATCATATTTTTGTGTTATTTTTTCCAAAATAGCAATTAACTCATCTTCCCTTATTTTTAAAGCGGGTGCAACTGCATTGTCGCCATACATTAAATCTTGAATAGAAACTGTTTTACTGTCTCTAAATTTATCGTTGATATTGTGGGCAATAACTTCAATTGGTGTATTTTTTAGACTAAAGGAAAAATGATACCTCCCATCAAAATATTTAATTAAACCCAACAAAGATAAAGGAGACTCCAGCATATCTTCTATTTGAGTTTTTGCTGACTTGTGTGGTGCATACATTCTTAAAATCACCTGAATATCCATTCTTAAGGTTTTTTCTGACCCCTTCCAGTTATTTTCTCTTGCATAAGATAAAAAAGCACTCCCTGCCTCTTCTGCACTAAATTCATTTTGATGAAAATGATTAAATAACCAGTAAATTGAAGTTGCTAATTTTTTGTTTTGAGCAAGTGTTAAATGCAACAGCCATAAAGAAGCATCGTCTTCTAAATAAGCATCATTCTTATTTAAAAATTTACCAAATTTTGTGATTAAACCACTATTTATGACTTTAGTCGCTGTCAACCAATAACGAATAGCGGCGACCATATTTTTACCAACGCCCAAATTAACTGTTGCATCATCAGAGGTAAAAACATCGGCTAATTTTTTCGCACTATCTCTTTTTTGTACCGCTTGAATGCCTTTTGTTATCCAACCATAACGAAGCTGAAAAGAACCATGCCTGCCAATTGTAAAGATATTACTCATACATATTTTTTAAGAAAACCTAACTTTAAATTCAAAGTACAATTAGTACAATTTTTTGTTGGTTAATAATACCTGATTCAAACACCGCTTGCGGTGTTTGGTAATCTAGGTGTTTAGTGTCTTCGTTTAAAACATGCCTCATTTAAACATCTTTGCCACTTTCAAAATGGAATTGCGTGCCTTTGCGAATGCCAGATGGCCAGCGACTTGTCACTGTTTTGAGTTGAGTATAAAAACGCACACCTTCCATGCCATGAATTGCAGAGCCACCAATCAAAGACTTTTTCCATCCACCAAAACTATGTATTGCAACTGGCACTGGGATAGGAATATTAACGCCAACCATGCCCACCTGTACATGGTTTGTGAAATGCCTAGCCGTATCACCGTCACGAGTGAAAATAGTGCTGCCATTGCCATATTTATGCTCATTGACAAGTTTTAGAGCCTCAATATAATTATTAACACGAACAACACATAACACAGGGCCAAAAATTTCATCGGTATAAATTGACATACCAGACTTTACATGATCAAACAAACAACCACCGATAAAAAAGCCTTTTTTTTGCTTAGTTGCTTGTCGACCATCAACAACAAGGGAGGCACCTTCATCAACACCTGATTTGATATAATCAAGAATATTTTTTTGGCTTTGACTAGAAATAACAGGCCCCATTTCAACACCAAGTTCATCATAGGCGCCAATTTTCAATGCCTTTACTTGAGGTATAAGAGATTCAATGAGTTGGTCTGCTGTTTTTTTGCCAACAGCAACCACCACTGATATTGCCATGCAACGTTCACCAGCAGAGCCATAAGCAGCGCCAATAATTGCACTGGTGCTTTGTTCTAAATCTGCATCTGGCATTACAATCATATGGTTTTTTGCCCCGCAAAGCGCTTGAACTCGTTTGTTATGTTTTGAACCTTGTTGATAGATATATTCACCAACAGGAGTAGAACCAACAAAACTTATTGCTTTAATTTGTGGATTGGTCAATATTTCATCAACCGCTTCCTTGTCACCAACTATGGTATTAAGCACTCCTTTTGGTAGTCCTGCTTCATGTATAAGTTCGCTAATGCGTAAACCACACGATGGTACTTTTTCACTGAGTTTTAATATAAAGGTGTTGCCACAAGCAATGGCAACTGGGTACATCCACATAGGCACCATTGCTGGAAAATTAAACGGCGTTATGCCCGCACAAACGCCAATTGGTTGCCTTAAATTATAGCTGTCAATATTGGTAGAAACATCTGCTGTAAAATCTGATTTTAGGTGTGTACTAATGGCACTACAAAATTCAACAACCTCAATGCCTCGTAAAACTTCACCCTTAGAATCTGCCAATGTTTTGCCATGCTCAATAGAATTAAGTTGTGCTAATTCATCAAGATTCTTATACAGCAAATCTCGATAATTAAACATAATTTGGGCTCTTTTAGAGGGTGTAACCTTGCGCCAACTTTCAAATGCTAATCCTGCAGCATCAACAGCTTGACAAACATCCATTGCACTTGCGCCCTGTATTTGATTAACAACTTTTCCAGTTGAAGGGTTATAAATGTTAAATTTTGTAGCCGAAGTGCCTGTTATTTTTTTGCCATTAATAAGATGTTTTAATGTGGTCATTTTTTTACCTCCTATTGGTTAATATTAAAAGAGACCTTTGCATGATTATGAATAATACGTTTAAAGTCGCCTTGTTTATTCAATTTCAATGGCAAAAAGGTTGCAGTATTTTTGTACATTGTTGTAACCTATTTTTGCATATATTAAAGGATCGGCAATATCTGGATCTTGTTCTGCTTCAACAACCAGCCAGCCATGATAATTTGTTTTAAAAATTTGCTTAAACAAACTTTCAAAATCTATACAGCCGTCACCAGGGACGCTAAATACGCCATCTAAAACAGCATCAAGAAAACTCAAATCTTTGTTTAATACACCGCTTAATACTTCTTGTCTGATGTCTTTACAATGAATGTGATTTACTCTATTACTATATTTTTTATAAACCGTCAATGGATCTCCGCCACTAAATAATAAATGCCCAGTGTCTAATAACAAACCAAGATCTGTGGTAGTCATTGCCATTAACTTTTCGATGTCCTCTTGGGTTTGGATAACTGTTCCCATATGATGATGGTAGCTCAACTGTACGCCCTGTGATAGCGTATATTTTGCCAATTGATTTAAATCATTTGTCCATGATTTCCACTGCTCATCGTTCATTATTGGTCGATGTGAGAGTGGTATATCTCGCTTACCATGAATACAAGAGCCAACTTCACAATACACCATAACTTTTGATCCAAAAGATTTTAACAACTGTAAATGTGAGTCAATGCTTTTGATTTCGTCCTCAAGACTTTGATTTAATAACTGACCACTAAACCAACCTGATACTAAATCTATATTATGTTTTACCAAAATAGCACGCAAAGTATCGGCTTGACGAGGAAACTTGCTGCCCAATTCAAAGCCTGAATATCCTGCACTTTTGCCTTCTTGTAAGCATTGTTCTAAAGAGGTGTTTTCTCCCAATTCAGGCATGTCGTCATTTGTCCATGCAATTGGGTTAATGCCTATTTTTACACTCATTTCATTCTCCAAAATATTTGTTATTTTTATTCACCATTAGAGACCACTGTACTAATAAGGCTGTTTTGTTTTTGCTTTTTTATAAGCTTGATAGATATTTTTACTATTGGCATCAAATGGCACTTCTGCCACTGCAACATCCCACCAAAATCCGCCTTTAGAGCTGGCTTTATGGGAATCCGTAAGCAAACTTATCAAATAAGATTTTGGTGATAATCGTGCACGATTAAGCGCTGGTTTTAGTTCTCGTATGTTATTAATTTTTTCAGATTCAGCGCCTAGAGCTTTTGCATGTAATGCAAAATTAACCTCTGAATGTTCATAATCAATACTGGGGCAATCTTTCAATAAATTATTAAATGAACGATTACCCGTTGCATTTTGCAAACGATTAATGCAAGCAAAGCCGCGGTTGTCTAATACAATTACTATTATTTTATATCCCAACATGACACTACTTGCCAGTTCAGAATTAAGCATTAAATATGAACCATCACCAACCACCACGATGACTTCACGCTCAGGTTCGGCCATTTTCACACCCAGTCCTCCTGCTATTTCATAACCCATACAGGAATAACCATATTCAACATGATAACCACCCACTTGCTCTGTTCGCCATAATTTATGCAGCTCGCCAGGCAATCCACCTGCGGCACAAACGATAATGTCACTGGCTTTTCCATAGCGCTTTATTTGCCCCAATACTTGCGCATCGGTGGGCAAATTGTCCATGGCACTTGTAGAGCCATCAATTGAGGTAATTTGGTCATAGTAGCTATGCCATGTGGCGATTTTTCTTTGAGCTAATGCGAGCCATTTTTTTTCTACTTTCCAACCTGATAAACCTTGATCCAATTGCAAGATTCCTAGCTTTGCATCAGCGCATAATGATAATGCATTGTGTTTTATAGAATCAAAATGACCAACATTTAACTGCAATAATTTGATTTTTTTGCGTGTAAATAGAACTCTAGAACCCGTGGTAAAATCTTGTAGCCGAGTACCAATAGCAAGCACAACATCAGCCTGTTGTGCTATATCATTAGCCGCACTAGAACCAGTCACGCCAATAGCACCAACATAATTAGGATGATTCCATGCTAATGAGCCTTTGCCTGCTTGTGTTTCTGCCACTGGTATGTTGTATTTTTTTGAAAATTGCTGCAATGTCTCACATGCCTTTGCGTAATAAACCCCGCCACCAGCAATAATAAGGGGCTTTTTAGACTGCAATAAAACACCAACAGCTTGTTCTAATTCCCTATTGTTTAATGGCGCTTGACGAATGTAGTGAATACGTTTGGCAAAAAATTCTTCAGGATAATCAAATGCTTCGGCTTGCACATCTTGAGGCAGTGACAAAGTTACTGGACCACAATATTCAGGGTCTAATAAAGTTTGCATCGCAACTGGCAAACTGTTGATAATTTGCTCTGCTCGCATAATACGGTCAAAATAGCGACTTATTGGCTTAAAACAGTCATTCACACTCAGTGTCGGATCTGAAAAACTTTCTAACTGTTGCAACACTGGGTCTGGGGTGCGACTGGCAAAATAATCACTAGGCAATAATAAAACTGGCAACCTATTAACATGTGCCAACGCCACAGAAGTCAGCATGTTCGTTGCACCAGGACCAATTGAACTGGTACAAATCATCATCCTCTGGCGCTTATTCGCTTTGGCATAAGCCACAGCCGCATGAACCATGCCTTGTTCAGTATGCGCGCGAAAAGTAGCTAGTTTAGATTGATTCTGTTCTAACGCTTGCCCCAAACTGGCAACATTACCATGCCCAAAAATAGCAAAAACTCCAGCAAACACAGGCTGAATTTCATCATCAATATTGATATATTGTGCTGATAAATATTTAACAACAGCTTGTGCCATGGTCAGCTTAATCGTTTTCATTGATGACCTGCTTGCTTGTACTCTTTCCAAGTTTTTATTAATTCTATGTAGTTGTTAGACACAGAATTAATTAATTCTTGATCGCTTATTTTATGCTGCATCCATCGCTTCGCTGGCTCGTAAAAGATCGTTCTACCGATTGCAAAACCTTTGCAGACCTCATGCTTTGAAGCAATGGCAAAAGATTCTTTCACAGTTTCCATAGATGCCGATAATCCCAATAAAAGCACCCCTTGACAGTGCGGATCATGATTCAACAAAATATCGCCAATTAATTGCCAAGATTTATCTTGCAGTGGGGGTAATTTCCACCAATCTGGCTTGATTCCAAGATGATAGAACCTTTTTAATATTTTGGGTATAGTGACTATATTATCTTCAGATTTTTCAGGCAGGATCACTTCTAACAACAATTGGTGTCCGCTTTGAACGCAAGCCCAATATAGCTTTTTCAACTGCTGCTCTTGTTTAAGCCTCAACACAAGTGAGTCATCTGGGTGATAAAACACCAAGCATTTAACAATATGTGTCAATGGCCAAGTTTGTAATTTTAATCCGATTGAACCTTCGCCTTCAAATTCTAACGGACGTGAGCAGGGCAATTCTACTGGTCTTGCAATCCACCATGATTTGCCAGCAGTAGAATAAAGCGCATCATTGCCATAAATATCATCAATCAGAACACCAGTATTTTTCTCTGGAAAATCGATTTTGTTGATGCTAGATTCGACCGATTGTACTAAAAGTTGTTTTAATTTGGTTATTTTTTTTGGATTTTCTCCACATTGAATTGCCAAATCATAAAGTTGTTTACGGTGATCAAACGCCAAGGCACAAACTTCTGTTGGCATATTACGCCTCATGCTAACTCTGTGTAAATGGTTAAGCATCTTATCTTGGCTTGGGTCTAATATATTATGTGCATTGTCTAAATAGTAAAATAATTCCCTTTCACTTGGAATTGCTGGTGCGCAACCATGTCGAGAAACCGTTAATGCGCCACAGGCGTTTGCATAAACAGCACTTTTTTTATGCCTCTCCTTCCTTAAGTAACCACGCATAAACCCAGCCATAAAAGCATCGCCAGCACCAAGCACATTTAATATTTCGACTTTTTTAGCTTTAATAATTTCAAAATCATGATCAGTTTTTGGGATCTCATTTTCAATTATTGTACAGCCCAAAGCACCCAACTTCAAAATAATAACAGCACTACTTAATTTTCGAATTTGTTTTAAGGCGGTTATTATATCTTCGCTACCACCAGCAATATAAATCTCTTCTTCAGTACCAACAATAACATCACAATAAGGCAATATGGTTTGTATATGTTGACTGACGCTAGCACTTGACACAAATCGAGATTCTCCCTCACCTAGTCCAGCAAGACCCCACAACACTGGACGATAATCAATATCAACAATCACCTTAGTTTTAGCTGCTTTAGCATACTCAATGGCTTTCATGCTGGTGCGATAAGTGTTTTGTGTTGAAAAATGTGTCCCTGTAATTAAAAGCACTTGGCTACTGGCAATAAATTCAGCTGTAAAATCTTTTTCATCTAACGCCATATCTGCACAGTCTTGACGATAAAAAATCAGTGGAAAAGTGTCTTTATCTTTTATGCCTAAGATGACCAAACCCGTTAAACGCTCTTTATCAGTCATGACATGAGAAACATCCACCCCAACACTTGCTAATTCTTTACGAACAAAATTTCCCATATGCTCATCGCCGACCCTAGTGAGCATTGCAGACCTAAGTCCAAGCTTGGCGCAACCATAAGCAATATTTGCAGACGAACCACCAAGATACTTGGCAAAACTACTCATATCTTCTAAAGTAGATCCAATTTGTTGCCCGTACAAATCCACTGCCGCACGTCCTAGGCAAATAATATCTAATTTTTTCATCATAACTTCAGCATCCACACATGATCGGGGTGATTTTTGAAAATCCATTGGCGTTTTGGTCCAGCCATCACGTTTAAATAATAAGAGTCATAGCCATAAGGCACGCCAACAGGATGATAACCACGAGGCACCATAACAACACATTTATCTGCCACAGACATGGTCTCATCAATAGATAGATCATCTGTATATACTCGCTGAAAAACAAAACCTTGAGAGGGGTTAATACGGTGGTAGTAAATTTCTTCTAAATAAGACTCAATGGGCGGATTGTCACAGTCATGCTTATGAGGCGGATAACTAGACCAATTTCCAGCAGGTGTTTTAACTTCAACCAGTAACAGACTGTCTGCCTTGTCTTGCTCTGACAAGATGTTGCAAATATGCCTTGTATTACTACCCTGTCCTCGGGTTTCAGACTGCATCTGTTCTGGTTTTATCCATCTAGCAGGATGATTTCCAAAACTGGGTGCAGTTGCTATAGCCAGCTCAAGTGTGGTTGAAGCTTTGATTGATATTTGACTTTCATTAGGTGCATAGACAGCGTGAGGTTTTTTGTCTTCAAAAACGCTCATCCTATCGCCAACATTATAATATGTCTGATTGTCTATGGTAATATCTGCTCTACCCGATAAAATTATCAAACATGATTCAATGTTTGGATAACACCATGTTAGCGTTTGCTGTGGCGCTAATTTATAAGCCTTAAAGCCAACATACTTCCAACTTGCCGTTTCTGGGGTAATATTTTGATAACAACCATCTGAAGTTAGGTTGGGTGGTAACAACAGTGTCATGTTTTCTGTTTTTTTTTGATTATAACCAATTGATACACACATTGTTTGTGCCAAGCACAGCGTTGCATTTAATGATCTAAATGTATGGATTTCTGCCTCGTGCACTATAAACAAATGATCCGCAAGGTCGGCTATAGGATTAAGCTCTGTGTCCGTAATAAGAATAACTTTTGTTTTTGATTGTTTTGCTATTTTTACCATTTGAGTGGTAATAAAAGAATAAGGGTTATAAGTGACAGCAATCAACACGCTCTTGTCACTAAACCAATGATCTAGTGGCGGACTACCCATGCTCATATTGTCAGCAATACGGCAACGTATGCCTAAATTATTCAACATGTAGTTAAAATACACCACCACAGGACATGCCCTATTTATGCCACACACCAGCACTTCACTGGCCCCATATATCATTTTCACAGATTTGTCTATCAGGGCTGGATCAATTTGCTCAGATAAAAGTTTAGTTGTGCCAATATTCCGCTCGATAATATCGTGAAATATACTTGTCGTACTCGTATTTATATCGTCCTTAATTACTTTTTTAACATCAACAATGCGCTGAGAATAATTAATTGTAGTTTGCGTAATTCGAACTTTAAAAAGCTTTTGTAATTGTGTAAAACCACTAAAACCCATGGTTTGGGCGAAGCGCACCAAAGTTGATGGATATACACCAATATCATCAGCGATTGACGCCAAGGTATTTGTAGCAAGCTGTTGTGGTTGATCAATAATATAAACAGCTATTAGTTGCATTTTTTTACTTAATTTGGCGTATTTAGATTGCAACAAAGTATTTAACCCATTAACATCCTGTGGAATCATAAGACATCTCCTAATTTAATCAATTCTATTATAAATTAACAACTTTACCGCTTTGAAGAGACACCATAGATGCCTCAGCAATTTGCATTGCCAACAAACCATCTTCAATACTGATACTTGGTTTAACGCCCAACTGAATAGAAGTGATAAAGTGTATTAATTCGTTATGAAATGCCTTAGCATACCTCTGCATGAAAAAAAACTTTGCTTTAGCTCGGCTAATACCTTGGGCATTACTTAGTATGACATTGTCTTCTAGTACATTTTGCACTTGTAACATCCCATTTTCACCAAAAACTTCAATTCTTTGGTCATACCCAAAAGCGGCTTGACGTCCATTAATAATCGTTGCAATTGCACCACTTTGTGTGGTTAATATAACACTTGCAATATCCACATCGCCACAACTTGCAATGCCCTTGTCAACAGCACTGGCTGCCACATAAACGCTAGATGGTTTTTCATTTAATAACCAACATGCCATATCAAAATCATGAATCATCATGTCGTAGAATAATCCACCAGAACTGGCAATATAATCTAGGGAAGGCGGCTCTGGATCACGAGAATTAATCAATAAAGATTGTATTGATCCAATAAGGTTGTCATCAATTTTGTTTTTTAAACTAGCGATATGCGGGTCAAATCTTCTGTTAAAACCAATCATGCAAATAATACCGCTTGCTTTGACAATTTTGGCACATGCTTTTGCTCGATTGATGTCTAAATCAATAGGCTTTTCACAAAAAACAGGTTTATTGACCTGCGCACATCCCTCGATTAAATCAGAATGGGTGCTTGTACTGCTGGCAATAACATAAGCATCAATAGTATCATCATTAAAAGCTTCGTCTAAAGTTAGATTTTTTGCCTTATATTGATGGGCTAATTGTTGTGCAACTTTTGGCAAAAAATCCACTACTGAATGTAGCGTTGCCTGTTGTTGTGTTACTATTGCATGAGCATGAACAACCCCAATTCTTCCCGCCCCGATTAGACATATATTTAACATGGTGTTATTTTTTCCTATTTTTTTGAGATTAATTTAGTTTTTCACCAGACATCATATATTGCAATTGTGCATAATCAATCTTCCCACGAACTGCTGTGCCTAGAGTTTTTCCACGACACAGCACTGTAAATTTATCGCCCACTTCTAAAGCATGATTAACGTTATGGGAAATAAACACAACAGCAATGCCTTTTTCTCGTACTTTTGCTATAGTTTTTAGCACTTTTTCAGTTTGATAAACGCCCAATGCAGAGGTTGGTTCGTCTAATATTAACACTTTAGCACCAAAATAAACCGCTCGTGCAATGGCAACAGATTGTTTTTCCCCACCTGAAAGGGTGCCAACAGATTGACTAGGGTCATGCAAACTAATGCCCATTTTTTCCATCTCTTGCATTAGTATTGCATTGCATTTTTTAGTGTCCATAATCTTAAATGGACCTATATTTTTAACCAACTCCCTACCTAACCAAAAATTTCTCATCACCGACATTAGTGGAATCATCGCCAAATCTTGGTACACAGTTGCAATGCCAGAATCAATTGCACTTCGTGGACTCTCAATGGTGGTCATTTCGCCACTAAAATATATTTGCCCACTGGTGGGCTGATGCACGCCAGACATAATTTTAATAAAGGTTGATTTGCCAGCACCATTATCTCCCAACAAACAATGACACTCTCCTTGAATGATTTTAATTGAAACATTCGAAAGTGCTTTTATTGAACAAAAATGTTTTCCTATATCTGTCAGTTGCATTATCGGAGTCTCCATTACCCTTTTCCTATAATTATTTTACGAATATGGGCGTTAAAAATGACAGACAACAACAGAATTATGCCTAAGAACACTCTAAAAAGTGAACTTTCAACACCTATAAAAAACAAACCTTGCTGAACCACGCCAAAAATAATTGCGCCAAAAGTAGCCCCAATTACAGAACCGTAACCACCCGTTAAGAGTGCGCCGCCAATCACCACAGAAATAATGGCCTCAAACTCTTTCAAAACCCCCCTGTCAGCTGATGCAGAGCCAAATTCAATGACTTGGCAAGTTGCAAATACAGTGGCACAAAAAGCAGTGAAAACAAACATTAAAATCTTAATTTTATCAACAGGAACGCCAACATATCTGGCTGCTTTGGCATCACCACCAGAGGCAAAAATCCAATTCCCAAAACGAGTATAATTTAATAAAAAATGGGCAAAAATAACGAGCACAACAGCCCAAACAATCATCATAGGAATGCCATCTACAATAGGCTGTCCAGCCCTAGTTCCAAATTCAAAAACATCAATCCAGCCCTGTTCTGCAAACCATGTAAACAGACCTGTAAAAATTTTTCCACCAAAAAGTGGCGCCAGCCAATCCCCTTTTGACACTTCATTAATGCCACCAATAATCGTCTTCTGGGTAGAATGGATTGAACCAAAAATTGTCAAACCGCGAAGAATATAAAGAAAGGCAAGACTGACAATAAATGATGGCAAATTTGTTTTAATAACAATAAAACCAATTAAAGCACCTAATAGCATTGATAATATAAAAGCTATGATGATACTAAGCCAAATAGGCCAACCCCAAACCACCGAAGTAACAGCAATAACAATACCTGCAAAGCCTATCATAGAGCCTACTGAAAGATCAAATTCTCCAGCAATCATCAACAAACAAGCGCCGACTGCAATAATAATAAATTGGGAAGAGACTATGCCCCAATTCATTGTTCCTTCAAGGGAAAACATACCCGTATCTCTAGCCACTAAAATAAAAAATAAAAAAACTAAAATAGTCCCAGTGATGGCACCAAGGTCTGGTCTGGCCAAGGATTTTTTTAATTTAGAGATAATTTTTAAATTATTTTCAACAAGACTGTTAAACATAAACACAATTTTTAACTCCTTATAATACTTATTTCTACAAACTCTAACATCAAGTTTATAGAGCAATCATAAATATAATTTTATTAATACGCCTTATGTAAGGGGGTCTCATTTAATTTTAACGGTATATTCCAGCATGTTTTTCAACCAAATCAATATTATTTTTTACGATGAATCCAGGACCTGAGTTAATGGCACCTGACGGAAATACACCATAACGAGAAAGATTGGTTAGAAAAACTACTGGAAGATAGCCTTGCAGATACGGCTGTTGATCGATAGCAAATGAAATAACACCAGATTTTATACCTTGAGCAATTTCACTAGATAAGTCAAAGGTGCCAAAGAAAATATCGCCTGAACGACCCATTGATTTTAATGCCGCTAAAGTTGGGTGTGCAGAAAGTGGTCCTAAGGTAACAATACCATTAGTGTCTGGATTAGATCTTAGGTGGGCAATCACTTTATTTTTTATCTCCGTTGGGTCTTGCCCAGAATCAATCATTTGCGATCCTAGATTGACCCCAAGTGCGTCAGAAAATCCTTGGCAACGTTCAACAGATGCAGGGTTGGTTATATAATGATTAACACACAAGAACTTAGTTACCCCAGCCGCTTTAGCCCTTTTACCTGCACCAAAACCAGCATCATATTCAGGCTGTCCAATATGTGCTAATGCACCCAACATTTCAGATTGTTCGCGAGAACCAGAGTTAATTGTAATGACTGGAATGCCTTTTGCTACTGCATTTACAATCGGCCCTTTAAGTACGTCGTAATCAGCAATCGTTACTATAATGCCATCTGGATTGCTCGCCACAGTTTGCTGAACAATTCTAGCCATATCAGCCAAATCACCAGTCATAGGATTGCGATACTCCACTCTAACGCCCATTTGATTGCCAGCAACTTTAATTGCATTTTTAACTGTGTTCCACCAAGAGTCTGAATTTGGCGCATGACTAATTAGCACAAATCTTTCGTCTGCAGCAAATACTGTTGAAGTGCCTATGATAGATATCGTAAAAAATACAAAAACTGCACTGATAATTTTTGCAATTTGTTTATTTGTTTTTAACATCTTAATTACTCCTTTAGTTATTATTAAAAGACAGTTTGTTAAACAAACCAAACCGTATGATACATGTTTTTTACTTAAAAATAGAATAAATATTATTTATTTAGAATAAAGTAAATTCTCGCCATAAATACACCACTTTTGATACCTTGGCAAAGAGAGTATCGCTACCCCATGACTTCTAAATTTCAACCTTAATGCTATTAAAATACAAAGAATATCAATTATTCTATTATTACATTTGCTAAATTGAAATTGTGGATTGGGTTGGTTATTTTTTGTACAATAGCTTATATCAAGTAAATATTTATTTTTCAGAAATATAGATATTTTTATTTCAATATCGCAATATAAGGGAATATGTCCTTATAATGGTTAGTTTTCTAAGGGAAATATGAGCGAAAAATTAACCATTAAAAAAATAGGTTTGGAAAAACTAAATAGAATTCTTAACCCGAACCTTGAAACCAAATTTATTTCAACACTCCTTGTGTCAGGAATTGTGTTACTTAGTTATCAACGCATTATGCATTAGGGCAAATATCACCGATTGAGTACATTAAAATGAATGAGGAAAAGTATAGAAGAAAGTGCAATGTGTTATGGACACATACAAACGCATCTATCACACTCAACAACCATGTAAAATATACCTATGAATGAAATATTAGCAAAAATCTTAAAAACATACAGTATTGAATCACATCGAGCATATGCAACCCAAGTACATAATCTTTCAAAAGATGCAATTATCGCACTATTTACAGATTTATTAACAACTTACATTAATGATAAAAACTCATCAACTTTGAGAGAATTTATCACTGTCTCTTTAGCAGGATATGAGCATAGTAGCAATAAAATTGGCTTTAATGGCTTTAAACACACTACCACTGGAAAATCTATTGCTTGTGAGGCAAAGCCTAAAAATATATCCAGTCAAGATTTTAAGGATTATCAAGCTGGCACAAGAGAAACCTTTCATAAGCTCAGAGGTAATGGTAATTTCACTGATTACACTTGGGCGAGATTTAATAAAGATAAGCAAGAAAATCTAAATATGTTGGTTAGTGGTTTTGTCGATGGAAAGTTGATTTATTTATTAGAATTTCCATTTTCCACAGAATCATTTACCAATAAATTAGAGTCGCAACTACAAAAATATTTTCCAAATGGTGATGAAGTTAGTAAATATTTGCGTGGTGCTAATTTTGCTTACAAAGACTTTATTGATAGTAAAAAATTAAAAACAATCTATTGTACAAATAATTTACAAGATTATCAAGATTTTATTGTTCGGGATTTTTATCAGAAATTATTGGATATAAAATGAATAAAATTATTTGTAATGACACTTTGTCTGCTTTACAAAATATGCCTGATGAAACTGTAGATATGGGCGTTACCTCGCCACCTTATAATAAACAAGAAAATAAAAAAGGTTGGTTGGTTAAAAATGTTAAATATGATACTGCTTGCGATAAACTGCCTGAAAATGATTATCAAGCACAGCAAATTCAAGTATTAAATGAGTTATATCGCACTATTAAACTAGGTGGCTCGTTTTTCTATAACCATAAAATTCGCTGGGAAAGAGGGGAATTACTACATCCTATGAGTTGGCTATCTCAAACTGATTGGACTATTCGCCAAGAGATTGTTTGGGATAGAGGTTTGGCAGCTAATATCAGAGGCTGGCGTTTTTGGCAAGTTGAGGAGCGCATTTATTGGCTTTATAAACCGATTGATAAAAAAAAAATTGGCACAGAATTATTATCTAAACATGCCAAATTAACTTCTGTTTGGAGGTTTATGCCTGAAGGTAAAAACCCACATCCAGCCCCGTTTCCACTAACATTACCCTTGCGGGCAATTTATGCCATTATGGATGATAATAAAGGCATAATTATTGACCCTTATGCAGGCAGTGGCACAACATTATTAGCCGCTAAATTATTAGGACATGATTATATTGGTATAGATATATCAAAAGAATACATAAATATGGCTAATGAGCGAATAAATAATTATCAAAATGAGCAAAATATTTTAGAACGAGAAATAGAAAAACATATAGTTAAAACATCATCTGCTGATCGTAAAAAACAAAATAAAAGCCAAGGGAGGTTTTCCCCACAAAATAAAAACAAGCATGGGCAAGCTATATTATTTTGAAAAGCGTTCTAACAAACCATTCCAGCCGAGACCGCTAATGCATCGGCTGAATTCAAGCGGTGCTGGGTAAATCTTTAGAATTATTGATTTAACGCTAGTAAGTTGCTAGAGAAAACACCAATTCTATCAATTCAAGTGCTGTGCAAAAATCTGAAGTATGCCTTTGGCTTTGTACTTGGTTTCTTGTAGTTCTTGTGTGGCGATAGAGTCAAATACAATGCCTGCTCCTGCTCTTAAAGTTAGTAGGTTGTCTTGTTTGCTGATGGTACGAATGAGGATGTTAAAATCCATTGTGCCGTTGCTACTAATATAACCTAGCGAACCTGTATAGGCTTGGCGTGGGGTTTGTTCAAGCTCTTGAATAATTTGCATACAGCGAATTTTAGGGCAGCCAGTGATGGTGCCACCTGGAAATAGTGCGCTAATCAGGTGTTTAATGGTGGTATTTGGTTTGATTTTGCCTTTGATGTTTGAAACGATATGGTGCACAAAGGGATGGCTTTCTAATCCCATAATTTCATCAACTTTGATGCTGCCGTATTCGCACACCCTGCCCAAATCATTGCGCTCTAAATCAAGTAGCATAATGTGCTCTGCTTGTTCTTTAGGGTGGTTGATGAGTTGTTGTTTAAGGCGTTTGTCTTCACTGCCTGTGCCACGTGGATGAGTGCCTGCAATGGGTCTGGTTTGTATGATATTGCCATTCACACTAAATAGACGTTCAGGGGAGGAGGAAATAATGCTGAACGTTTGGAATTGTGCCAGTGCGGAGAATGGGGCGGGGTTGGTTTTCTTTAGTGCTTGGTAAATTTGGGTTGGCGTGATGTTGTTGGTTAAGTGGTATTGCCACTGTCTTGAAAGGTTTACTTGAAAAACATCCCCTGCTTTGATGTACTCACGACTCTTTGCCACGCCTGACAAAAATTTGGTCTCATCCTCAGAGGATAAAGCGCCTGCCAATTTACGTTTAGGCACGGCTTTTGACTGCTTAATATCTGCCAATACTTGGTCTATTCTGTGTTGATTGGCAAATTGGTCTAGTAAATAAGTTTGCTGATTAGTGTGATCAGTAATAATCGCTGTGGGAATTTGCACGGCAATGGCAATAGGTTGGCTGCTTGTGTGCATTGTTTGCTTTAAAGTCGGCTCTATTTGCCCAATTAATTCATAAGAGAGATACACAAACCAACCGCCAGAAAATGGCAAATCACTGTGAATAAATGGCGTATCAATACTGGCAGTGAGTTTGTCTAAAAAATCAAACTCCACTAAGTGATTTAGTACAATTTGCTTACCAGGATGCGCAAATAGTATTGAAAAACGATTATTAGAATCATGATGAACACTTTCTAGTAAAAATGGATAGCGTGTGGGGTTGGCGTAAGACAGTGCCTCTAAAGCAATATTAGGAATGGGTAGAACCTTCACTTTACTTATGGGTTGTTAATTTGTCTATCTTTGGGTTGGCGATGGTGATTTTGCCAAGCAGTTGTTTGGCCTTGTTAATCGCATTGTGCGAGGGAAATTTAACCAGCATTGTGTTTAATAAATCACGTGCTTTGTCCTGTTGTTTAAATTCTATATAAACTTTAGCCAATTCAAGCAAAGAATTAGGAAATTTATGATGTCGTGGGTTTTGCGCCTGAAAAATGTTAAAAACATCTCTAGCACTGTAAAAATCCTCTTTAGCCAAATAGGATTTAGCCAGCCAATAGTGCACATCTGAGGTGTGATTGTTATTCGGATAAGCGGCTAAATATTGTTTAAATGAGTTAATGGCTTGGTCGTATTGATCCGTTACTAATAGGCTGCGCGCCTGCGCATAAATACGCTTGGCTTTTTTGTCATGCTCCCTGACTCTGAGTGTGGCTTTTTCCGCCACAATGCTGGATTTTTGATAGGTGGTTAAATTAAACAACTCTTTGATTTTTCCAGCATTTATTTTTTGTTGTTGCTCTAAAAGCTCAATTTTGCCCAATAAAGTTTTGTTCTTACGCACTAAGCGTTTAATTTTTTGATTATGGCTCATCACCACTTTGTCTGTATTAATGCCTGCACTAACAGGATGACAGACAAAAATACTTAAAAAAGTGATTAAACCAAGATGGCGCATTAATCTTTATTGATAAACAAATTCAACACGTCTGTTTTTCTGCCATGAATTTTCATCATGGTGTTGTAGTACGGGCTTTTCCTCGCCAAAACTGATAACTTCAACCCTTGACGAAAGTTCGTACAAGCCTAATACTTCTTTAATGCTTAAAGCGCGATTTTCACCCAGTGCTAAGTTGTATTCGCGTGTGCCACGTTCGTCTGCATGCCCTTCTAGGCGTAAGTTTAGTGTTGGGTTGTGGCGCATAAAGTTGGCGTGTTTGATGATTTGTTTGGTTGTAGTTTCGTCAATTTCAGTGCCATCATAGGAAAAATACAAAACAAAACTAACGTCTGTGTTTCTAAAATTTGTGACAACAACTGGCTCAACAATGCTTGATGTGTTTGCACTATTTTTAGAAAATCCTTGTGATTGAAAACTAGACTGGTCCGCCTCAATAACATTTTCTTGTGTGTTCCCCGTTCTGTCTTCAATGGTCACTATGCTTGGCTTAGGCAATACTTTTTTATACAAATTATCCATGGATGAACATGATGACAATAGCACTACCGCTGTTATTATGGATATTATTTTTAACATTTAACGCCTCCTATTTTAAATAATGTGACCAATTTGGTTCTCTAACTTCGCCTGCTTTACTAGCCAGTTCAAAAGTTTGACGACCCAATATTGAAACCACAGAAAGTACACCAGAACCACCTTTATTAGTAGCAAAGATAATCATATCGCCATTGGGTGAAAAAAACGGCGATTCGTCTAATTGATTGCTCGTCATAATGGTCAAATCCTTAGTGGCAATATCTAACAAAGCAATACGATAATCTTTGCCAACCCTATGCACCATTGCTAAACTTTTACCATCGGGTGAAAAAACGGCTTTGGAATTATATCTGCCTTTAAAGGTTGCTCTGTTGATTTTATTGGTTTTTAAATCTTTAATGTAGATTTGTACTTGCCCAGAACGATTGGAGGTGAACACAATTTTATCACCCTCTGGCGAGTAGCTTGCCTCAGTATCAATGCTCACATCTGTGGTTAGGCGCGTTAGTTTTTTAGAGGCTAATTGATAAGAGTAAATATCTTTATTGCCACTTTTAGACAGCGTGAGCAAAAGGCTTTTGCCATTTGGATGCCAAGATGGTGCTGAGGCAATGCCATCAAAATAAGGCAGTTTTTGTGTTTTTCGGCGTACAAATGGATATTGGATAAACACCTCTGAACGAGCATTTCTAAAAGACACATAGGCAATTTTATTTTGGTCGGGCGACCAAGCAGGTGATAAAACAGGCTCCTTAGATTTTAAGATAGTTTGTGGGTTTTGCGCATCAGAATCTGATATTTCTAAGCGATATTCACGCTCGCCATTGCCTTTATTAACAACGGTAATATAGGCTAGACGTGTGTCAAAAGAGCCTTTTTCGCCTAACAAAGCATGATAAATTTGATCAGACAAGTAATGTGCAATTCTTCTGATGCCACTATTGTGAACGACAAATTTATCCTTATAGAGTGTTTTCTTAGAATAAACATCCAGCAGTTCAATCTCGACATTAAAGACTTTTTTGCTGATTTTTTTTAACTTACCAAGCACGATGGCTTCAATTTTTTTTGCCTTCCATTTGTCAAAATTAGGCTTATTGCTAATCACATAATTCGCACTAGAGGCGTTAAATTCACCCGATCGGTTAAAATTATCACGCATAACACGCGCAATGGTTTTGCCTCGGCTTGCATCACCCACAACAGAAAAATCAGAAATAACAATAGGAAAAGCGTTTTCATCTTGTTTGAGAATGGTCACTTCTAACACTGCCCAAGTGAGACTTGTATAAAGTGATAAAACAAAAATAAGCAGTTGCTTCATTCTTTTTCTTCTATCCAGTTCATTTGGATGGTTTCAAGGATTTTTTCGCCTGATTTGTTTGCATCATCATCAAACTCATCCAGTGTAATGACCATCTGTCTAAGGTCAACAAAATTAATAATACTAGGATTAACCTCTGGATGAGCCTCATCTAAAGCAATCGCAATATCTAGGGAATCTGTCCAATTCATAAAAAAATACCTTGAGTTAAATCTTAATTTTAACCAAACTGAGGTTTAGTATGAGTAAAAATTTAGTGGCTTTTTTAAAATCACACTCTACTCACATCTCGAACAAATTTTAGCGTTTTTAACTGCACGAATATCTCATTTAATTGAGTGATATTTGCAACACTAATTATCATGTTGAGTGACTTGATGGCATTGTCTTTTTCTTGAATCTCTAAGTGCTCAATATTAATATTCATTTTCGAAATAACACTAGCAATAGAGGCAAGCGTGCCTCTTTGGTTGGCAACATCAACATCAATCATTGCTTTAAATTCCTCGTCCTTATCCGCCTGCCAATCAATATTCAACCATTGTGCATTTTTACTCTTAGCACGAACTAAGTTAGTGCAAATCACTCTGTGAATCACCATGCCTTTAGAGGTGGTTAAAACGCCAGCCACTTTATCGCCAGGAATGGGATGGCAGCAAGAGGCAAAACTAATGGCTTTGCCTTGGGTTTTATGAATGCTAATTTTTTGAGCTGCATACTTGGCATTATCACCTTGTAATTTGTTCAGTGCGACTGATACTAAAATCTCAGACAACCCAATTTTCAGGTACATATCTTCCTTAGAATCACAATTTAACGCTTTAAGGCATGCTAACCACTGAGCTTCATCAATGCCGTTTGTGTCTATATTTTGATAATCCAGCGCATTGGTTAACAAATACCCTCCCAACTGGATTAGTTCAGCAGCAGATTCATTTTTAAGATACGCTTTGATTGAGGATCTGGCCTTGACAGTCACAGCAATTTGCAACCAAGAAGACCTAGGCGTGGCTTTATCATCGGTGATAATTTCAATGGTTTGTCCTGATTTTAATTCGGTGGAAATGGGTGTGTCGACTTGGTCAACTTTAGCTTTAAGAGTGTGATCGCCAATACTGGTATGCACCATGTAGGCAAAATCAAGCACAGTCGATTTATAAGGCAACTGAATAATATCCCCTTCAGGGGTAAAAACAAACACCTCGGAAGGAAACAAATCTGTCTTGGTTTCTTCCAAAAACTCAATAGAAGTGCCTGAATTTTGTTGAATATCTAGCAATGAACCCAGCCAGTTATTAGCCAATTCTGATTTATGGTTAGAACTGCTCTTATAGTGCCAATGTGCGGCAATGCCGTATTCTGAAATAAAATGCATGTCAGATGAGCGAATTTGCACTTCAATAAAAATCTTGTTAGGACCAAATAACACCGTATGTAACGACTGATAGCCATTTGATTTGGGCAATGCCACATAATCTTTAAACTTGCCCGGTAATGGCTTATACAAATTATGAATAATGCCCAAAGCTTGATAACATTGCGCTACATCAGTCACAATAACCCTAAGCGCATACATATCTAACACCTGAGAGAATTTCAAATGCTTGATTTTCATTTTTTTATAAATACTGCAAGGTTGCTTTCTACGACCATCAATGTCAGCATTAGGTAAGCCTTCTTGGTTTAATCGATTTTTTATTTCAACTTGGATATGGCTGATAATTTCTTTACGATTGCCACATTGTTTTTTAATTTGACTTGCCAAAACCTTATTACGAAACGGATAAATAATGGCAAAACACAAATTATCAAGTTCAACCCTAATGCTATTAAGCCCCAAACGGCGCGCAATGGGTGCATGTATTTCTACCGTTTCTTTGGCGATTCTAAGTTGCTTGTCCCGACGTATAGAGCCAAGTGTTCGCATATTGTGCAAACGATCTGCCAATTTGATTATCATAACGCGCATGTCATCACTCATGGCTAAAAACAACTTTCTAAAATTTTGTGCTTGTTCGTCTGTGTTTGAGTGAAATTCTAACCCAGTTAATTTAGAGACACCTTCTACAATGTGTGCAATTTCATCACCAAAATCACGCTTAATTTGTTCATAAGTGACTGAAGTATCCTCGATACAATCATGCAATATTGCCGCCACAATGCAATAATAGTCTAGTTTTAACTCTGCCAAAATCATGGCAACTGATATGGGGTGAAATACATAGGCCTCGCCCGATTGCCTGTATTGCCCATCATGTGCCATTGCTGCAACAATATAAGCCTGATAAACACCCTCAATTTGTTGTTTAGACATATAATTTTCTAGCGTATCACACAGCTCGCTAATTAGAATTCTTTTATCAGGTAAATTCATTCAATATAATTAAATTTAAGCATAAATCTTTGCCATTATAATACAACCACGCCAGTATAATGCCCTCACATATCCATAATAAATAATGCCTTGAGTTATGAAAAAAATATTCATCATCTTGCCTTTTTTAACATTATTGCTTAATGGCTGTTTTTGGCAAGAAGAAGAAGTTAAAAGAGAATCCATTACCAAAGGCTGGTCACCAAAGACATTTTTTGCCCAAGCTAAAGAACAAGCCTCATCAGGTTCAACAGACAAAGCCATTGAGCTTTTTGAGCAGTTACAAGCGGCCTATCCTGCCTCAAAATATGCACTACAGTCCAAATTAGAAATCGCCTATGCATTGTACAAGAACCAAGACTACGATCAAGCCATTGATCGCTTAAATAATTATATTAAGCTTTATCCAAAACATCTTTCAACGCCGTATGCTTATTATTTGCGTGGCATTATTTCGCAAGACAAATCTCGCTCATTTTTGGATGACTACCTTACTGACAATGCCCAGCGTGATGTCGATTCAGTGCGTGATGCCTTTAACTACTACCTAGCATTGATTGATAAATTCCCCAAAACTGAATATGCCGAAGAGGCCAAAACCCATCTGGTTATCCTTAGAAATATTCTATCAAGACATGAGTTGTTTGTGGCTATTTACTATACCCAAAAAAAGGCTAATATTGCCGCTATCAACCGCACTAAGTTTATCATTGAAAAATATCCAAACACACCTTCAGTGCCTGCAGCACTACATTTAATGGCATATAACTATGATGCTATTAATGCAAACATACTAGCAAAAGATGCACGCCGTGTCCTAAAGAACAGTTACCCTACATATACACCACACTACTCTTTAGAGGGCTAAGATTCTTAATCTGCGTCAATGAACAAACAAGAAAGAACTTTCGCATTTAAGATTTCTTTAATCATGGCCACACGTATGCTGGGCTTGTTTATGATTTTTCCTATATTTTCAGTTTATGCCAGTGAATACACCAGCACCACACCTTACTTAATAGGTTTGACCATTGGTATTTATGGCTTAACTCAAGCGTTATTACAAATTCCGTTTGGCTATTTATCAGACAAGTATGGTCGTAAACCCATGCTAATTATTGGTCTTATTGTCTTTTTTATTGGTAGTGTTGTGGCTGCCAACTCAACAGACATTATAGGCGTTGTTATTGGTAGAGCCTTGCAAGGTGCAGGCGCTATTTCAGCGGTATTGATGGCATTTTTAGCAGATTTCGTTAGCGAGAATCAACGCCCTAAAGCCAATGCTTTTGTGGGTGTGCAAATAGGCATAGCCTTTATGTTGGCTTTATTATTAGGCCCTATTGTCAGCATTAATTTAGGCATGTCTGGCTTATTTTGGGTGATTGCCTTGCTTTCTATTATTGCATTGATTATTGTTAGCACCCTGCCCAACGCCAAACCTAAAGAGCAATATGCTTTGTCAATTGCAAATATTAAAAAAGTACTCAATATTGATTTACTACGGCTGGATTTCAGTGTCTTTACACTCCATTTAATTCTAACTTGTGGCTTTATCGCCATGCCAATTTTTTTAAAAGAAAACAACATTGTTGACATTAAAGACAGTTGGGAAATGTATTTACCTGTTATTATCTTGTCCTTTGTTGGTATGTTGCCAATGGTTATTTTAGTTGCCAAATATCAAAAAATTAAGCCCGTGTTTTTAAACGCCATTGCACTACTGATCATCAGCCAAATTTTGTTTTACCAAATACACCTTACTTATACTTCATTTTTCATTCTTTTAACTTTATTTTTTATTGCTTTTAATACGCTAGAAGCCATTCTACCTTCACTCATAGCCTCAAGTGCAAGTGCTGACAAACGTGGCTTGGCAATGGGTTTATACGCCACATCGCAATTTTTGGGTGCGTTCGTTGGTGGCATTGTTGGCGGCTTGATTTATAACATATTTAATCTAAATAGTGTATTCTTGTTCACCACATTTATTGCAATTATTTGGTGGATAATTATCCTAATGACAAAGCAAAAAATACCCATCAAACGGGCAACAGAAAATTAATCGGAGCAAAAAGAATGGCAGGAATCAACAAAGTAATTTTAGTAGGCAATTTGGGTCAAGATGTAGAATTAAAATATATCTCCGATGGTAGAGCAGTAACCACGCTATCCGTTGCAACCAGTGACAGTTGGACAGACAAAAACACAGGACAAAAGGTTGATAAAACCGAGTGGCACCGCGTTAGTTTATTCGGCAAATTGGCTGAAATTGCCAGTCAATACCTACACAAAGGTTCTAAAGTTTACGTTGAAGGCAGCCTAAGAACACAAAAATGGCAAGACAAAACTGGCGCTGACCGCTACACAACTGAAATAGTTGTGTCTGGTTTTAATGGCACATTACAAATGTTAGACCGTCGCGACAATGCTGATACGGGTGGTGCGCCTGTGCCTCAACAACCAGCCCCTTCTGTGCCTGCACCACAACAAGCCGTAGCAGTGCCAGTCTCAGACCCCATCACACCTGTTGATAATTCTGGGTTTGATGATGACATTCCTTTTTAAAAGCAACTAAGGGGCATCAATAAATAACGAAGTACCTGCATTGGCAATATCAGTTGTTAGCGTAGTTAGCGTTGTGCTGGCAGTTTAAACAACCTCACGCAAACTGTTTTAAACTCATCTGTGATGTGATTAAGCGAGGTAAATTCCCCTGTTTGAATTTGTCTTTTTAGTTCGTTATGGTTGATTAAACTCATTGGTGTTTCTCCTTAGTTTTATAAGTGCATTTGATTTTATAGAATCAAATGCTTTTTAAGGATTGACACGGTTTAATTTACACCCTCACTTTCTGATCTGGTTATATTGACTAAAATCCCAATTTAGGTTTAAAAAAACAACACGATGTTGCCATCATTAATCATGTCTGATAGGCTAACCCCTGTTACTCCTGATAACGTGATATTTACATCTATGCCAGTACCAATAATACCATTCGCATTAATATGAAGAACGCTACCAGCACTACCATGATCAACGAATGTAATAAAGTCTAATATATCATGATTTAGGTTATTTGGGTCATAAGTCAACAAACCTGCTAAATCTAGCACATCAGCATCAGCATTATAAGTACCAGTATGAGTACTATTAGTATCACCTGCTTGAAAATCATAAATGATATCATTGCCATCACCAATACTATTATAAAAAAACCCATCTTTGCCAGTACTGCCACCTGAAACAGAACCATTGCCGTGTAGAATGTCATCACCCTCACCGCCGTGTAGAATGTCATCACCCTCACCGCCGTATAGTGTGTCATTACCCTCACCGCCGTATAGTGTGTCATGACCCTCATCGCCGTATAGAATGTCATTACTACCCTCATCGCCGTATAGTGTGTCATTACCCTCACCGCCGTATAGAATGTCACTACCCTCACCGCCGTATAGTGTGTCATGACCCTCATTGCCGTATAGAATGTCACTACCCTCACCGCCGTATAGTGTGTCATTACCCCCATCGCCGTATACTAGGTCATTACCATTAGTGCCGTGTATAGTGTTATTTTGAAAGTTGCCTCGCATATAGTTATGGTTAGCCCACAAATGACTTGGATAACTTAGATTATTAGCAAACGGATTTGGATAACTGAAATCTATACCATCACTACTGCCAGTGCCAGTGCCAGTGCCAGTGCCACCGACACCAATAGCAAGCAGGGGCGCTAAATAAGTGAGTGCACTGGTCTCGGCGACTAAGAACACCTCATTAAAACTTGTTTCAAATAAACCAGATTGACCCTCAGCAATGGCTGATAATGCTTGCGCGTCACCATAAGAATGAACGATTTGAGACCCATCAGCAAGGGTGGTGACAGTATCATCAACAACATAATACATGCCTTGTGTTCTGGGTAGAGACACCAGACAAGATAAATCTACTGTGCACACCTCAAAATAGTGATCAAAGATAACAGTGGCATTATTCTCTAGTAGCACCTCTAAATCACTACCTACTTTTTTAGCAATCAGATTAACATCTGAAATCAAAAGGTTGCCATCTTTGGTTTTAATTTCATAGAGATAGTTTGGATAGAGACCAACTTTGATGTGTTGCACCTCGCCCTTCTTGGCAATAATCACTTGTTTAGTTTTAGTTGACAAGGCTTGTTCTAGTACACTTGTTGTGTTGTTGTTCATAATCCCCAATCCAAAAATAAAAATTAAGAAAACTCAGAAAACTCAGTTGGTATAATGGCTTCAACCAAGAAACTTTTTCACTCATTGGGTGAAAACACAACCACATCTTTTTTATACACAACCAAACTTTACTGAGTTTATAAAACTATAAGTTCAAAATTGTACTCTAAGTTTTTTTTGTTTAGGTTGATTATTTTCAAATTATTGGTATAGAGGTTCTAACATGAAAGATTGGCGTAAAATCCACCCCCATACTAATTGACCTTTAGACCTTTATTATTTTGAGCACAACTGATTTTTCTTCATTGGATTTACATTCAAACCTATTTAAAAATTTAAACACCTTAGGCTATGACTCAATGACGCCTATTCAGCAGTTGAGTTTGCCAGCCATTCTATCTGGTAAAGATGTGATTGGTCAAGGCAGAACAGGCTCTGGCAAAACGGCGGCATTTGGCTTAGGTTTGTTACAAAAATTGGATGTTAAATCGTTTAAAGTACAATCCATTGTTTTGTGTCCAACCCGTGAGTTGGCTAACCAAGTGGCAGTTGAAATTCAAAAACTCGCCAGAGCCATTCACAATATTAAGATTTTAGCACTGTGTGGTGGTACACCCTTTGGACCACAAGTCGGCTCATTGGTCCATGGTGTGCATGTTGTGGTGGGTACGCCTGGGCGTATTGAAGCGCATTTGCGCAAAGGCACACTTAAGTTGAGCCATGTTAATATGTTGGTGCTTGATGAGGCGGATCGTATGCTAGATATGGGGTTTCAAGAATCCATTGATAATATTATTAAAACAATGCCTGTTAATCGACAAACTTTATTATTTAGTGCGACTTACCCAGACACCATTGCCAATATCACGCAGCGTGTGATGAAGTCTCCTGTTATGGTTAAGGCACCATCAACACATGCAGAATCGACTATTAAACAGTATTTTTATAATGCCAATACGGATGATGAGCGGATGACGGCTTTGAGGCTTTTATTGGCAAAATACAAGCCTGAATCTAGTTTGATTTTTTGTAATACCAAGCGCGATGCGCAAGCAGTTACTGATGAGTTGATCTATTATGGGTTTTATGCATTGGCAATGAGTGGCGACCTTGACCAACGAGAACGTGACCAAGCGCTGATTAGATTTTCTAATAAAAGCGTGTCTGTTCTTGTGGCAACTGATGTGGCAGCTCGTGGTTTGGATATTGACTCGCTTGATATGGTGATTAATTTCACCATGGCTCATGACGAGCAAATTCATACACACCGCATTGGACGCACTGGCAGAGCAGGGCGTACTGGCATTGCTTGTACTTTGTATAGCAATACAGAAACTTACAAACTTAATGCGTTGGCACTGGGTATTGGCGATGAGATTATTCCTGACCCATTACCAAGTGAGCATTATTTAAACAAACCCATTAAAAAACCACCCATGACAACCTTAAAGATAGATGGCGGTAAAAAACAAAAATTACGTCCGGGTGATATTGTGGGCGGGCTAACTGGAAAAGGGGGAATTGCTTTTGAGCAAATTGGTAAGATTAATGTAGCTAGCCATTGGTCTTATGTTGCAGTCAATTCAGAATTGGTTAAAACCGCATTAAAAAAAATAAGCCATGATAAATTAAAAGGCAGGTCATTTAAAGTGAGAATACTTTCATAAATATTGAATGTTCAAGAATTATCAATAGACTCAACACTTAGTATTTCCCAATGATCTGCCTGATAACTAACAAGATATCCATGAAGGCGTTTTAATATTTGGGTTTTAATTTCACTGGATAATTGGAACACTCGATTGCATTGAGAATAACCACCTATGTTTTGATAACTATTGTCTGCAATAACCGCTTCTTTGGTTGGTTTGATATTAGAGAGCGCACCCTGCAATACCTCACTAATGAATTCGGGCTTAACCAAGGGATAATAACCCATTGAGTCATATTTTTTTACCATAATCACCCAATCCTCTAGCGCTGTTTTTAAATCTTTAGTATGCTCATATTCCTGAGTGAGTACATCAAGCCTGCCATCAGC
>JAUVOQ010000094.1 GCA_030599095.1 Candidatus Ruthturnera sp.
AATCAAAGTTGATTTTTACTGGATTTTTTAGTTTGCCTAAAAATAAAACTGGATTTTAGATTTTGATGATTGTTTTAGGGGTTATGCAGGGGTCTTATTTTAGGTGTTTTTCATGGTGCTTTAGAAATTGATCGGTACTTATAACTTATGTTGCTGATTAAACTTAAAGAACATGAAATTTTAATTCAAAATTTTGGTTGCACTTTAAAAGGCGTTACTGATAAATTTTCAGGTGAAAAATTTTGTGGCTTATATTATGACTGGAATGATGGAAAATCAGTTTTAAAGAGTAGTTACTTTATTGGCGCATGTTGGCTGGAGAAAAATCAACTTGCTTTGAGACCTTTGCATAAATCAAACAAAAACCACCAATCTGGTAAAATAACATCCATCTAAAACAATCAAAAAAATCAAAAAAATGTCTTGGAAACAAACAGCTCAAAACTCATTTGCAGACTCTCTTGTTGTAGAGCATAAATCCCTATCAGAACTTGATGATGTCCACAACATCATCAATTGGAGCGAGATAGAAAAAACCTTATCAAATCTTTATTCATCTAAGCGAGGTGCACCCAGCTATCCGCCACTGATGATGTTTAAGATACTCATCCTCCAAGCTTGGTATAACCTAAGTGATGAAGCGCTAGAAAAACAAATAGCCAGAGATTTAATGTTTAGACGTTTTATTGATCTATCTCTATCTGAGCGTGTGCCAGACCATTCCAGCATTTGGCGCTTCAGACAACTACTCAACACCGAGCAATTACTAGAGCCATTACTTGAGCAAATCAACAATCACTTAGAACAAAATTCAATTATTGTGGCACTAGGTTCAATCAATATCATTGACGCTACTGTTATTGAAGCCAAACAATCACGCAAGCGTAAAGGCAAGGATGGCAATAATACCCAAGACCCTGAGGCAAAATACAATGTCAAAACCGCAGCCGACGGCAAACGCAAAACCACCTATGGCTTTAAGATGCACGCCAATACTGATGAAGATGGGTTTGTTAAAAAGATGACTGTCACACCAGGCAATGTCCATGACTCACAAGAGTTTGACAAACTGCTGGCCATTAAAAGCACTAAAGACAACATAAAAACGCTCGGTGAAGTCTATGCTGATAGTGCTTATGCCAACAAACAAAATGATAAAAAACTGGGCAAACAAAATAACAAGGTTCTGCACAGAGCCTACAGAAACAAGCCCTTAACAACGCAACAAAAGCAAGAAAACAAACAACGCTCATCTATTCGCTACATTGTTGAGAGAACTTTTGGACTGCTTAAACTTCATCACGGCTTGGGCAAGGCGAGACACCTTGGCATAGAGAGAAACAAGACCAGGGCACAACTCATTGCCATGAGTCATAACCTTAAGACTGGGATGAATATTTTTAAACAAATGCGAGATTTACAGGGTTGTTGCGTCTAGTGAGTGCTAAAGAGTTAAAAATAGAGAGGCAAGGCAAGAAAAAGCAAGATAAACGAGATGTTTTTTAGGTTTTTATGGAAAATATGAATAATTTTAGAAAATTTTTTTTGAAAAATTGTAAAAGTTGAAATGAAAATGAGAAATTTTGAATTACGCAAAGGTCTCCTTGCATGACTTTTATAATTGCATCAACCTTTGTCATTTTGAGTATTTATTTTGAATATTTTCTATTTCGGTGCGAAAATTACTTTCATCAATTTCTTGTATATTATTTCTGTCCAAATTAATTGCATTTGCAATATTTTCAAACAATAGTCCAGCATCTCTTATGGCATCAGTTTCACTATCTGATTTTGATATATTTAACTTAATGTATAGTGTTTCCATAATACTCTTCTGGTTTTTGTGTTGAGTGGGCTTTTTTACCCTGTTCATTTTTAATTCTTTCATTGCCAGTACAAAGCGGTATTTGCCAAACAGAGGTCATTTGTTTACCACCATTTAATTGTTTCATTACTTCACGACAAGCAGAAAGCCAGTCTTTTGTGAATTTGTCGTATTCTTCGTTAGTTGAGAATTTATCCCAAGCATCATCAACCCCATC
>JAUVOQ010000076.1 GCA_030599095.1 Candidatus Ruthturnera sp.
CAACATAGAATCGCCAGATTGCAAAATCGATGCCGTCTGCATACTTGAATAGCCCATTGGTCAACCTAACACTTAATTTATACATTTTCTATTTCCCCTTCTCGTTTTTTTTATATTTGAAAAACGCACCCAAACGAAAACTTATTTTGTTTAAATTCATAGTATTATTGATAAGTTGTGCGTTATTTAAGGCTATTAAAGATAATTTTTGGAAAGTTTTTATCATTTTTAAGTAATTATATCCAATATTGGGAACACTGTCAATAATACTATGATTGAAAAAAAAATAAAATTTATTCGTATAGCAGAAAACATAACTCAAAAAGAATTGTCGGAAATATTGAAAACGCCTAAAAAGACAATCGTAAATTATGAAACTAAAATATCTAAACCAAGTGGTGAGTTCATTTTAAAGATGTGTAATGCGTTCCCAGAGTACGCATATTGGCTCGTAACTGGACAAACTCAAGTAGAAGCAGGCAATATATCGCCTGAGATTAAGATAGCCGAAAAACAAAAGATTTCGAACTTAGAAGCAAATGCTGGCTAAAGTGGGGATATTGTAGATTGTTGTAGAGTTTTATTTTTTTGGTTCTACCGCTTTTTTAATGGAAACCACAACCATTTAACGATAAACTTTTTTTAAAACTCAAAAAAGGATGGTAATTTTGAAAACTGAAGAATTATTTAATCAATTATTAAACTTAGACAATAATTGGCAAGTAACATCAATTGAACACGATCAAATTGATTTAGAGAACATCATTATTAACATTCAACATATCAAATCAAAAATACCACATCCAACAAGCAACGAATTGTTAAATATCTATGACCACGCACCTGTCCGTCAATGGCGTCACCTAGATATTATGCAATACAAGACCTACCTTAGAGCACGCCTACCAAGAGTCAAAGGCGACGATGGTAAGGTGGTCACCATAACGCCTCCGTGGGCAGACAAAAGTGTGCAATACAGCACTTTGTTTGAGTGCTACATCATTAATCTGCTCAAAGCAACCCAAAATCAAACCAAGACTGCCCACTTAGCACGTTGTGGGTTTGATGTTGTTAATAGCATTATGCACAACGCAACAACAAGAGGCTTAGCAAGAAGAAAGACGAACAATATTACCCACCTTAGCCTTGATGAAAAATCCTTTAAAAAAGGACATCATTACATCAGTGTCCTGTCTAATCCACAAACGGGCTTTATCCTTGATGTAGAAGAAGATAGAACCGTCAAAGCAACAAAAAAACTATTCAATAAAGTACTCAGCACAAAACAACAAGAACAGATTGAAACCATCAGTGTTGATATGTGGCAATCCTACCTAAGCACCGCAGAAAAACGCTTACCCAATAGTGAGATTGCCCACGATCGATTCCATTTGGTTAAATACTTGAATAATGCCATTGATAAAGTACGTAGAAAAGAGGCGAAAACACAAGGGGCGTTATTAAAACATTCCCGTTATGTTTTGTTAAAAAACCCAAACAATCTCACTGAAAAACAACAACTAAAGTTTGCCAGTATTGCCCAAGCTAACTTAGAAGTTAGCAAAGCTTGGCGCGTGAGAGAGAACTTTAAATCTATGTTTAATCCAGCACAAACGCCAGAGGAAGCTCTGTTTTTGTTTGATGCTTGGTCAACAGCGTCACTGAAGCTAAAAATAGGGGCAATAAGCAACGTTGTTGAAATGTTTTGTCGTCATTTTAAAGGCGTGGTTTATGCACTGGCTAACAGGTTTAGTAATGCTATGGCAGAAAGATTAAATGGCAAGATACAGATTTTAAAAAGTATTGGCAGAGGTTATCGAACTTTTGATAATTTTAGAAGTGCGATTTTGTTCTTTTATGGTGGGTTGGATGTTTGTCCATTAAAAAAGCGGTAGAACCAACTGATCTAATACCTCTGTCAAGGTCTCAATTCATAATCAGGTTGGTTTTTCATCTACTTAATTCCTATTTTTTTATGGTGTGCCAAGGCACTGGCTTTTGCTAATGCCTTGCTTTTTGCTTTAGCCTGGTTAAGTACAGCTTGTTTATTTTCCTGACTAAATAAACCCCCATAATTAGGGTCGGAATATTCAATCCTAACCGCTACAATTCTACGCCCTATCTTTATTTTTTGAACTTTGATCTTCCAGTGTAGCTGTTTGATTATTTCCTTGATTGCAGGGTTGAATACTCTTGCATTAAAATAATGAGTTTTCCAGTAAATATGCCCTTGCTTAACACCTAATAAAGGCTTTAAATCATCAAGTGACGCCTCATACCAACCCGAACAATCATCACCTCTATATTGCATCATTTTTTCATAAAGTCGAACACTGGCAAACTTCTTTAGTCGCAAGGTTTCAGCTAGTCTTAATTTAGTATAATCGCCCTGTAGATTTTGAATGAATGGTAAGAAGTTACGAGCAAAGGCGAGCGAGGTATAGCCTTCACCAACAGCATATTCTGCACTATCAAAAATATGATATTCCTTATATTTGCCATTCTCTAATGGCACTTTAATAATAGTGCGTAGTAGTTTGTAAGTGGCTTTTTTAAGTTCGCTATATTGGGTTGATTTATCAGTGATACCCAGTAATTTACCGTAATCCTCTGCTGTTATCGTGTGTAATTGCCCGTTGTCCTGTATTGAGTTTTTAGTAGTTATATATCGAAGCATAATGCTGAACAGATGTTTAGCATTTATAGGCATTTTATAAACCGCATCGATTAGATTATTAGATTTAATAATCGTTGGGTGTTTGATTGTTTTTAATTTTGGTAAATTTTTCATGCAAACTAATATTTTATACCTTTAAAAACACGAGCGATAAAAAGTGTGATTTAAGACGGGAAAAAGTGTGATTTAAGACGGGAAAAAGTGTGATTTAAGACGGGAAAAAGTGTGATTTATAAACGCTACAGCCCTTTATCTATAAGGGCTGTAGAACCCTATAAAGACTTATAAAGATAAAAAAGGAAATTATTATCAAATTCCAGCCCTAAAAAAGAGATTTATCTCAAGCGATAGCCACGACCTTAGTTGCTCAAAAATCAAAAACCTATTTTTAAAATATCAATAACTGTTTGCTTGATTAACTTAGGTGTTAAAACGCTAGAACCTTGTTGTGGGTA
>JAUVOQ010000008.1 GCA_030599095.1 Candidatus Ruthturnera sp.
ACTCAAATCCTCAGAAAACAACAAAATTATTTGTCTAAATTTGGTCTCTGAAATACGTGAACGAATTACATACTTGTTTTTTACTTTCATGACGGTACTTTAACAGGTTTTTAAACATGCTTAAGTTGTCATGACCCATTATATTTATCTGATGTAGATTTAGATTTAATTGTAATAATTTCATCTTTACCAAATAAAGGTAATAATTTTCTAGTGTCAAACCCTGAATAAGTATCTTTAAATTGATCTGGCAATGGAACATTAGGGTGTTCTTCATAAAATTTAAATATGTCAGGGATTTCTATTTTAAAGACAGTTTTTCGTATACAGGTCTGATTTTCGTTATGCCAAACTCCTCCTCCTTGATTTTCACATAAATCACGAGAATTTATTAGTATTTTTTCAGGATTATTTTCAATACTCCCTTTCATTAAATAATGAGTGAGTATATAAGAATACTCAGTATATAACCTTGAATTAGATAAATCCTTAAGAAACCTATTATGATCATTTCTTAGTATTCCTGAAGTATCAAAATAAGGTATAGTTCCTCGTAATTTGCCTTCTCTGGCAGCTTCTTTATCAAATGGTGTATGAGTAGTGAACCTTACAGTATGGAAGCCATTGTCAGGAGAAACTGGTTTTGGTTTATTTGGAGAACTTCCCCAAACACCCTGAGATTCAAGGGTTATTTTTACTTTTCCTGTCCCCCAATTAAAATCACCAATAGCGTCAGCATGTTCATCTGTAGGTTTAGAATCAGTACAAGGTTTCCAATATGGAGCAGCTGTCCACCAATCCCATTCTAAACTTGGAGGCAGCATACGTATTTCGGCAGAAATAACTTCGGTCACAGTATGTAATGGATAAATCATACAAGAATTTGTAAAATGTTGTGAAATATACCCTGCATGTATAGTAGCACGAGGTCTACTAACATAATCTTTAACAAACTGTTTTAGACTATCTTGACTCCAATTACCAATATCTGTCCAAGCATCTGTATCAGTATCCATATTATTTGAACGGCTTTTAACTTCAAAATCCCCATCAGGATTGATATTTTCTGTTACTGTTGTGCAACTCGCCGCCAAGACTGATATAAATAACGTTAAGATTAATCTTGTATATTTCATTCCATTTCTCCTTCTTTATCTGAATTATAAACCCCATAACTGTTATTTTTTGGACCCCTAATATAGATTTTAAAATTTTTCGCCTTTGGGTTAGGTGCCACAGTTACAAATGAAAAATCCTGTTTTCTAAACACAGAAAACTCTGTCCATTGATTATTTCGAGCACTATGAACATTTATACCACGACTGTCCTTCCAGTCTACTCGATATTCCAAAACAGTGTAATCTCTAATATGGCTAATACCGTTGACTTGAACTTCAATAAAACCACCACTATTAATTATATTGATAACTTGTTTAATTTCAAAAGGATAATTATTAGTCTGATCAACCAACACCGCTCTTGAGTCTGTTAATACTTTTTGTGGTTGTGACTCACAACCAAACAAAAAAGTTAATGCTAATAAAATGATAATTTTTTTCATTATTTAAACCTTGCAATGCTAATAACTGGGTTGGATAAAGCAGTTGGAAGTCTAACGATAATAATAGCATTTTTAGCGCCCTTCACATCAACTGTTTTAATCTGACCACCTATATTTAATTCTATTTTTCCATCTTTAGGAATTTGCACATTTGCAACTTGGAAACTCTTTGGTAATGCTGACCAAATTCTTGTATCAGAGCCTGTGGTTGCAGCCTGATAAATGGCTGCAAATAAACCAGCAATACCACCTGAATGCTTTTCTATTTGGGCTTGAACAATGGTTTTAGCAATAGCAGAAGCAATAGAGCGCGCCTGAATACTGGGTAAATCTTTTTTAAACTCTGTCGCAATAACAGCATCCATATCTGCAAATTTTTGTGTATTTACAGACTTTATACCTTTAACAGTGATAGAGCTTAACGCATTATTATTAATTTTTTAATCTAGGAAATGAAACGCCCGCATATTTAAGCTTATTAGTCACTAAAAATAAAGGCAAATGAATGTTAAATTCTTCTTTAGTGGCACTTAGCCCATTTTCAAAGAAAACCCATGCTCTATTGTCAAATACACCTTTGATATAGTTTTCAAAATCTTTCTTAATAACTTCATTATCTGTCATTGCGTAAGCTTCTTTAAGCTTGTTCATACCTTTCTCTCTATCGTTGCTTAAGGCATAAAACAAACCAGAAATATAGGTAGTGTAAGGGTTGACAAAATCAGGATAAACCTTAAATTTATCTAAATTTGAATATTCTGCTGTGAATTTATTTTTAACCGTATCACTATTCAGTGTTTGTAATACATTTTCTTTTTTTGCCAACTCCTCCTCTTTTTGTTTGATTTCCGCATCGAAAACTTGTTTAGCCCGTCTTTGCCTATCAACCGAACGATTGAACTCCACCCTAGTTTTAGCATGATCACCAAGCGCTAAATAATTTAGTGCTTTGTAGGTATTAATCATCACGCCATCATACACCTCACCTTTATAATCAGTCGCTTTGTCATTCACTAAAAACGAAACTACTACATCACCTGCTTTGTCTAAAATGCTATCTTCATTGTGAAATTTATAAGTATTTTCAGCATCATCAAACCATTGATTACTTTTTTCATAATCACCTAAATTCCTTCTAGCAGAGCCGGCTTGCAAGGCCCAGTATAAGTCTACATTTTTCTTTTCTGATAACTTATTTAAAAAGCTGCCTTTTAATTTTTTCTCAGCATATTTTGCCATTTTGGCATAATTACCACTAGATGTAATTTTATTTGTCTCTTTGACTTCACTTGTGGCAACACAACCAAAGATTGACATCACAATACTGGACACAACAATCACCTTTACAAAGTTCATACAATATTCCTTATTATTTTATATTTTAAAAAATATTCACCAGTTAGGTCAAAACTTGAGTCAAAATTATAACACGCTGAAATTAAAATTGTCCAACACCTAAAATAATAAGCTTATCCATATTGATTAATCGGTTAAAAGCCATCTGAATATCTTTGGTACTAATGTTTTCGATTTTATTAGTAAAACGACTTAAATAATCAAAAGGCAAATCGTAAAAACCAATGATTGACAAGTGCGTTAAAATATTTGCATTACTTGCCATTTCTAAGGCAAAAACACCAGCGATATTATCTTTGCCGTCTTGCAATTGCTGGTTACTAATTGGATGATTTAGAAAATTTTTCAATGTTTTAATGGCAATTTTTTGGGCTTGGTCGGCTTGGTCATTTTTGGTTTGTAACTTTATCAAGAAAAAACCATTTGACTTCATCTTGGTAAAATAACTCACCACCGAATATGCCAAGCCTTTTTGTTCACGAATTTCATCACTTAAAATAGAGGTTAATCCACTACCACCCAAAATATGATTGCCTAAATATAACGAATAATAATCAGAATGTGCCCGATTAATACCCGTTTGTCCGATTAACAAATGTGTTTGCTTAGATGGAAATTCAATATGGATATTTTGTGATTTTTTAAGCGCCTTAACAAGTGGATTACTTTGGGCTTTTTTGCCACTGTTTAAACCATGGGAGATTTGTCTGGCAATTTGTTTGGCTTTAGTTTTGCTAATATCGCCCACCAAAGCAATGGTTAAATTTTTGGCCACATAATATGTCTGGTAGTGTTGAGTCAAATCAAGGATAGAAATATTAGCAAGTGATGCCTTGGTGCCAGTTTTTGCATGTTCATAAGGATGTCCAGCAAAAACTGCTTTATCAAAAGCAAGTGATGCTATTGAGGTAGGTGATTGTTGAATTGCTTTAATTGAACGCAAGGTTTGTTTCTTTTCACGATTTAAGTATTTGTGCTTAAACACTGGTTGAGTAACAACTTCAGTTAATATGTCTAATGCTTTTCGCAAATTATTTTGGCGTGTTAATGTGCGTAATGAAACAATTGCCATGTCTTTTAAAGAATGCGTAGAAAATTGCGCACCCACCGATTCAAACAGTTCAATAATTTGCTCTTGAGAATGATATTTACTTGCCGTACCTAGCAAACTATTAGTTAAAGTTGCCAAGCCAAATTTAGCACCGTCTCTAGAACTGGCCGCATCAAAATTTAAGGATATATCAAGCATGGGCAAGCCTTTGGTTTGTGCAAACAACACCTTAGCGCCTTCAGGTGTTGTCCAGTGCATAATATCTAGTTTGGCTTGTGCTTGAGTTGCCAATAACAAGAAAATGATTAAAAATTTCATTGAACGCCTTGTGGTATCAGTTCAACATAATTAAGCGTATCAAAATCTAAATATTGTCTAGCAATATTAGCCACATCTTGAGCACTTATTTGATTCATTCTATCAACATAATTTAACCACTTATCAATTTCCAACCCGACACTAGACAACATGCCTAAATAATATGACTGAGTAGAGATTTGATCTTGTTCAAAAATAAAATTAGCCTCCAGTTGTGCTTTGGTACGCCCAAGTTCGGCTTCAATTAAGTGTGGCTTTTCAATCAACTCCTTTACTTGAGTTTTTATCATTTGAAGGATGCTTTGATTGCTAATTCCTTGCGCAGGAACAAAACTAATGGTCAATAAAGTATCAAATTTATCATACAATCGATAATTCACACTAATGCCTGACACTATTTGTTGATTTCTAATTAATGCTTTTGATAAGCCATTATCTAAAATATAAGCCAACATTTCTAATTGATACGCCTTATCTTCATTATCTGTTGTGACCAAACTTGGCACGTGAAAACTCATGGCATAGAATGGCAACTCAGCCTTAAGCTTAAGTGTTCGTGATTGTTTATTAAGTGCAATAGAGGGTCTATTTTTATTATTATCAATATTTGGATTGGTTTTATATCCACCAAAATACCGAGTTGCATATTCAATCACACGGTTTGGGTCAACATCGCCCACCACAACCAGTGTTGCATTATTAGGCGCATAATAGGTCTCATACCAATGGCGTAAATCGGACAAGTGATAATTTTCTATGTCTGCTTGAAAACCAATAATGGGTGCATGGTAAGCACCTTTTGAGTCAAAAGAAATTAGGCGCAAACTTTCATACACTTTTGCATTAGGATTGTCCTCCACACGTAACCTGCGCTCTTCAATCACCACCTGCCTTTCCTTGGTTAACTCAGCATCAGAAAAGCTTAAATAGCGCATTCTATCCGCCTCCATTTTGATGGCAAGTTTCAACTTAGACTTATGCATCTTTTGATAATAAGCAGTGTAATCTTTCGAGGTAAAGGCATTTTCATTGCCACCATTACGTGCAATAATACGTGAAAACTCACCTGATTTATAGTCACGAGAGCCTTTAAACATCATATGTTCAAGCATATGCGAGATGCCTGTTATGGGTTGGGATTCATTACTAGCACCGACTTTATACCAAAGTTGAGAAATAAACACAGGCGCACGATGATCGGTTTTAATAATAATTTTTAAACCATTATCAAGCGCAACCATGCTTACATTTGAGCCGTCCAATCCTTCAGACAATGCCAAATAGTGGATGAATAAAACAACACACGCTATAAATTTAACCATCTTTTCCAATTAATCCTAAAACCAAGCAGCAATAAGGCAATCAAACCATAAATCATCGGTTCAATATCCATGGATGATTTTGCCTGCCAATAAAAATGCACAATGACCAATATGATAATCAAATAAATAGATTGATGTAATTTTTTCCAACGTTTGTCTAAACGTTGCACCATTTTATTAGTGGAGGTAATTGTTAGTAAAAATAATAAGATAAATGCACTAAAACCAACCGTTGTGTAGGGTCGTTTCATGACATCTGCCAGTATTAATTGAACTTCAAAATTCTGGTCAATTAAATAAATACTCAAATGCAAGCAAGCATAAAAAAAACTAAATATGCCAATCATTCGGCGGTACTTAATGAGCGAAAAAGGCAAGATTTTATTCAGTGGAGTGATTAACAGAGCAAGCAACAAGAATCTAAGCGCCCACTGCCCTGTTGGGTTGGTAATTTCCTCAATAGGATCAATTAAACCACCCAAAATCACATCAGACAACAGCAACAAAAAAGGCGTTAAAAGTAATACGAATAACAACGGCTTTTGCCAAGAAATCGCCATATAAATTAAAAATTCTTAACCAAATCAAGCGCTGTATATAAATGCGCAACCTCATTACCATAGCCGTTAAATAATTCAGTCTTGCGTTTTTCTGGTGAGAAAAAACTTCCCCCGCCAATCACACGTTCACGCGCTTGTGACCAACGCGGATGATCTACTGCTGGATTAACATTAGCATAAAACCCATACTCACTCGCTGCCTGGTTTTGCCAAGTGTTAATCGGCATCGTTGCTTGAAAATGAATTGAAACAATCGATTTAATATTTTTAAAGCCATACTTCCAAGGCACAACCAAGCGCAATGGCGCACCATTTTGGTTGAGTAGTGTTTTGCCGTATAGACCTACTGCTAATAAACTCAAAGGATTCATTGCCTCAGCAATTGTTAGCCCTTCAGTATAAGGCCAGTCCAAAATAGATCGCTTTTGCCGTGGCATTTGTGTTTCATCAAGTAAAGTTTTGAACACCACATATTTTGCTTTTGAGGTGGGTTGAAAAGTTTTAAGCACACTTGCCAACGGCACACCCACCCAAGGAATAACCATTGACCAAGCCTCTACACAACGAAAGCGATAAATACGTTCTTGTAGTTGATAAGGTGCAATAAAATCTTCTAAATCGTAATCACCTTGCTTTAAGCATTCACCAAAAACTTTGACGTGCCAAGGTTTGGGCTTTAAAGTATGAGCATTTTTTGCTGGATCACGTTTACCAGTGCCGAACTCATAAAAATTATTATAATTGGTAATTTCTTTGAAAGAATGTGGTGTTAATTCCTTGCCATAATCAGTTGACATTATCTTGTCAAACAAGCCATCACCTTGCATCCCTTCTGCCGAGCTTGAAAAAGCACTAAACGTTGCCAAACCTACACCCAAACCCGCACTTTCTTTAATAAAGTTACGGCGATTAAGATAGTGAACCTCATCGGTCACATGGTGTTCAGTAATTTTTTTCATCATTTATATTGCCAAGAGTGTTAATTTTATTATACGTCGTCAAATATGCAAAGTTTCACTTTGATAAAATAAAGAATAGTAAAATTAATTTTTTTTTATACTTGAATTGTTATGTTTAATTTTTTAAAAAAGAATCAGTCCAAATCAGAAAGCTTAAATGCAGAAAAATCAATCTCGTTAAAGCAACGCCTAACTCAATCTAGGCAAAAATTAGGTGCTGGTTTATCTGCTTTATTATTAGGCAAAAAAGAAATTAATGAGGATTTATTAGAAGCACTAGAAACACTATTAATCACTGCTGATGTCGGCATTAATACCACAGATAAAATACTAGAATCTGTACGCAAAAATGCCGCCAGGAAAACCTTAAAAAATGCTGAAAATTTGTATCAATTCTTAAAAGATGAATTGGCTAAATTACTGATTGAAGACAACCAACTTAACACTAATATTAATCAGACTTTTGTCATTCTAGTCGTGGGTGTTAATGGTGCTGGTAAAACCACAACCATTGGAAAATTGGCAAAATCTTTTCAAAATCAAGGCAAGTCAGTGATGCTGGCAGCAGGCGATACCTTTCGTGCTGCAGCCGTTGAACAACTTAAAGTGTGGGGGCAGCGCAATGACATTCCTGTTATAGCACAAACAACGGGTGCCGATGCAGCTTCGGTCATCTTTGATGCCTATCAATCAGCACAAGCTAAGAATATTGATATTCTAATTGCCGACACTGCAGGGCGATTACACACGCAAGATAATCTTATGCAAGAATTGGGCAAAATTAAGCGCGTCATCACCAAGCAAAATGCAAATGCACCACATGAAACCATGCTGGTTATTGACGGTGGATCAGGTCAAAATGCCATCAATCAAGCCAAAGCATTTAACAAAGCCGTTACCCTAAGCGGCATCAGCATCACCAAACTAGATGGCACTGCCAAAGGCGGCGTTTTATTTGCAATTGCCGATGAACTTAATCTGCCCATTCGTTATATTGGCGTCGGCGAAGGAATTGATGATCTTAAAACTTTTCAACCCAAAGAATTCGTCAATGCCTTGTTTGATTAAATGATACAATGATTGAGAACTTGGAGCGCTTTATGAAAAAAATTCTTTATTCATTGCTAATATTTATTTGCTCTTATTCTGCCTATGCAACAGATGACTATACTTTTTTGATCAGCATTTTAATGACTATTCTGAAAATTTAGAAGATGCCATTGATGCTAAAAAAGATGGGATTTTTATTTTTTTTCACATGGAAGAATGCCCATTTTGCCAAAAAATGCGGCGCAATGTATTGAGTCAAAAGCCTATCATTGACTACTTTAAACAGCATTTTTTAAATTTTGAAGTTGATGTAGAATCTAGTGTAAATTTGACTGATTTTAACGGCAATAATGTCTTAGAAAAAATCTTTGCGCAACGCCATAATCTAGTCGGCGCTACACCTGTGCTTGCTTTTTTTGATTTAAATGGCAAGCGCATGGTGCGTCGCACAGGATTTGCTAATGAAAAAGATTTCTTGCTACTGGCAAATTATTTTGTTGAAAAGGCGTACAAAAATGAAAAATTTATACGCTATAAACGCAAACATCGGTGATTTTATTAACCATCCTTCGTCAGATAAAACCTTTAATTAATCTGTTTTTAATCAAAAGAACTTTAAACAAACATACTGGAATTTTTTGGTTTCTTATATTACTATCATCACTTGTTATAGCTTTTGAAATACCCAATCCGCTGAGTTTAGAACAAGCACTCGAAATCGGCAAAAATCAAAGCCTTGAAGTGCAAAAACAACAATTAATCATCAATACAAATTTGATTGATTTGCAAGTTGCTCAGTCCAATTTTGATTTGAAAGCCAGCTTGGATTTACAACTGGCACAACGAGATCAATATTCTGATGGTATTGATGACTCATATACATTTATTCGTCTTGAGAAAACCCTATTTGAACAAAATTCTGAACTTGGTGTGAATACCGCTCAACAAACAATTATTAGTGCCAAACAAAACCTAGCCAACCTGCAAAAAGAAAAAAATATTGATATTATGCATCGTTTCTTTGATGTGATTTTAGTTGATATGCAACTTGAAACCGTGCTTGAACGCTTGGCAATTTCTGCCATTCAAGCAGATAATGTGCAAGATGACTTTGAGATTAACAAAGCATCAGAAGTGGAATTACTTGAAAAGCAAGCCATTACCCAATTAGATGTCAGTAAACGTGTAAAAGTTGAAGCTGAGCAAATTCTCAAGCGTGCAAAATTGGCAGATATTTTAGGTATTAATTATGAGGATCGACCTGACGATTTAATCAAGCCCAAATTAAAGCATTATTTTTCTAAACCTTTTGCCTCACTTGACGAGTTAAGAAAAAATGCATTTAAAAATAACACCACACTACAAATCATGCACCGAGATTTATCCTCAATCAAACATCAAATTAACAGCCATAAAAACGATTATGGCGTTGTCATTAAAGGCAATATTAGAATGGGTGAACAAGCCTATTTACGTGAGAAAAATGGCAAATTACGCCTTGGTATTAATTTAACCATGCCGCTTGGCAACGACAATACTAGGCAACAAGCCATTGCAAAACTTGGCATACAAGCCACGCAAATTGAGTTGGATATTAAACAATTTAAACAAAATTTATCCTCGCGAGTGCTGACACTTTGGCTGACACTTAACGAACTCAAACAAATACAAAAATCACTCACCACTGAACTTGATTATCGTGATTTATACCTTGAGCGCGCTAGCGCACATTATGAAATGGAGTTGGAAAGTGATATTGGAGATGCACTCACCCAGTTCACTAATACAGAATATAAATTAGCCAAAAACCAGTTTGATTTTGTGATTACTTTTGAAAAACTTGCCTTACTTACAGGAGAAACGCCATGAAGATTAAGTTGATGATTTTACTGTTATTTATTAGTGTAAACACACCAGCATTAGAAATATACCCACTGGTTTCTGGCGAGATTACCATGATTAAACCTGCTGGCAGTTCTGTTAAACAAGGCGATTTACTGGTACAAATTGACAATGCACAAGCAAAATTAGAACTGGACTACCTAAAAACACTACAAAAAACCTACCAGCAAAATTTTGACGACAAGCAGTTGGATCTTCAACAAACACAGGAGTTATATGACCGTCTAGTTTCTTCACATAGGGATTTAGAAATTATACAATTGGTTTTTGATAAAGCCAAACGTGAGTTAGAAGCGCATAATATCAAAATCAAAATTGCTGAAATTGAACTGAAAAAATACCAAATTTATGCACCCATATCTGGTGCTATTAAAGCCACACCTAATTTAAGAAATGCAACTAATACCAACGCACCAAAAGTGCTAATAATTTTAGAATAATTAGGGCAAAGTTATTTTCTAGCATTTTAATGCCGAGTTAATAATTACGCCTAGTGCAACAACGACTATTAATGAAACCAGTGCAACTTCACTATGTGTGATTAAACCAATCACAATGGTTTTATAAATATTTGACCATTGTGGGTGATTTCATTTTTGAGGCTTCAATAGCAACCTGCGTTATAAAGCCCAAAAGCCTGAGCAAAATCAGCAAAAACAAAAGTTTGATGCGGTTTACCATCAAGCATTGTCCAGTCTGATAATTTAGACAACATCTTTAAAATCAGGTTGCATGTTCATCTTTTAGACTTTTAAAATATCTTTAGCACCTAATGATATGAGTTTGTCTGCCAATTCAACACCCAAAGCCTGTGCTTGAGAAATATGACCCAAAATTTGCTCTTTTAATATCACCCCAGTGTCAACATTACCCACCAGACCTGTTAGCGTTATTTGCTCATTATCAATCAAAGCAAAGCCTGCAATTGGCACCGAACAATCGCCTTTAAGGTGTGCATTCATGGCTCGTTCTGCGATTACTCTATAGGTGGTTTCAATATCAATCAAGGGCTTAATTAGCTCTAGAATTTCTGTATCATTTTCACGAATTTCAATACCGACTGCACCTTGTCCTACGGCAGGCAAACTTTGCTGGTCGGAAATTTGTTGTTTAATTCTATATTCAAACCCTAGACGAATAAGTCCTGCACAGGCAAGAATAATGCCATCAAATTCACCATCATCTAATTTTTTTAATCGAGTATTGACATTGCCACGCAAATCTAGGATTTTTAAATCGCCTCGGATGGCTTTAAGTTGCACAATGCGGCGCATTGAACAAGTGCCAATTTTAGCATTTTGTGGCAAATCATCAATACTAGAAAAGTTATTGGAAACAAAGGCATCAAAGGGATTTTCACGTTTTAGAATTGCCCCTAACTCAAACCCTTTTGGTATTTCATAAGGGACATCTTTCATAGAATGCACGGCAATATCAGCCATGCCCTTGATCATACTAACTTCTAATTCTTTAATAAACAACCCTTTTCCGCCAATTTTTGACAACGGCGAATTAAGAATTTGATCGCCCTTAGTGGTCATTGTTATCAACTCAACCGTTAAATCAGGATAAAGCCTTTCCAGTCTGGTTTTAACATGCTGAGCTTGCCATAATGCCAATGGAGATTGTCGAGTTGCAATTTTTAGGGTTTTGTTCATGGTTAAAAGAGTTTATATTAAAATAGGTTTATGTCTCGATTTTATCTATTACTGCTGGTGCTTGTTTCTAGTTTTACTATGTCGCAAGATTTAGCACTGCCACAGGCAAAAAACTTCTTAGAAGATGCTCAGTTAGTGCGCAAAAATAAAACGCCTATTTTAATAATGTTTTCCATTCCTAATTGTTCTTATTGTCAAGAACTCAAACAAAAAGTCATTGTACCGATAAACGAATTGGATGAATATAAAAACAAAGTTATCATTCGCCATGTTAATGTTGGCACACTAAAAGACATGAAGGATTTTCACAATAATGACACCAATCACGCTAGGTTTGCTTTTCAAAATGGGGTTAGTTTTTATCCCACGGTATTTCTAGTGGATAATTATGGTGCAAACTTAGGCAAAATAGTTGGCGTACCCAGCATGGATTATTATTGGACTGAGCTTGACAAGATGATTGACAAATCAATCACCAAACTTAAACAACAATTAGAGGCAAAATTATGACCAGTGACACACAAAACAAGCGACACAAAGCGGTCCTCAAGGAGTCTAAGCAGACAGCACAAACCAACCAATCTTGGGGCGGGCGTTTTAGCGAACCAACAGATGAATTTGTTAAGAATTTTGGTGCATCAATATTTTTTGACAAGATTTTAGCACCTTACGATATTCAAGGCTCAATTGCTCATACCACCATGTTGCAAGAAGTTGGTTTGCTCACTGAAAATGAAAAAGATCAAATTATTAAAGGTCTTGAGAAAATTCTAAGTGAAATCAAAACTGGTGAATTTAAGTGGTCAGTAACACTTGAAGATGTGCATATGAATATTGAGGCACGTTTGGTTAAAATGATTGGCAATGCAGGCAAAAAACTGCACACAGGGCGCTCTCGCAATGACCAAATTGCCACCGATATTCGCCTTTATTTACGCAGTCAAGTTGATGATATTACAAGCGAAATTAAACGCTTACAACTGGCACTAACTGATTTAGCCGAAAAAGAGGCAAATACAATCATGCCTGGCTTTACTCATCTTCAAGCCGCACAACCCATCAGTTTTGGTCATCACATGATGGCTTATTTTGAAATGCTCACGCGCGATGTAGAGCGATTGTTTGATTGTCGCAAGCGTATCAACTCAATGCCACTAGGTTCAGCCGCATTAGCAGGCACCACTTATCCGATTAAACGCATGCGTACGGCTGAATTATTGGGCTTTGAACGTATTTGCCTTAATTCACTTGATGGCGTCAGTGATCGAGATTTTGCCATTGAATTTTTATCCACAGCAAGCATTATTATGATGCATCTTTCACGTTTTTCAGAAGAGTTGATTTTATGGTCAAGTGTACAATTTAATTTTATCGAATTGCCTGATAGTTTTTGCACAGGTTCATCCATCATGCCGAATAAGAAAAACCCAGATGTGCCTGAATTGGTTCGTGGAAAAACAGGCCGTGTGTATGGCAATTTGACCGCACTGCTCACGATTATGAAATCTCAACCACTGGCTTATAACAAAGACAATCAAGAAGACAAAGAACCATTATTTGATACAGTTGACACCTTAAAAGCCTGTTTGCGTGTGTTTGCAGACATGGTGCCAACCATTCAAACCAAGCGTGATAATATGTATCAATCAACCAAACAAGGCTACACCACAGCCACTGATTTAGCTGATTATTTAGTCAACAAAGGCTTGCCCTTTAGAGATGCACACGAAGTGGTTGGAAAATCGGTTGCTTACGGCATTGAACAACAAAAAGATTTAAGCGAGCTTAATTTGGAAGAATTGCAAGCCTTTGATGGACGTATTAAAAACGATGTATTTAAAATACTCTCACTGGAAAACTCATTAAATGCCCGCAACCACCTAGGCGCAACAAGCCCTAACCAAGTCAAAAAAGCCATCAAAATAGCAAGAGAAACTTTAAAATAATGCACGCCAAAAGTACTGATTTCAAAGTGCGCATTGTTTTTGCAGGCACGCCTGAGTTTTCAGTCAGCCTCTTAGAAGCACTCATTAACGCCAAACATGATATTATTGGCGTATATTGCCAACCTGATCGTCCTAAAGGTCGTGGAAGAGTATTAACAGCCTGCCCTGTTAAAGAAAAAGCACTAGAACGTCACTTAAACATTTTTCAACCTGAAAACTTAAAAGACGATAAAACCCAACAAACCTTAGCCAAACTCAATGCAGATGTGATGGTAGTTGTGGCTTACGGGCAAATATTGCCTGCTAAAATTCTTAGTATACCCAAATATGGCTGCCTTAATATCCATGGCTCATTATTACCACGTTGGCGTGGCGCAGCCCCTATTCAACGTGCAATTTTGGCGGGTGATAAAACCACGGGTATTGGCATTATGCAAATGAATGAAGGCTTAGATACGGGCGATATCTTACTTGAAAAAACCTGTCCAATCACACACACCGATACGGCACAATCTCTACATGACAAACTGGCTAAACTTGGCTCTAACGCCATTGTCGAAGTTTTGAATAATCTTGATAATTTATCACCAACAGTGCAAAGTGAAAACAACGCCACTTACGCTAAAAAACTCAAAAAAGACGAATCTTGGATTGATTGGACTCAAAGTGCCATACAAATTAACCAACAAATTAGAGCATTTAATCCCTACCCTATCGCCCAAACCCATGCATCAAGTAATAGGTTTGATGCTAAAGTTCTACGTATTTTATCTGCCTCTGTAGTCATGGCAAACGGTAATCACAACCCAGGCAATATTATTAAACACAACAAACAAGCATGTATTGTTGCCACTGGAGATGGTGCACTCAGTCTGGAAACCCTACAACTTCCAGGTAAAAAAATGCTCAACATTAAAGATTTTAGTAATGCCTATACGCTTACTCAGTTATTTTCGGATTAATCCACTGAATGCTGTGCCAGTAATGTCTGCCTTTTTGTCCACTGGGCATGGTGCAATTGTATTTATTGCGTCTACTGGTTAGAGGTTTTTTAGCAATAACTTCAACCTTTTTATTGCCTTGCCAAATCACGTTCACCCCACCACTGGCAAAACAATTAAAGTTGATTATTTGATGCTGGCTTGGCACTTGAGTAAATTCTAGTGTTAATTTGGGTGGGTTTTGAGTGAATATTGGGTTGATTTCTTTGGTTTTAACGGGCATTGCCAAGGCGTTTACTTTGGTTTTAAAACTTGGCATTTGGGCAAAACTTGCCGCCATTGGAAAGCGTGGTAGACTTTGTTTGTTACTCATGGGTGAAACCACCCCAGAATATTGTCCAAATGCGATATAACCCATGTCTTTAATCTGTTTTAATATGTCTAAACTTGCTTCTCCATAAGGATAAGCGAAGACTTTATCAATCTTACCCAGTTCTTGATTGAGTCGGTTTTGTGCCCGCTGAATTTGTGCCTGAATTTGCACTTTGTCCAAATCAAGAAAATGTGCATGGCTGGTGCCATGGCTATAAAATGCCATGGTTTTGCCTTGAATATCACGCATTTTTTGCCAAGTCATCATTGCCTTGTATTTATGGTCAATCGAATCTGTTGCTACAAAAACACTCATTGACATTTGATATTTTTGCAAAAGTGGATAGGCATTTTCTGCAATTGATTGATAAGCATCATCAGCCGTTAAAACCACGCATTTATTTGGCAAACTATTACCATCTAGGCGCTCAAGCATTGTTTTTAGGCTTAATACTTCAAAATCATTGGCTTGTAAATATTGCAAGTGCTGTTCAAATAATTTAGGGCTGACACTGGTTGATTTAGACGTGATATCAGAAAAATGATGATACAACAAAACCACACAACTATTAGCGCTTGCCCATGATGAAAACAATATCAATACAATAAATTTAAGCACTTTTAGCCCCTTTAAAGCCGATTTGTCGCCAAGCTTCATACGCCACAATAGAGGCGCAATTTGACAAATTTAAACTACGAGACCCATCTTGCATCGGTAAAGTAATGCCTTGGTATTGGTTTAGTATATTTTTTGGAAGTCCTCTGGTTTCTGGACCTAAAAGTAATGAATCATCCGTTTGGTATTTAACGTCTGTATAGATGGTTTTAACTTTTGAACTAACTGCAAACAACCTTTTAGGTTTCGCCCTTTCCAAATAATCATCAAAATTGTTATATTCACTGACGCACATAAGTTCCTTATAGTCCAACCCCGCCCTGCGTAATTTTTTATCCTCCATTTCAAAACCATAAGGCTTGATGAGATGTAAGTTTGCACCTATATTGGCACACAAGCGAATAATAGCACCAGTATTGTTGGGTATTTCAGGCTCAAACAGCACTAAATTTAACATAATATTTTATTTTGGTACTTGAAATGCATCAATCATCCCATAGATAACCATTCACACATTATAAAAACACGACAAACCTATGAATATTGATAAACTAACTGCTCAATTTCAGCAAGATTTAGGTGTTGCACAATCCATCGCTATTGCGAAAAATAATAGCGCCATAGAAGCAGTACATGTTCTAAGTGCCATGTTGCAAAACACCGATAGTAGTGTTGGTAATTTACTACTCAGCACTAATATTGATATTCAAAAACTCAAACAAGACATTGATAAAGAAATTAATACATTAGCCACAATTAGCCACCCAAACGGTGATTTTAATATTTCTCAAAATCTATTACGCCTATTAAATACAGCTGAAAAAATAGCCACCGATAAGAACGATACATATTTATCAACTGAACTATTGTTATTGGCGATTATCAAAGGCAATGACACAGCCACAAAACTATTAAAAACTGCTGGTGCAATGAGACAAGTTTAAACCAAGCAATTGATAACCTTAGAGGAGGCGAAAACGTGACTGATCAAAACGCAGAAAACAACCGAGACGCACTGAATAAATACACCCAAGATTTAACCCAATTAGCCATTGACGGCAAACTTGACCCTGTGATTGGTCGTGATGGCGAGATTCGTCGTGCCATTCAAGTTCTGCAACGTCGCACTAAAAATAATCCAGTGCTGATTGGCGAACCCGGCGTGGGTAAAACTGCGATTGTTGAAGGTTTGGCGCAACGCATTATTAACAATGAAGTGCCAGAAGGTGTCAAAGGTAAGCGTGTCTTGTCATTAGACATGGCAACGCTTGTGGCAGGGGCTAAATATCGAGGTGAATTTGAAGAGCGATTAAAAGCCGTACTCAAGGAATTAGAAGCTGAACAAGGTCAAGTCATTTTATTTATTGACGAATTGCACACCATGGTCGGTGCTGGCAAATCAGACGGCGCCATGGATGCAGGCAATATGTTAAAACCAGCACTGGCTCGTGGTGATTTACACTGCATGGGTGCCACCACACTGGATGAGTATCGCCAATATATTGAAAAAGACGCCGCTTTAGAGCGTAGGTTTCAAAAAGTGCTGGTGGACGAACCAAGCGAACAAGACACCATTGCTATTTTGCGTGGTCTTAAAGAAAAATACGAAGTGCATCATGGCGTGGAAATCACCGACCCTGCTATTATTGCTGCTGTTACCTATTCAACCAGATACATTACTGACAGACAATTGCCAGATAAAGCCATTGATTTGATTGATGAAGCCGCTTCACAAATTCGCATGGAAATTGACTCAAAACCAGAATCAATGGACAAACTTGACCGTAAACTGGTGCAACTTAAAATTGAACGCATGGCGCTTAAAAAAGAAAAAGACAAAGCTTCTAAAGCACGACTAAAAGAATTGATTGATTTAATTAAATCACTAGAAAAAGAGTACGCTGATTTGGAAGAAATCTGGAAAAAAGAAAAGTTAGTCGTTCAAGGTGCGCACCACCTTAAAGAAGAACTAGAGCAAGCAAAAGCCGATTTAGAAAGCGCACACCGCAATAACGATTTGGCCAAAATGAGTGAACTTCAATACGGCATCATTCCTGAGTTAGAACAAAAAATAAGTGTGGCTGAAAATGCTGATACACAGCAAATGACACTGCTTAGAAATAAAGTTACTGAGGATGAAATCGCCCATACTGTCGCCCGTTGGACAGGCATTCCTGTGGACAAAATGATGGCAAGTGAAAAAGATAAATTGCTACAAATGGAAGCCATTATTCACAAACGCCTAGTGGGTCAAGACAAAGCCGTTAAAGTAATTTCTGATGCTGTACGCCGCGCTCGCAGTGGCTTGTCTGATCCTAATCGCCCAGACGGTTCATTTTTATTTATGGGGCCAACTGGCGTCGGAAAAACTGAACTCACCAAAGCTTTGGCAGACTTCTTATTTGACACCGAACAAGCCATTGTCCGTGTTGATATGAGTGAATTTATAGAAAAACACTCGGTTGCACGCTTGATTGGCGCACCACCAGGCTATGTTGGCTATGAGCAAGGCGGTGTGCTAACTGAAGCCGTGCGTCGCAAACCTTATTCAATCATTCTACTTGATGAGATTGAAAAAGCCCATCCAGATGTGTTTAACATTCTATTGCAAGTGCTGGACGATGGTCGTCTAACAGATGGTCAAGGTCGTACGGTTGATTTTAAAAATACCGTTATCATCATGACTTCAAACCTAGGTTCACACTTGATTCAAGAGAGCATGGGTAAAGATATATCCGCTGAGCTTTCTAAAATTGTAAACGTGCACTTTAGACCTGAGTTTGTCAATCGTATTGATGAAATCGTAACGTTTAAAACGCTAGAAAAATCCCAAATCAAAGGCATTGCACTCAGGCAAATTGAGATCTTATCAGCACGCTTGACCAAGCTTAATCTTAAACTAACATTAAGCGACACAGCCATGAATATGCTTGTTGACAGAGGCTATGACCCAGTATTTGGCGCCAGACCACTCAAGCGCATCATACAGCAATTATTAGAAAATCCTTTGTCACAAAAAATTCTTGCTGGAGAGCTCTTATCAGGCTCAACCATTCACGGCGATGTTAAAGATGGGCAAATCGTTTTCTCTTAATCAATTTTTATCTGATTAACACGCAGGAGGATTACGCCCGCCTTTTTTATGACAGTGAGACTATGAATAATCACTAAAACACTTTTTGCACCCCTCAAGGGATGCAAATAATGGTACTATTGAAATTATTAATGAATACCGATACATAACAATGGAACATACAAAAATTAAAGAAATTACCAATGCAGAGGGTCTTTCTTCTTCTGAATTAAAGGCACTTTCAAAATTATGGAACGGTAAAAAAGAACAATTAAGAGATTCTGACGAATACAACCTATTTCTTAAAAAAATGCAAAGAGAGTGGGCGATAGAAACAGGCATTATTGAAAGACTTTATACTTGGGATAGAGGAATAACAGAATCATTGATTGAACATGGTATAGATGCTGCACAAATTAGTCACACAAGTGGCATAAATAGAAAAGATGCAGACAATATATCTAATATCATTCAAGACCAGCAACAAGCTATTGAAGGCTTGTTTGATTTTGTTAAGGGTAATCAACCCTTCTCAGAACATTTTATTCGTTCCATGCACGAGAAATTTGTCGCCCATCAAGATACGGTAGAAGCACAAACACCAAAAGGAGAAATAATTACAGTCCCCTTACTTAAAGGAGCATACAAAAAACATCCAAATAACCCTAAAAAAAGTGATGGTAAGATACACTTATATTGTCCGCCAGAATTTGTTATTGACGAGATGGAAAGATTAATTACATTGTATGACAAATATAATGAATTAAAGATTGCACCCGAAGTATTATCTGCTTGGCTACATCATCGTTTCACACAAATACACCCATTTCAAGATGGCAATGGTAGAATTGCTAGAGCTATTGCAACATTGGTTTTTTTAAAGGCAGGATTATTTCCATTAGTTATTAGAGAATCTGATAGAGAAACATATCTTAATGCTTTAGAAAAAGCTGACAATGACGATATTAGTGATTTAGTAAAACTGTTTGCTAAACGGCAAAGAGATTGTATTTTATCGGCATTAAGTACTCAACAACAGGTAGAAAAATCAGGCTTTGCAGAACAAATTTTTAGCAATGGATTAAAGTTATTACAAGCCAAACATTCTAAGAAAAAAGCGGAAATTATTCAAGTGTATGCTCTTGCTGATGCACTGCAAAACACTTTAATACAAAAACTGAAAGAATATGGGCAAACATTCAGTGAGGGTTTAGAACATAATAATCATAAACATGGGGCAGTAGCAAGCGAATCAAAAAATAACGATGAAGAAAAGAATTATTATTTTCGCAATGAGATTATAAAAATAGCCAAAAAACATGATTATTATGCAGATACTAAACATTATAAATCTTGGTCAAGATTGATTATTAACACAGATTCTATATTCGAAATAATATTTAGTATTCATGGAGTTGGACATAGTGATAATGGTGTAATGGCTATTTCTGGGTTTACATTTGAAAAAAATATGTCAGAGGATAAAATTCCTAGTGCAATTAATATCAAATCAGCACAGCAAGATGTTTTTGTATTTAACTATCTTGAAAAAGAAAAAGAAGTTATGGAAAGGTTTGGAGAATGGTTTAAAGAGTCTTTTGTTATTGCATTAGCAGAGTGGCAACAAACTATTGCGTAACAAAATATAAAATTTACATTAAAACACAATCTAACAAATCATTCCGACCAACGGTTTACGTGTCCTTTGGATAAACGCACCGACTGAATTCAAGCGTTATGTTGCAAAATCAAGGCTTTGTTGTCAATGAATTAACACACGATTAAGTATATAATTGGTGCTATGAACGACTATACCAAAATTATAAAAAATGGGCTGTGGAATAACAACCAAGCTTTGGTTGCGCTTTTGGGTCTATGTCCTTTATTAGCAGTCACCAATAATATTGTGAATGCAATCGGGCTTGGGCTGGCAACCACATTTGTTTTAGTGGCATCTAATATAAGTGTTTCTATTTTTCGTCATCAAATTTCAAAAGAAATTCGTATTCCTATTTTTGTCCTACTGATTGCTTCATTTGTAACAATTGTTGAATTGCTAATGCAGTCATACTTTTATGATTTATATTTAATATTGGGTATTTTTGTACCACTGATTGTAACCAACTGCGCTATTTTAGGACGCGCTGAGGCATTTGCTAGCAAAAATACCTGGGGGAAATCTGCACTGGATGGATTAATGATGGGCGTTGGTTTTTCTATTGTGCTTATTGCATTAGGTGCAATGCGTGAATTGATTGGCAGTGGCACTTTGTTTGACCAATCTGCATTATTACTGGGTGATTTGGGCAACACGCTTAGTGTTACTGTATTTGAAAATTATCAAGGCACTTTACTAGCCATCTTGCCACCAGGAGCATTTATTGGCTTGGGGCTTATTGTGGCAATGAAAAATAGATACGATTTAAGAGGGATAAAATCATAAAAAAAATTAACCTTATTATTAATCAAGTCCTTTGCATCATTACTTAAACATGACTACCCTGCCACTAAAATTAAATACTTTCGAGGTGATGTACAAAACTGAAAGTGTTGAGCTTACCATTAATCTATAAATCTTGGCTAGCATTCAAAACTATTTAAACAGTGGCGTAATTGACATTGCGCCACTGCTGTCTCTAGTCCTTACTAAAAGCCATGCTGCGCTTATTACTGATTGTGATTATCAGCTCAATAATGAGGAAAAAACCCAACTCAATCAACTCATCAAACAAAGACAATCTGGCACGCCTTTTGCTTATTTAAGCGGCACAAAAGGGTTTTATCACCTTGATTTTAAACTCGCCCCTAGTGTGCTAATTCCTAGACCCGAAACCGAGCTCTTAATTGACATCGCCCTAGATTTGTTTGATAAAAATAAAACCTGTGAAGTGCTTGATTTAGGCACTGGTAGCGGTATTATTGCCGTAACGATAAGTGATAAAAATCCAAACTGGCGTTTAACTGCGACTGATTTTTCAATTGATGCACTTAAAGTTGCCCAGCAAAATGCAAAAACAAACATTAACTTTCGACTGGGCAATTGGTTTGAAGCCACGCCTAATCAAACATTCGATTTAATTATTGCCAATCCGCCTTATATTAAGCAAGGCGACCCCCATCTTAACGACTTAAATTTTGAGCCACAAAGTGCGCTTGTTTCTGGCAAAGATGGCTTGGATGATATTCGCACTATTATTGATAATGCAGCACAATATCTTAATAAAAAAGGCTATCTTTTATTAGAACACGGCTTTGATCAGCAACAAGAAATCATACAACTACTAAACAATGATTTTTTCAACATTCAAAAATTTAAAGACTATAATCAACAAAATCGTGCCGTTTTGGCACAAATTAAATAAAGGTAATCATGAAAAAAACAACACAAACACTCACCATATTAATACTAACTGCTTTTGTCACTACTACTGCCGCTGGTTGGTTTGACAGTGATGATGATAAAAAACAAAGCAAGCAACAAAATAATAAAACCTACACTTTGAAATTAGCCGAAACTTGGCCGAGCAATTTCCCCATCTTTGGCGATGCCGTTAAAAAAGCCGCTAAATTAGCATTTGACATGTCAAACGGTCGTTTGATTATTAAAATTGATTCTAAAAATAAACACAAAGCGCCGCTGGGTATTTTTGACATGGTTAAATCTGGTCAATACGACCTTGGACATTCTGGCTCGTACTATTGGAAAGGCAAAGACATCAATACTTTATTTTTCACCTCAATGCCCTTTGGTATGACAGCAAACGAGCAACATGCTTGGTTTGAATATGGCGGTGGTCAAGCATTGATGGATAAAGTCTATGCCAAACATGGACTAAAAGCCATCATTGGTGGCAACACAGGCAACCAAATGGGTGGCTGGTTTCAAAAAGAAATTAATTCAATTGAAGACTTACAAGGGTTAAAAATGCGCATTCCTGGATTTGCGGGCGAAATTATGGCAGAAGTGGGTGCCAAGCCTACCAATATTCCAGCAGGCGAGTTATATACTGCGCTAGATCGTGGTACAATTGATGCCTTGGAATGGGTTGGGCCTTCGTTGGATTTAAGAATGGGCTTTCATAAAATTGCCCCTTATTACTACACGGGTTGGCATGAACCTGGATCTGAAATGCAGTTCTTAATTAACTTGAAAAAGTTTAACAAATTGCCTAAAGACTTACAAGCCATCTTAATCACCTCGATGAAATTAGTTGCTTATGATATGCTGGCACGTTCTAATCATGAAAGTGCCAAAAATTGGGCAAGCATGAAAAAAGATTACCCCAATATTAAGGTCAAAACTTTTCCAAAGTCAGTATTTGATAAACTCAGAGCTGCTAATAAAAAACTCCTTGCCGAATTAGCGGCTAATAATCCACTATCTAAAGCCATTATTGAATCACAAAAGAATTATTTAAAAAAAGCACGGGCTTGGACGGCAATTTCAGATCAGGCTTATCTGAACTCTCAAACGCAATAATTAATAATGCTGGGTCAATACACAAAGTGGTTAGAAAACATAACCATTGGACTGCTTTTATTGACTATTTTTACCATTTTTACAGATGTTGTTCTAAGATACGTTTTTAACAATTCATCAATCACCATTCAAGAGATGGGTTGGCACCTGTTCTCGGCAATGTTCTTACTGGGTATTTCCTACACATTGCAACACGATGCACATGTTAGGGTTGATGTTTTTTATGCCAAGTTTGAAGTTAAAAAACAAGCATGGATTAATATCATTGGTTTTGTTATATTTATCCTGCCAATCAGTGTTTTAATTATTTATGATGGCATTGATTTTTCCTATCAAGCATTTCTATTAAATGAACAAAGTGGCGACCCTGGCGGCTTGCCTTATCGGTTTATTATCAAAGGCATTATTCCACTCAGTTTTATCTTGCTTATTATTTCTGGGTTAATATTTACCCAGAATAACTTTAAAAAAATTAAATCATGATTGGGCTTATTATGTTCTTAGCAACCTTAGTATTGCTCATGGCTGGGTTTCCTGTGGCGTTTACTTTTGCAGGCATGGCGGTTATTTTTGGTGTGCTAACCCAAGGGGTGGATTTATTTGCATTCATGCCTTATCGCATTATGAGTGTGATGCAAAATACAATTTTAATGGCAGTGCCTTTGTTTATTTTTATGGGTATTGTTTTACAAAAAACCAAACTTGCCGAGCAACTTTTAGAAGCCATGGGCGAGTTATTTGGCAATGTGCGAGGTGGGCTTGCTATTTCTACTATTTTAGTTGGCTCAATGCTTGCTGCCTCTACGGGTGTTGTGGGTGCAAGTGTAGTTGCAATGGGGGTAATTTCATTGCCTGTTATGCTCAAACACCATTACAAAAAAACCCTTGCCAGCGGTGTCATTTGTGCTTCAGGCACATTAGGGCAAATCATTCCTCCTTCAATTGTTTTAATCATCTTAGCAGATGTCCTTGGCGTGCCTGTGGGAGATTTGTTCAAAGGTGCAATAATGCCATCCTTAGTACTGATAGGTGGTTATATCTTATACGTACTGATAATTGCCCAATTTGACAAACAAGCCGCTCCTGTTTTTCAAGGCAAAAATCATGATTTAAAAAAATCCACACAATATTTACTTGTCACCAAAGCCATTATTCCACCCTTATTCTTGATTATTGCCGTACTTGGCTCTATTTTTTCTGGCATTGCCACACCCACCGAATCCGCCTCAATTGGTGCGGTAGGGGCTTTGGTATTGGCTGCTATTTATAACAGATTAAATTGGGTAATGGTGCGTGAAACCAGTCTTGAAACCATTAAAATTACTGCTATGGTATTTGCTATTTTAGTGGGAGCGACTGCCTTTTCTATGGTATTTACTTACAACGGCGGCGATATATTAATTGAAGAGTTTATCATGGCACTTCCTGCCAAAGAAATGAGTTTTATTTTGCTATCAATGTTGATTATTCTAATGCTTGGTTTCTTTATTGATTTTGTTGAAATTTCACTGATTATTGTGCCTATTTTTTATCCGATTGCACTCTCGCTGGGTATTGATATGGCTTGGTTTGCTATTCTCATTGCGATGAATTTACAAACCTCGTTCCTAACACCGCCATTTGGGTTTAGTCTGTTTTATCTCAAAGGTGTTGCGCCTGCTTCAATCAACACAATGGATATTTACAAAGGGGTTATGCCTTTTATTGCCATTCAAGTCATGGTTTTGGCAAGTCTTATTCTATTTCCAAAGTGGTATGGCTTTGCTGGCTTTTAATCCTCACTTTGTTTTTCCATCGTCTCTTTAAGATTTTTATCATATTAACTCGGCATTAAAATATCGTGCGTTTAAGGGTTAAATGGTCCAACCTGAACAACTCAAAAAATACCTGCCGTACCACCAATTTCAACCAAAGCAACATCAGCCCCTTGTGCGCCTGCCTGAGTCAAGCGCTTAATTTCTTTGCTTAATATTCCAATTAGGCTGTTTTTTGGCAATATTGATAAAGCGTCTCTGCTTTTTCTGGGTCAAGTAAAATAACCTTAGGAAAAATATCGGGTAAAAAAATGAACACAGAAGAATTAATACAAAAAGCCATCAAAGAAAAAATGGTTAGTTTTAATGAGCGTAAAACTCGTGTTACTTACTTGTTACAAAACAAAACTAGAAACTATAAAACTGAGGAAATTGTTCAACTAAATACCTATTTAGAACTGATTTACAAATACAACCATCCAAAAGAAAATATTAAATTATTTGTACCCGTAAAAATGGGGGCAGATAATCGTGAGGCTGATATTGTTATTTACAAGAATATCAACCACACAGCCCCTTTAATTGTTGTTGAATGTAAAGCGAAAGAGGTAAGTAATGCTGAATATAATCAATCTATTGCTCAAGCATTTAGTTATGCCGTTAGTATTGGCGCTGAATATGTTTGGACGACTTCTGGGATTAATGATAATTATTATCGGGTTTCTAAAAACTATCCTCAACAGCGAGAAATTGTTGCTGATATTCCCGAATATGGCAAGGAAGTTCGAGCATATAAATATGTTAAGGGCGATTTAGAAATTGTTAGTCAAGATGAACTTACCAAAAAATTTAAACAAGCACATAATGCGTTATGGGGTGGTGGCGAGTTAGATCCATCAGCTGCATTTGATGAGTTAGATAAACTTATTTTCTGTAAATTAATTGATGAAAAAAAACCACGCAAAAAAGATGAGCCTTATGACTTTCAAATAATAACTAAAAATAAAGACAACAAAGAAGCTAATGAAAAAAATATAAAAGAATTATCAGAAAGAATGCACGACCTTTATGATATTGGTCGTCAAAAAGATAAAGAAGTTTTCAAAGAAGGGATTAGATTAAGCCCAGCAAGAATTGCAATGGTTGTTAGTTTTTTACAAGGTATTGATTTAAGAAATACTGATTTAGACAGCAAAGGCAGAGCATTTGAAACCTTTATGGATTCATTCTTTAGAGGTAGTTTTGGGCAATATTTCACACCAAGAGAAATTGTAAAGTTTATTGTTGATGTTCTACCTATTAAAGACAGTTCATTAGTATTAGATACTTCTTGCGGTAGTGGTGGTTTTTTATTACATGCATTAGATAAAGTTAGAACACAAGCGAATGAATATTACCCATATTTTGAAAAAGATGTTAATGAGGCAAAAGCACATTATGAGCATTGGCACGATTTTGCAGAAAAAAACTTATTTGGCATAGAAATCAATGAACAAATTGCCAGAGTGGCAAAAATGAACATGATTATTCATGATGATGGACATACCAATGTGGTGAGTTGTGACGGACTACTGCCTGATAATGATATTGAGCTAAAAACAGGCAACAAGGGGTTTAAAAATAATGCCTTTGATTTTATTATCACCAACCCACCTTTTGGCTCAACCGTTAAACAGATTGAGCAAGCCTATACCGATAATTATGATGTTTTTCATAAAGAAATTAACTGGCTAGAGCCAAACTCTAAAAGAGTGCAAAGACCTAATCAAAGCACCGAAGTTTTGTTTATTGAGCAATGTTTTAAATTTTTGAAAGCAGGTGGTTTTTTAGCAATTGTTATTCCTGATGGTGTTTTGACTAATTCTACTTTGCAATATGTACGCGATTGGATAACTGAGCATTTTAGAATGGTTGCCATTATTTCTATGCCACAAACAGCCTTTACTGCAACAGGTGCGGGTGTTAAAAGCTCAGTGATGTTTTTAAGGAAATATGACAATAAAACCATTAAAACTATCCAAGATAAAAGAACAACTTTACAAGAAAAAATCAAAGAAAATAATAATTTTGCTTGGGAGTTAGATGCCATCAATCAAGAAAAAAATCACATCATTAAAAATTTAGAAGGCTTTGATAAACCAAATAATTTAAGCATTAAAGAGATTAAACAAACAAGTGAGTTTAAAGAGTGGCGTGGCAAAATAAACGCTCAATTTAAACAAAAATCAGATCATTTAAAAGATAAATTAATTAAACAATACAGCGAACAAAAAAATCTAGAAGACCATGATATTTTTATGGCAATTGCCGAGCAGATTGGTTATGACGCTACGGGTAAGAAAATCAAAACCAATGAATTGGATTTTATTGGGCAGGAATTAGCAAAATTTATTAGTCAATTAGAGGCTGGATAATGAAAAACGAATTAATCCAATCTTTTACTGATAATTTTGATACGCATTCACAAACTACTGACAGTGGCGTAGAGTTTTGGTTTGCACGAGATTTGCAACATTTGTTAGAATACAGTAAATGGGATAATTTTCAAAATGTTTTATCAAAGGCAAAAACTGCCTGTGAAGTCTCAGGACATCAGGTTTCAGACCATTTTCCCGAGGTTAGGAAAATGGTTAAAATCGGCTTAGATGTGCCAAAAGAAATTATTGATTTCATGCTAACTAGATATGCTTGTTATCTCATTGCCCAAAATGGCGACCCAAGAAAAGAAACCATTGCTTTTGCTCAAACTTATTTTGCCATGCAAACTCGCAAATTAGAGTTAATCCAAGAGCAAATACACGACTTAGAAAGACTACAAGCACGGCAAAAACTCACCCACTCAGAAAAAGAGCTTTCAGGGCTGATTTTTAAACATACTCAAAATAATAGAAATTTTGGTTCTATTCGCTCTAAAGGCGACAATGCATTATTTGGAGGTTTTAGCACTAAAGAAATGAAGCAAAGAATGCAAATGCCAGATAATAGAGCATTGGCAGATTTTTTACCTGTAATTACTATTAAAGCCAAAGACTTTGCCACTGAAATTACTGTTTTTAATACCAAAGAGCATCAATTAATTACCGAGTATGGTATTACTCAAGAGCATATTAAAAACAATCAAGGGGTAAGAGATATTTTATTAAAACGCGGTATTAAACCTGAAGATTTACCAGCAGAAGAAGATATTAAAAAACTAGAGCGAAGACTTAAATCAATAGATAAAAAAATTGCTAAAAATCCTAATAAGTTAGGCAACAATGATGAATAATAATTGTCAACTATCGCAACAAGCCGACCCAAATAAACTATTTTTAACTAAATTTAGTGAGTTGGAGGGGCGGTTTGAGAAAATCTTTAGAACAAGAACTTTTAAAATATTATAAATTAAATGATTAAATAAGGATAAAAATGAGCATTCCAAGACACGACCAAATACGCCTACCTGCTTTACAATTATTAGCCAAGCACGATACTTTAAGGCTAAAAAAATTTGAAAAGCCTTTGGCAGAACAATTTAATTTATCAGATGAAGAATTAAGCCAAACGAATAGCCCAGACAATGGCACGACGTTTTACGACAGAATTAGTTGGGCACTGTATTACCTTAAAACGGCAGAGTTAGTTTTAAAACCAAAATGGGGCACTTATCAAATTAGTGAGCTAGGCAAAACAATGCTTGGTGCAACGCAAGATGAAATTAATCATTATATTGATGCACAATTAGTAAAAAGAACGCCAAATACAAAAGAAAATAAGCAAGAGATTAGCAGTCAAACACCGGAAGAGAATTTATACAGTGCGTTTGAATCTATTAGAGCCTCAATTTACACGGATATTATTGATACAATTCTAAGTAAATCGCCCAAAGAATTTGAAAACTTGGTGGTGAAGTTATTGCAAGCGATGGGTTATGGGGGTGAAATAGAAGGTATTGTTACCTCTTATAGTAATGATGGTGGTATTGATGGCATTATTAAAGAGGATGTGTTAGGCTTGGGACGTATTCACATTCAAGCCAAGCGATACGCTAGGGATAATAGAATTAGCCGAGAAGAAATACAAAAGTTTGTAGGCGCTTTGGCAGGTGTGCAATCTAGCAAGGGCGTGTTTATTACAACTTCTAGTTATAAGCACACAGCCATAGAATATGCTAATGGTTTAAGCAATGCTACTGTGATATTAATTGATGGCTTACAACTGGCAAAGTATATTTATGAATATGGTTTAGGGATGCAAGTGGAGCAAACCATTGAAATTAAAAAAATGGATGGTAATTTTTGGGATTTGATGAATGATGAATAAGTATTTAAACCAAAATTAATAATACTCATGCAATACAAACAATTCATCTCTCATTTATTTATTTATTTAAAGCCACACATTGGCAAACTTGTCTTTGCCTCGGTCATGATGTTGTTGGCAACAGTGCTTGAAAGTTCGGTACCAGAAATCACAGGCAGAATTGTTGATGAGTTGTTTGCAACTGAACGTGAATCAAAAACTGCGTCTATTTATGCTTTTGCTCTGTTTGGCATTGTTGTTCTTAGTTCATTGTTTGCACTTACTTCTACTGCGGTTAGTTCTTGGGTGTCTAATAAAGTGATTATGGATTTGCGCGTGACCATGTTTGCTAAATTACTGAAGTTACCTAAGTCGTATTTTGATCAACATCCTACGGGAAAAACACTATCTAAACTCACTTTTGATGTTGGACAAATTGCAGCCAGCGCCTCAACCATTTGGCTGAATTTTATTAAATCGTCAATGGCTGTTGTTATTTTAATTGGTTATTTATTTTATAAAAACTGGCAACTGAGTTTAACGCTTTTGGTGCTTTTACCATTGGTGTACTTAGCTGTTAAACACGCCTCTAATCGTATGCGTCGTTCAAGTGTCAATGTGCAGAAATCAATGGGTGATATGACACATTTACTGAATGAAAATATCTCTGGCAATACCTTAGTTAAGATTTATCATGCCCAATCTCAAATAAGTGAAAAGTTTAATAACTTGATTAAAAATATCCGCCAACAACGCTTTAAAGTTGATATGACCAGTAGTTTTAACACCGCTTTTGTTAATATTTTAATTGGTTTGTGTTTAAGTAGTGTGGTGTATTTTTCCGCCACTTCACTAAAGATGAGTGCAGGTGAATTTTTGTCCTTTTTTACTGCCATGGGTATGCTGCTTAAACCTGCCAAAAGCTTGATCAATATTAACAAACCTTTACAAAGTGCAATAGCAGGGGGTGAGAGTGTATTTGGACTTATTAACGAAAAAGAAGAGCCTAATATTGGCACCAAGAAACTAAAAAAATCTAACGGCGCTGTTCGATTTAATGACGTATCATTTGGTTATAACAATAATACAACCGTGCTTAAACATATTAACCTAGATATCAAACCAGGTGAAACGGTTGCATTTGTTGGCGCAACAGGCAGTGGTAAAACCACTATTATTCAATTATTAATGCGTTTTTATTCACCCAAACAAGGCTCTATCACTATTGATGGTATAGATATTAACCAGTTTGAGATTGATTCATTGCGCTCAAATATTGCTTTTGTTGACCAAAACGTGCAACTATTTAATGACACTGTTAAAGGTAATATTGCCTTAGGGCAATTAGGCATCATGCCAGATAAGCAAATCAAACGCTCGGCAATGGCTGCTAATGCCGATGAATTTATTCAACAATTAGAACATGGATTTGACACACAAATTGGCGAAAATGGCATGTCACTTTCAGGCGGACAACGCCAACGTCTTGCTATTGCAAGGGCAATTGCTAAAGACAGTGCTATTTTAATTTTAGATGAAGCGACCTCGGCATTAGACAGCGCTACCGAAAAACAGGTGCAAAATGCGATTCATCAAATGCAAAAAGACAAAACCACTATTATCATTGCCCATCGACTAAGCACCATTCAAAAGGCTGACCGCATTATTGTATTGTGCCATGGTAGTATCATTGAACAAGGCACTCATCAAGAATTACTAGATTATCAAGGCGAATATGCTCAACTGTATAAGCACCAATTTAAGCATTAATGCTTAATAACAATCATTTTATGCACAAGCATATCACGCATCGTATGGTTAATACCGCCAATGCCATAACCTGAGTGTTTACGCCCTGCAAATGGCATCCAATCAACCCTAAAGGTGGTGTAATCATTAATCATAACGGCTGAAGCGGTCAATGCTTTTGCGCTGTTCATGGCAGTGGTAATATTATCACTAAAGATTGATGCTTGAAACGACACTTCTAAACTGTTAGCAGCCTGAATCGCGTCACTGATATCAAAATAACTATATATACAAACCACAGGACCAAATATTTCTTGATTAGACACTTTAGAATGATAACTAGGATTTAACAGCACAGTTGGCTCATAACTCACCGAGTTAATGCGCTTACCGCCTGTTATTAAAGTTGCACCTTCAGCAATGGCCTGATTGACCCACGACTCAACTCTATCCACTTCTTTAGGCAAAATAAGTGGACCAACATCAGTCGCCTCATCAATGGCATCACCCACAACCAATTGACTGGCAACATCTGCAATTTTTTGTGCAATTTCCTTGGCTTTGTCTTTCGGTGCAAATACACGTTGTACTGACACGCATACCTGCCCAGCATGGTAAAAGCCAGCTTTAACCATGCCCGAAATAAACCCATCCATGTCATTATATTGATCAAAAATAAGTGGCGCAACGCCACCATGCTCCAATGCACAGCGTACACCTGATGCAAGCTTAGATTTAAGCATCCAGCCTACTTGTGCAGAGCCAATGAAACTAAAAAATGCCACCCTTGAATCGGTGACCAATTTTTCTGAATTTTCCCTATCAGTCAATGCCACTTGCAAATAACCCTCAGGCAAGCCCGCCTTAATTGCTAATTGAGCAAAACGCAATGCAGATAAAGGCGTTGTTGTTGCTGGTTTAACAATCACTGGACAACCTGTTGCAATAGCAGGCACCACCTGATGAATGATTAAATTAAGCGGATGATTAAAAGCACTCACCGCCACAACCACACCAATTGGCTCCATAATCGTAAAGGCTAGGCGTTGCATACCTGCTTGAGTCAAATCCATCGGAATTTGTTCACCTTTAATATGTCTAATGCCAGCAATGGCGATATTAATACCGTCAATCGCTCTAGTGACTTCTATGCGTGCATCTTTTAAAGGCTTGCCACCCTCATTAGCAATTAACTGGGCAAACTCTTCATGTTCATCAGCCACTAAATTTGCCAATTTTTGTAAAATAGCCATTCTTTGATAGGCTGGCAAACACTCGTTTTTGTGTAAATTTTTTGCTGTTTTAAGCATCAATTCAACATCATCAGCATTGTGCATGGTTAGTGCTTTTAAGGGTTTGCCAGTGTAGGCTTGTTTGACAGTTAAAATCTTTGTTTTCATTATATTTTAGTTAGTTAAATTGTTTGAGTTCTTCTAACAGCGTTTTAGTATTTTGAGAATAATCAATTGGCACATCAATTATATGCACACCACCTGTACTAAATGCTTGTTTCATAGTGGGAATAAGTTCACTCGCTGAAGTTATTTTATGCCCTTTAGCGCCATAACTATCTGCATATTTAATAAAATCAGGATTGTTAAAATCCAAACCAAAATCAACCAAACTTTGTACTGCCTGCTTCCATTTAATCATGCCATAACCTTCATCAGTAAAAATTAGTACAATTAAATTGAGTTTTAAACGCATGGCGGTTTCTAATTCCTGAGAGTTCATCATAAAACCACCATCGCCACACACAGCCACTACTTGGCGTTGAGGATACATCAATGCACATGTCATTGCCACAGGTAGCCCTGCACCCATCGTTGCAAGTGCGTTATCTAGTAGCAATGTATTGGGCTGATAAGTGTGATAATGGCGCGCAAACCAAAGCTTAAACATGCCATTATCAAGCGAGACAATGCCATCATCATTTAGCACTTTTCGCACATCAGTCACCACACGTTGTGGCAACATTGGAAATGAATGATCCTCATCTAAATGGTGAATCGCATAACGAATTTTCTCACGAATGGGCGCTGCCCACAAAGACTCACATTGATGCCCTTTCATTGACTTTCTAATTCTAGAAATTGAATTGGCAATGTCCCCAATTAATTCAATTTGAGGGTAATAAATATCTTTAAATTGTGCGCTTTCAAAGTTAATATGCATGACTTGCATATCACCTTGCATGATAAAAGGCGGTTTTTCGATAATGTCATGCCCAATATTAACAATCAAATCAGCTTTTTTAATGACCTCGTGCACATAATCCTTAGAAGAAAAAGCAGCGGTTCCAATAAACTGATGATGACAGCCATCAATCACTCCCTTGCCCATCTGTGTGTTAAAAAACAAAATACCCGTTTCTTTTACAAAACGACTTAAAGGCTTTCTAATACGCCCCCTATTAGCGCCAGCACCTACTAGCAACAAAGGTTTTTTGGCATTTTTTATCGCCTCAACTGCAACGCCAATCGCCCAATTACTTGCAAAAGTTCGGTGGTGAATTTGCTTAGTAAATACTTCATCATTTCTAACTTCTTCTTCAGCAATATCCTCAGGTAATTCCAAGTGTACTGCACCGGGACGCTCTTCTTCAGCAATGCGAAATGCACCACGTACCAATGCTGGAATTTGCCGACCATATACAATTTGATCAGAATCTTTAGTAAGAGGTTCCATCATACGCACAATATCAAGAATTTGAAACTTGCCTTGCAAGCCTGCTTTAATAGGTTTTTGCCCCGTAATGATGACCATCGGCATCGCACCTAATTGAGCATAAGCAATAGCAGTTACTAAGTTAGTTGCGCCTGGACCTAGCGTTGCTAAACAGACACCAGCTTTACCAGTTAAACGCCCATAAGTTGCTGCCATGAAAGCGGCGGCTTGTTCGTGACGAGTAAGTATAAATTTAATTGATGAGTTTCTTAATGAATCCAATAAGTCTAAATTTTCCTCACCTGGAATACCAAAAATATATTCAACGCCTTCATTTTCAAGTGCTTTTACAAATAAATCAGATGCTTTCATTTTTTATTTTCCTATTCAGATTGAGAGGGGGTAAATTTCACCCATAGCAACATAATACCCCAAAGTTATGATCATAAAACCCACAACAGGAAAGGACACCACTACAATAATATTAAGTAAAAAAATAACATAAGTGAGACCACTACATTAATCCGAGCGAAAAAAGAATCTACAACATAAAGACGTACAAATAATTTAAGAAAATCATTGCTAAAGCATTTAAAAATTGATCAAAAACTGACTTCCTATTAAGAAATTATGCTAAAAATTTAAGAAAGCCTTGCTTCCTTATTTAACAACGATTCAAGGCTTTACCAGAATCTAAGACTGCTCTTGTTATGTGGGCGGCTTCAACTAATGAGCTGACCTTTTTAGTATGCCAAAGAATCAAACTAGCGGTCAAAACCAAGCCGTCATAAAACAGCCCTTTTTCACCCGATAAGGCAGATTTTCCTAATTTAACCGTGTAATCTGCCAAAGCTTTAAGGTCATTATGCACATCTAACTCACTAGGAAATGAAATGGCGCGCATGTCTTGATTAATGCCCAACGACTTAGGATCAATGTCTATCCTGTCTTTTTCAACCAAACCTTGATAAGAAATCATTAAACCTTTTTGGCGAAGTGAAGGAATGACACCACCCTCAACGCCACGAACTAGCAACGATGTATCCATGCCTGAAGCAGTCACTAAATGTGCATAAATAGGAGGATAAGGTTTATGCACATAGCCCAAAATAGAATGCGTTTTTTTGCCACGCAATGGACCAATTAAAGTTTCTACTGTGTTAATCACACTGCGTTTAATGATTTGATTACGCAAAGGCACAAGATTGTGCAAACCTTGGCAGTAGTTTGCTTGATCAATATACGACCAACCAATATTACCATCTTCAAGCCGAGCTTTTGCTTGCGTGGTTGAATGCTTAACTTCTAAACCCAAAGCCTCATTAATATGTCGATGAGTCAGTCCATATTTTGGCGATACACTGTCTAAACCATGAATAACAGTAGGCAAGCCAAGTTCAGCCAACACGGGCGGTAAAAATGACGAAATTGGCACTGAGCGATTATAACCGCTATAAGGATCGCCCAAATCTACCAAATCATCAACCATTACTTGTTGCTGATCAGACTCGCCAAGGATGGCAGCAAGGATGCCCTCATTCTCTTCACGTGTTTCACGTTTCATGCGAAGTGCAATTAAAAAGATAGCGGATTGCACGTCATTAATCTCACCACGCAATATGCCTTGCATGCCTGCTTTAGCTTCTCCAAAATCAATATTTTTACTCAAATCAGGGCCCGTTGCTATGCGTTGAATAATTGAGTGCATGAGTGTTTGAGATATTTTCATAATTATATAAAGGTCTCAATATAAATGTTATTATTTTCTTGCTTAACAGGATAGGTGCGCAAATTATCAACATCTGTGCATGCACTATCTCCCGTGATCAAATCAAAACTAAACCCATGTAATGAACATTTGACTCGATGACCTTTTAAACAGCCTAACGTTAATTTAATATTCTCATGTGGGCAACGATTATCTGCACAATACAACTTAGCCTGATAAAGTGCAATCAATGAATCCCTGCCTTTGACGACAATTTCAACCATTGTGCCTTCTTTGGGCACTTGGTCTAGAACTTTTACCCACATAAAACCTAGAACAGTCTCCAAACGTTATTACCATCTAATTGCGAAGCACATTGTTTAAGTTGGCGCTTATAACGCTGTGCATTATCATTCACACCACGTGCTATTTTTATCAGCCATGGCTTAGCAGAATAAGTTTGTTTATTGAAACCACCATGTCCTTCATGATAAGCAAGGTACTGATTGTGAGCATCTGATTTATCAATACCAGAACGCTTACTGGACTGATTAATATACCAAGCAACAAAGTCTATGGCATCATTAAAATCATCACGATTGGCATTTTGATTGCCCGTTTTTAACTGATACCATTCCCAAGTTTCGTCTTTAACTTGTGCAAAACCATAAGCACTGCTTGCTCTCAACCATGGCACAACCCCAAATAACTTATCTCTTGGCGGTTGTGCATCTGATGCAAAGTGCGATTCTTGATACATAATGGCCAACTGCACATGCATGGGTGAGCCGTATTTTTTCTCGCTGGCTTTAACCGCTTGATACCAACTTACCTGTTCATCCATTAAATGGCAGATATTATCCACTTGCACGGCAGGTGTTGAAAAACATCCACTAAGTGTTAATGAAATTAACATGGTGAATAAGTATTTATTTATCATAAAAATATTTTATAAACAACAAGTGCTTGGATGATAAACAAAATAATAAACATACCTTTAATAACAGTGTTTGATAATGGACTAGACTCAGAATTAGGCGCCTTCGCCCTTTTTTCTAGGTGAACATCTATTGCCTCCTGACCCTTCTCAGAATTTTGTATGTCAAACACAACGCACGTATTAATCTTCAAGCGAGATTTGTTAAAAATATTTTTTTGATGAACGAAATATTTTTCACCATCATCACCCGTAATAAAACCATATCCCCTAGTGCCAAATTGTGTCACCATTCCTTTTATTTTCTTTGCCATTTTTCCTCTTATTTTTTACGCAAACAATACGTTTCTTTTCTAATAAAATCAACATTTGCGCGTTGAAATTTGGGCTCATTTTTAATGTCATCAAAACATTGTAACTGCTGACATTCAAACCCTTTAAAAAGTGAAACCACCGCTACTTTATTAAGTGCATAAGGCGGACCACTTATTTGTGATTGAGGGTAATTTAAGGTTAATAATAACGTCCTCAATCAGTGGGTATTATAGCGTATAAGTGGGCTGCATATTTCGCTCTTAAAACTAAAGGCAATGAGATTAAAGACGCTCTATCATACACAGCGCTAACCTTACTCAACATACTGGCATCAAAATCAAAATAATCACCACAATAAATATCAATATTTTTTGCAGAATAAATTACAAATTTACCACTTCTTTTGGTTGAAAAACGCAGCTTGTTCTCTACAAAAAATTGCCGAGTAGCAAGCTCACTCAACTCAACACCCAACACCTTAAAACCGTTGTCTAAAAAATATAACATATCAACGTTTTTTCCGCATAATGGCACAAATACACAAGCATTGACACTTAATTTTAAGCAATCAATAAACTCAATTAATCTTGAGTTGAGCTGATTCTTATGCCAACCTATTTTCCCCTCTTGCCAGCGTGCTATCCAATCAGTCATATATAATATAACCCATGAAAAAAAGAAAAACAATTTTACAATGGTTGCTGGTGATTATTGCTATTTTTAGTTTTCGTGCTTATCAGCAACACGACTTGAGCAGTGGTATCGTACCAAGTTTTAATAGCAAAACTTTAAGTGGGACAAGTGTCTCATCACACTCAAATGAGCCAACTTTAATACATTTTTGGGCCACTTGGTGTGGCATTTGCCAGTTCGAAAATGACAATATTCAGAGCATAAGCCGTGATTATAGAGTGCTTAATATCGCCATGCAATCTGGCTCTGATACTGATTTGCAAGCATACGCACAAGAGCATGACATGAGAACAGACAATATCATTAATGATAATTCTGGTTTTTTGGCAAAGTTGCTTGGTGTCAAAGCCACACCAACGAGTTTTTTCATCTCAAAAGACAACCAAATTAAATTTAGCGAGGTGGGTTATGTGAGTACGCTGGGTTATCAATTAAGATTATGGTGGACAAGTTTATGAACATACAAAACTGGCATCCAAGCATCAAAACATTGCTTGAAACACAATCAATGGTTGATTTAAAACTTTTTTTACAACAACAAAAACAAGCTAAAAAAGTTATTTTTCCCCATTCTAAAAACTGGTTTAAAGCCTTTGAATTAACTGCGTTTGATAAAGTCAAGGTTATTATTCTTGGGCAAGACCCTTATCACGGATTGGGACAAGCTCATGGTTTAAGTTTTTCAGTCGTCCAAGGGGTAAAAAAGCCACCATCACTTGGTAATATCTTTAAAGAATTGCATAGTGATTTGAACATTGAGCCCAGCCAAAGTGGCGATTTAACACACTGGGCAACACAAGGCGTTTTACTGCTTAATAGTGTGTTAACTGTTGAAGCTCATCAGGCAGCTTCTCATGCCAATCAAGGTTGGGAGGTGTTTACTGACAGTATTATTAAAACTCTAAGCGAACAAAGGCAACATTTAGTGTTCATACTTTGGGGTGCTTATGCACAGAAAAAAGCGCTATTTATTGACAAAGACAAACACTTATCTCTTACTGCCGCGCACCCTTCTCCCTTATCAGCACATCGTGGTTTTTTAGGCTGTCGGCATTTTTCAAAAACCAATGATTATCTTAAAATGCACAATCAACAAGTGATTAATTGGTGATGATGAAACTGGTTATTGATGATACTTGCTATGCCTATAAGGAAATTTTTGACCGTTTTGGTGATATTACTGCCATTGCTGGTAGAGACATTAACGCCAGTTCGGTTAAAGATGCAGACATACTAATTGTACGTTCACGCACTAAGGTTAATCAAGCATTATTAGAAAAAAGCCAAATAAAATTTGTAGGTTCAAGTGTCGCTGGGCTGGATCATGTTGATCAGGACTATTTAAAAGCCAAGGGCATTAAATTTTTCTCAGCCCAAGGTTGCAACTCAATGGCAGTAGCAGAATTTGTGATAAGTGCCCTTGTTAATTTAGCAGATGAATTGAATTTTGACCATCAAAAGAAAACCTTGGGCATAATTGGTGTTGGCAATGTGGGTACAAGATTGGCAGAAAAAGCCAAATTGATGGGCATCAAAACCTTACTGAACGACCCACCACGCCAAATGCGTGAAAACTTGCCAGACTTTGTAGATTTAAATACAGCATTAAGTGCCGATATTGTCACTTTTCATACGCCGCTGACTGTTGATGGCAAGCACCCATCCTATCAACTGCTTAATGAAAATAATTTTCATCATATTACGGATAAAACCATTCTTTTTAACGCAGCACGTGGTGGCGTGATAAAAGAAGCCATATGGCAAAAACATAAAACACTTGCCAATATTATTGACTGCTGGGAAAATGAGCCTAACACCAACTCAAACTTACAAAATACTGCCTATTTAGCCACGCCACACATCGCTGGACACTCAGTCGATGCAAAATTTAGGGGCAGTTTTATGGTATATGAAGCATTGTGTGCTTTCTTAGGCGAAAAACAAGATAAACATATCAAAAATTTAATTAATACTGGTGGGTTGTCCATTGATAAAGATAATTTAAAAGACACTTTAAATGAAATTTATGATTTTCAACAAGATGCAAACGCCATTCAAGATATTAACAACTTTGAAGACCATCGCAGAAACTACCCCACTCGCTATGAATGGCATCATTTTACAAGCAAAACCACTCTACCATTTTAAGAACGAGCTTTGCTCGTTTCTTAAGGTATTTTCCTGTTATTCATGTGAACAGTGTTTTTTAAAACAGTGGTGGATTGTGCCCGTTTTAGGGTTCTGGTTCTAGGTATTTTATATGATGATTTTTTACCTCAGTAAGGGCTGAGTAAGCGGTAAGTCAGTGTAGAATATTTTGAAAAAATAACTAAAACTTTCATCTATGGACTATCATTTAATTCATCAAGATTCAATTGGCACGGTACTGGATAAAGCACGTCAGTATCGCGCTTTGCGTGAGCCAGATTTGGCGATTAGTATTTGTATTGATGTGTTTGCAGTTGATTCGGATAATCAAGATGCTTTGGTGGTTTATATTTTGGCTTTAACAGACCAGTATTCGCATAGTGGTACTAAAGTAAAAGATAAGAGAATTATCCAAACCATTGCCAAATTAGAGTCAGCATTTCATCGACATTACTATACAGGGATTTTTCTTGAGCGAAAAGCTAGGGCGTGGCTTAAAAACCCAATGTCACAATCCTTTGCCTATGAAGGATTAATGGAGGCAATTGCTGAGTATGAAATGGCTGAAAAGATGGTGCCAGCTCATTGTTCAGACCCTATTTTGCGCTATAACAGTTGTCTTCGAACCATTGAAAAGGAACATTTGCAACCTAGAGTGGAGTTTGATGAGCTTTACTAGCATTGCTGTAAAAAAACTAATGGCCTTTGCGGGGATTTTTTGGTTTTTTTATGTTATTTTTCACATGCTGAGTTTGTTAAATTTTCATTTTGGTGAAAATGCTTTTGATGGTTTTTATGTTTGGTTTAATCAGTTGTTGGTTTACCAATTAATGCTACTCATGTTGGTTGTGTTGCTTGGTTTTCATGTTATTGTGGCGTTGTCTCGCCAGTTTGTTAATAATATTAGCAAAGGGCAGGCTTATCAAAAATCTTATCCTTATGGTGTTCCTAGATTTGTTGCTTGGGCTGGTGCAGGTGTGTTGTTTATATTTATCATTGTGCATTTTATGCAGATGAAACTATTAGATAAGCCGAGTTTGTACCAATATATGCTTGAGTTATTTTCCCAGCCCGTGATGTTAATAATTTACACACTAGGTGTGATAACACTTAGTACGCATCTACATCATGCGTTGACTAACGTGTTGCAAACGTTAGGCATTTCAAGCAAGTCTTACCATTTACTGGTGGTTTTGCTTGTGTTAATTTTACTGGTTGGTTTTATCTCCATACCAATGAGTGTGATTTTATGAGCCAATTAAATGCAAATGAACCTGTTGGACCTTTAGAGAATCGCTGGAAAAAGCATGTGTTTGATTTGGCATTAATCGCACCGCAAAATCGAAAGAAATACAAAATTATTGTGATTGGTACTGGGCTTGCAGGCAGTTCATTGTGTGCGACATTGGGTCAGGCTGGCTATAAAGTTAGTTCATTTTGTTTTCAAGATTCTGCCAGACGGGCACATTCTATTGCTGCCCAAGGTGGGATTAATGCCAGTAAAAATTATCAAAATGACGGCGATAGCGTATGGCGTTTATTTTATGACACCATAAAAGGCGGTGATTTTAGAGCCAGAGAGTCTAATGTTTATCGTTTGGCTGAGTTGAGTAATCGTATTATTGACCAAGCTGTGGCACAAGGTGTCCCTTTTGCACGTGAATATAGTGGGTATTTGGCGAATCGTTCATTTGGTGGCACGCAAGTGTCTCGTACTTTTTATGCCAAAGGTCAAACAGGTCAGCAGTTGTTATTAGGTGCGTATAGTGCCATGAGTAGGCAGGTTGAAAATGGGCGAGTTACACACCACGCTCGATCTGAAATGTTGGAAATTATCACCATTAATGGTAAAGCGCGTGGTGTGGTTGTGCGTAACTTAGTGACAGGTGAGTTAAGTACGCATACGGCAGATTGTGTGGTGTTGTGTACAGGCGGCTATGTGAATGCTTATTATTTATCCACGAATGCCAAGGGTTGCAATGCTTCTGCTACGTGGCGTGGGTTTAAACAAGGGGCTTATTTTGCCAATCCAAGTTTTACCCAAATTCACCCAACTTGCATTCCGCCAACACTTGAAAACCAATCAAAACTGACTTTAATGAGCGAGTCGCTTAGAAATGATGGGCGCATTTGGGCGCCAAAACAAGCCAAAGATTGTGAGAAAAATCCGAAAGACATCAAACAAGAAGACCGGGATTATTTTCTTGAAAGGCTGTATCCTGCTTTTGCTAACTTAGTACCACGTGATGTGGCTTCACGTGCTGTTAAGCATATTTGTGATGAAGGTCGTGGTGTTGGCATTAAGATTCATGGCAAGCGTCTTGGTGTGTATTTAGATTTTAGCGACGTTATTAAGAAAATAGGCTTGGCACAGGTTGAACAAAAATATGGTAATTTGTTTGAAATGTATCAGCGTATTACAGACGATAATCCTTATTTAACGCCGATGAAAATATATCCAGCGCCACATTATTCTATGGGCGGATTGTGGGTGGATTATAATTTAATGACCACACTTGATGGCTTGTTTGCCGCTGGTGAGGCTAATTTTTCAGACCACGGTGCTAATCGACTTGGTGCTTCTGCACTAATGCAGGGCTTGGCAGATGGCTATTTTATCTTGCCACAAACCATTGCTAATTATTTGGCTAGAAACACATTTGATAAAATTAAACCCAATCATGAAAAAGTTGAGCAAGCTTTAAATGCTGCTAAAGCTAGAATTGAGCAATTAATGAATGCGCCTAAAGCGAGGCATTCTCCTGAATATTTTCACCAAAAACTGGGGAAAATTTTGTGGGAGTCTTGTGGCATGTCCAGACAAAGAACAAGATTAGAACAAGCCATTGATGAGATTGAAGTGCTACAGTTAGAGTTTTGGCAAACCATTAAAGTTACGGGCATTGACCAAGATTTAAACCAAACTTTAGAGCGTGCAGGCAGAGTGGCTGACTTTATAGAATTAGGCGCATTGATGTGTAAAGATGCACTTAATAGAGAAGAATCTTGTGGTGCACATGTTCGGATGGAGCATTTGTCTTCAGAAGGCGAAGCAAAGCGTGATGATAAAAATTATAGTTTTGTGGCGGCGTGGGCGTATCAACAACAAGGGGCAAAACTTCATGAGCAGTACCTACATTTTGAATTTATTAAGCCCAGTGTTAGGAATTACAAATGATTTTTACACTGCACATTTGGCGACAAAAAAACGAAAATACTCAAGGCAGGTTTGTGCTTTATGAGATTGACAATATTAATGGCGATGCTTCATTTTTAGAAATGTTAGATCAGTTAAATGAACACTTAATCACACAAGGCGAAGATTGCATTGTGTTTGATTATGATTGTCGTGAAGGTATTTGTGGCGCTTGTTCATTGGTTATTAACGGCTATCCTCATGGGCAAAAATCAGCCACAACAACTTGCCAGTTGTATATGCGTGAGTATAAAAATCAAAGCGAATTGTGGATTGAACCGTGGCGTGCTAGTAGTTTTCCAGTGATTAAAGATTTAACGGTAGACCGATCTGCATTTGACCGAATCATCCAATCAGGTGGTTATATATCCGTGCACACAGGTTGTGCACCAGAAGCAAATAATACCTTGGTAGAAAAATATGCTGCTGACGAGTCGTTTAATGCTGCAACTTGTATTGGTTGCGGTGCTTGTGTGGCAGTTTGTCCAAATGCGAGTGCAACACTATTTGTGGCAGCAAAAATAACACATTTGGCATTATTACCTCAGGGTCAAATTGAGTCTAAAAATAGGGCGAAAAAGCTTATTTTAAAGATGCAATCTGAAGGTTTTGGTGGTTGTTCAAATCATCGGCATTGTACGCGTGCGTGCCCTAAAGATATATCACTACAAAATATTACAAGAATGAATAAGATTCTTGGATAATAGCAATATTAACTTTTAACTTAACATAAAAATCACCAATGAGCTCAAAACTTCATCAAGCAGCACTAGCATATCACCAAGGTAATCGTCCAGGAAAAATCATTGTTTCTTCACACAAGCCACTAGCAACACGTGAAGACCTTAGTTTGGCATATACGCCTGGCGTTGCCGCACCTGTTCGTGAGATTGCACAAGATGCAAACAAAGTTTATGACTTTACCATTAAGCGTAATTTGGTTGCTGTTATTTCTGATGGTTCAGCAGTTCTAGGGCTTGGCAATGTAGGTCCGTTGGCGTCCAAACCTGTGATGGAAGGCAAGGCGGTGTTGTTTAAACATTTTGCGGATATTGATGTGTTTGATATTGAGGTTGATACTCAAGATGTTGATAAGTTTGTACAAACGGTTAAAAATATTGCCCCAACATTTGGTGGCATTAATCTTGAGGATATTTCAGCACCTCGCTGTTTTGAAATTGAAAAGCGTTTAATTGAAGCACTTGACATTCCTGTTTTTCATGATGACCAGCATGGTACAGCCATTATTATTTCAGCAGGGCTATTAAATTCGCTTGAAATCCAAGCCAAGCCTATTGAAACTGTCAAGTTGGTTTGTTTGGGCGCTGGCTCGGCAGGCATTGCTACTTTAAATTTATTATGTGAATTAGGCTTGTCAAAGGACAATATTTTATTGGTTGATAAAGAAGGTGTTGTTTCCCAAAAGATGAAAAATGTTAGCCAAATTAAAGCACAATATAGTGCGAAAACAGATAAAAAAACCTTGGCAGATGCCATGCAAGGTGCCGATGTGTTTATTGGTGTTGCCGCCGCTAACTTAGTATCAAAACAGATGATTAAATCAATGGCAGACAAGCCTATTGTGTTCGCCTTGTCAAATCCAGACCCTGAAATTTCGCCCAAAGATGCCCATTCAGTGCGTGATGATTTAATCATGGCAACAGGTCGAAGTGATTATCCAAATCAGGTTAACAACGTGCTGGGTTTTCCTTTTATTTTCAGAGGGGCACTAGATGCAAAAGCCAGCGAGATTAATTCAAAAATGAAAATAGCAGCGGTTCATGCGCTTAAAGACTTGGCAAAACTTGAAGTGCCAGATAGTGTTTTAAAAGCTTATAGCGTAAAGTCCATGACATTTAGCAAGGACTATATTATTCCCAAACCTTTTGATCCAAGACTGATAAATGTAGTGCCAAAAGCGGTATTTGATGCCGCTGTTTCAAGTGGCGTTTCACGTTTGTAATTTTAGTAAGTTAAAAGACAGTTTTTGAAAACATTAAATTAACGCTTGCACTCTAAAGATAGCTATGGGATAATATCTGATTGTTTTTTGGAGGGGTTCCCGAGTGGTCAAAGGGAACAGATTGTAAATCTGTCGGCTCTGCCTTCGAAGGTTCAAATCCTTCCCCCTCCACCATAAAGCATAATAGGTTTGCGGGTATCGTATATTGGTATTACCTTGGCCTTCCAAGCCAATGAGACGAGTTCGATTCTCGTTACCCGCTCCAAGATGGGGTTGTGCTCACCTAGCTCAGTTGGTAGAGCACTTCCTTGGTAAGGAAGAGGTCGGCGGTTCAAATCCGCTGGTGAGCTCCAAAAAATTTAATTTGTTAAACGTAGGAGTATAAAATGTCAAAAGAAAAATTCGAAAGAACCAAACCACATGTCAACGTTGGCACAATCGGCCATGTTGACCACGGCAAAACCACACTCACAGCCGCCATCACTAAAGTTATGGCAGAAGCACGTGGCGGTGAAT
>JAUVOQ010000104.1 GCA_030599095.1 Candidatus Ruthturnera sp.
GTCGCCAAATAAACCATTTTAAGCGCAGACCCCTGTGTTGGGAACGACCCTTTAGATTTAGTCTTTTGCTTGATAATAGCATTTAAAGACTCTATTGGGTTGGTTGTGTATATCAGCGTTCTAATGCTTTGTGGATATTTAAAGAACGTGGACAACTCAGTCCAATGAGACTGCCAAGATTTGGCAATATTAGGGTATTTTTTATCCCAAACATGTTTGAACTCATCCAGTGACAACAACGCCTGCTTTTCATTTAAAGCGGTGTAGATGCCTTTTAAATCCTTGGCAACTGCTTTTCTGTCTTTCCATGATACAAATCTCAAGGATGAGCGGATTTGATGAACAATGCAACGTTGTACCTCGGCTTTTGGATAAATCGCTTCTATGGCTTTATTAAAGCCGTTTAAGCCATCAATAGCAAAGATTAAAACGTCTTCAACACCACGCTTTTTAATATCGTTTAACACCGTGAGCCAGTACTTGGATGTCTCGTTCTCACCAATCCAAAAGCCAATAATCTCTTTTTTTCCTTCAAGGTTGACACCAAGCATAATGTAAACGGCAACATTCTTTACCACCGAATCAATCTTGATTTTAAGTACAGTGGCATCCATAAAAATGATGGGATAAATCGCCTCTAAAGGGCGATTTTGCCACTCACCCACCTTAAGCATAATCTTCTCAGTAATGTTGGATATGGTTTGTGTTGAGAGTTGATAGCCGTATAAATCATCAAGGTGATTTTGAATATCTCTTACGCTCATGCCTTTAGTGTAGAGAGACAAGATTAAGTCTTCACTGCCCTCTAATATGACGTCACGCTTTTTAACCAATTGTGGCTCAAAACTAGCGTGCCTATCTCTAGGGATGGCAACATCAACATTGCCATATTTGGACTTTAATGTCTTTTTGTTGTGACCATTGCGATAGTTAGGATTATCAATATCGTCTTGGGTGTGGATACTGTGTTTTTGATAGCCAAGATGGCTTGATAGTTCCTCTTCACTGGCAGTTTGAATAACCTCACGTAAGCTATTTTTAAATTCATCTGTGATGTTATCAAGCGAGGTAAATTCCCCTGTTTGGATTTGTCTTTTTAGTTCTGTATGGTTGATTAAACTCATTTGTGTTTCTCCTTTTTTTTAATACATTTGATTTTATAGAATCAAATGCTTTTTAAGGATTTACACAGTTTGATTTACACCCTCTAAGATTTTAGCCCAAAGCATCATGCACCGTGTTGCACAGTGGCAATGAATGAATGGGTGTTCTTTGTATAGCGTGTTGGAATACCACGCCAGCGTTTAAGATGTAGAAAATGCATTCTCAACCAAATGTCTGATTTTGTATAGGTGCTTATCATAGTCTCTTTGTTGGCTCCCAATCAAAACCGATCCTCCGTTAGACAATAATTAAAA
>JAUVOQ010000105.1 GCA_030599095.1 Candidatus Ruthturnera sp.
GTTGCAATGCCTACAGTTGCCTTTTTGCAGTAGATAACTAAAAAGGGGTATCAATTCAAAGGCACTGAGTGTTGTATGGCACAAAGGACAAAATGAGCGTTTAGGGTTGTTTAGGGTGAGTGTGGTTTTTGTATCTTTTGTATCTGTTGTCGTTTTTGTATCAATACTAAGGGGCAATCGATAGATGTCCAGTTTCACCACGTTGTTCCAGTTTAAGTATTTAAACTAACAACTCTAAAACCACACACAATCGCCATTTTAAGGGTTTGAATTTTTGCTTTAAAAAGCTAAAAAATAAAAATTCAAACCCTTAAACTCTCACTGTGTAGAGTGGCAGTTGTCATAACATATCAACTTTTTTCTACGACAAAAAGGAGAAGATATGCAACAAAACTACCACGTGAATGCGAACACTAATTCACACTCAAGGGCAATTATACGTAACACTAATACCACTAACATCAATTTAGCACAACGTTTTGAAGTGAGCACTAAAACCATTGCCAAATGGAAAAAGCGAGATTTTGTTACCGATAAAACCTCAAGACCAAAGACAAGACACCACGCCCTAAGTGAGACCGAACGTGAAATTATTCGAGTGGTGCGAACACTGACTTGGTTGAAACTTGACGATTTGACCGATACTATTAGCACTGCCGTGCCTAAAGCCAACAGAAGTAATATCTATCGCACCCTTAAACATTTTGGTATTAATCAAATGCCACAAGAGCAAAAACAACAAGCATCTACCTTCAAAGAATATGAACCTGGATACTTACATATTGATGTTACTTATTTACCAAAATTAGAGGGTAAAAAACAGTATTTATTTGTTGCTATTGATCGAGCCACCAGAGTGCTTTATTTTGAGGTTTATGAGTATAAAACTGCTGCTAATGCCGTTGACTTTCTTAAGGCTTGCAAAGCCTTTTATCCCTTTGTTATTACTCATATTCTAACTGATAACGGTTTAGAGTTTACTGATAGGTTTGTCAACAAGAACAAATGTGTTAGTGGCAATCACAAGTTTGATAAGATCTGCTCAATCAATGAGATTGAGCACCGATTAACACAACCTGCTACCCCTAAAACTAATGGTATGGTTGAGCGTGTCAATGGCACGATTAAGAATGCAACGGTTAAAGCCACAACTTATCAAAATATTGATGAGATGAAACAGGATTTAGCGAAGTTTTTGATTTTTTATAATTTTAATCGTGGACATGGTGGGCTGAGAAAAGAGATCAAAGTAAGGACGCCTTATGAGGCTTTAGAGTATTGGTATAATTTGAAACCTGATTTATTTATCAGAGAGCCTGATATGTTGCGGAAGTTGGTTTTTGTGAATAGGGAACAACGTGGTGAAACCTGACA
>JAUVOQ010000032.1 GCA_030599095.1 Candidatus Ruthturnera sp.
ACTCAAATCCTCAGAAAACAACAAAATTATTTGTCTAAATTTGGTCTCTGAAATACGTGAACGAATTACATACTTGTTTTTTACTTTCATGACGGTACTTTAACAGGTTTTTAAACATGCTTAAGTTGTCATGACCCATTAATTATATTAAGCACCAGTGGTCAAAAAAACCAATAGATTATATTTTGAGGTTTGAAAATTTAGACAATGATTTTAATAGTTTTTGTAAAAAAAATAACATTGATGCTAAACTGCCCCATAAAAATAAATCTAATAGAAGTATTGGTTATCGTCAATATTATTCAGAAGAACTAAAAGATAAAGTTGCCAAATTCGCTCAACAAGATTTAGAATATTTTGGCTATAAATGGTAATGAATAAGAATCTATATTGAGGCTGGAATAATAGGCGTAATTGATGCAATATTTGAGTTCTGAGCTTGGTGGCGCATAACATGATCCATAATGGTTATTGCCAACATGGCTTCAGCAATAGGCGTTGCACGAATACCCACGCAAGGGTCATGACGACCTTTAGTAACCACTTCAACGGGCTTTCCATTTTTATCAATACTTTCAATTGGCAGACGTAAGCTTGAAGTTGGCTTTAGTGCAATAGACACTAAAATATCTTGCCCTGAACTAATCCCACCTAAAACACCACCAGCATGATTTGATCTAAAACCTGCTGGGGTAATGGCATCACGATGTTCAGTGCCTTTTTGGGTGACTGCTTCAAATCCAGCGCCAATTTCAACGCCTTTTACGGCATTAATACTCATCATAGCGTGGGCAATATCTGCTTCTAATCGGTCAAAAATTGGCTCTCCCAATCCAACAGGCATGTTATTTGCTGTGATGTTAATTCTAGCACCCACCGAATCGCCTGATTTTCGCAAAGCATCCATATATTCTTCTAATGCCTCAACTTTGCTAGCGTCAGGGCAGAAAAATGGGTTGTTGTGTACTTCAGACCAATCAAAGTTTTCAGCCTTAATAGAGCCTAGTTGAGATAAATAGCCTTTAATTTGAATGCCATATTCTTGTTTTAGATATTTTTTAGCAATGCCACCGCAGGCAACACGCATGGCCGTTTCCCTTGCAGAAGAGCGTCCGCCACCACGATAATCTCTAAAGCCATATTTTTGATCATAGGTGTAATCAGCATGACCAGGACGAAAGGTGTTTTTAATATTGCCATAGTCTTTAGAGCGTTGGTCAGTATTTTGAATGATGAGCGCAATTGGTGTGCCTGTTGTTTTTCCCTTAAACGTGCCAGATAATATTTTCACTAAATCCTCTTCATGGCGTTGAGTGGTATGGCGAGAGGTGCCTGGTTTTCTAAGGTCTAAATCTTTTTGTAAATCAGCCTCAGCAAGTGCTAATCCTGGCGGACAGCCATCTACAATGCCAATTAATGCTTCGCCATGAGATTCACCTGCTGTGGTGATTGTGAATAATTTTCCAATCGTATTACCACTCATTTACCACTCCTTGTGTTGGGCGATAGTGTCATAAATATTATCCCAGTTCGCTTTTGAGTCTGTGAAAATATGTTTTTCAATAGGCTCTTTAATGTCATTTGTAATTGTGCCTAGTCTAATTCTTGTGTAATCTGGATTATTTTTTAACTTTGCCATAATGGGTGAGCCGCAAGTTTTACAAAAAAATCGACTTTTGTTGGCATTTTCTTTAAATTCAGTTAAGTTGTTTTCACCACTTATAAACTCAAAGTTTTCATTTTTCACATGACCGTTCGTTGCAAACGCTGTACCTTGAGCTTTTCGACATTCAGAACAATGACAGATAATAATATCGGTAATTTTTTGATGTAGTTTAAATTGTACCGACCCACACAGACATTGACCTTGATGCATAATAATCCCAAAAAAATTCTAATTATACCTGTCTATTTAACCAGTTTGTTATACAGCCAAGCAATCACAAAGCTGCCAATAAAGTCCAGCCCATAACCAAGATGAATGCTGATTAAAAATATGTAAATAATAATCAGTTAAATTTGCCAAAATTAAGCTCAATAACAACCTAATAGACCATACGAATCTAGTGTTATTGCTAGATTTAGCAGTAAGTTTTTGTTGCATTTTTACGCCTTTGATGGTGCCCTCGACGCGATTTGAACGCATGACCTGCCGCTTAGGAGGCGGCTGCTCTATCCAGCTGAGCTACGAAGGCAATGTGATTATTATCCACGATATGACTATCCATTGAAATATTTGCATTATTTTTATCCGTTTTAGTGAAACGAGCCTTGCCCGTTCTTTTGTTTTTAGAAACGATCAAGGCTTGCTTTGGATAGGTGTTTTGTATGACTTGATATTTTTACAAATCTATGTAATTTAAATCACAGTGAGACCTTTGCATAATCATCCATAATTATGCAAAGGTCTCACAGTATAATTTGGGTATTTTTTACTTGGCATTTATTGCAAAATTATATGAAAGATATCAAAGTTGAAGACAGGCTTATTTTTGCCTTAGATGTACCAGAAGTGAAACAAGCTAAAGATTTAGTTATCCAACTGGATGACAGTGTTAATTTTTATAAAATTGGTATGGAATTATTAATGACAGGACAATACTTTAGTCTGCTGGATTGGTTATTAGAAAAAGACAAACAAGTCTTTGTGGATTTGAAGTTTTTTGATGTGCCAGAAACTGTCGGTAGAACCATTAAGCGTTTAAGCCAATATGGCGTTACTTTTGCCACCATTCATGGTAATCAAGCGCTTATGGAAAAAGCCGCTGAAAATAAAGGCAAGCTTAAAATTCTAGCAGTAACTGCACTCACCAGTCTTGATAGAGGCGATTTGGATGATTTAGGCTTTGATTGTGATGTACGAGAATTGGTAATTTCTCGTGCCAAGCGTGCTTTTGAAGCAGGCTGTGATGGTGTGGTATCTTCAGGCCTTGAAGTGCCATTTTTGCGTGAATACGTTGATAATAAATTAATCGCCGTTACCCCAGGCATTCGCCCCGTGGCTAACGATGATGATCAAAAACGTGTGGTTGATGTGGCAACAGCATTCAAGTCAGGGTCAGACTATATTGTTGTTGGCCGCCCAATTAAAAATGCCACCAGTCCGTACCAAGCGGCGCAAGATATTCAGTTGATTATCAAAAGTTGTTTTTAAGTATAATACCCGCTTTTTTAGTCGCGTAGCTCAGCTGGTTAGAGCACTACCTTGACATGGTAGGGGTCGGTGATTCGAATTCACTCGCGACTACCATCTTGAATACTGCTGTATAAACGCTTTAATGACTTTTGTTGGTTAATAATACCCGATTCAAACACCACTTTCGGTGTTTGAATCGGGTATTATTAACCAACAAAAGGTTGCACCTAGAATTTGAAATTAGATAATAAAAAAAATGGGTAAAAATATAACATGAAAAAAATAATTAAATTTATAGTATTGGCATTTGTTGTTGTGGGTATTTCTGCTTGTGGAAAGATGGGAGAATTAGAACGCGTAAAGTCTACGCCAGAATTAGACATCCTTCCACATGACTCTAAGTAATCTTTGAGTTTCTCTTACCAAAATAACGCTCTACATGTCGAATCTGTCAATATTGCAAATTTGATGGAAACTTACGGATCGCCACTTTATGTCTATTCTCGCACTGATATTGAGAATAACTGGCGTGAATTTGACCAAGCATTTGACACACATCCACATTTAATTTGCTATGCGGTTAAAGCCAACTCTAATTTGGCAGTGCTCAATGTTTTGTCTAAAATAGGTTCAGGTTTTGATATTGTATCCATTGGCGAATTGGAGCGTGTGCTGTTTGCTGGGGCAAGTGCATCCCGTTGTGTGTTTTCAGGTGTGGCTAAAACAAAGGCTGAAATTAAACGTGCTTTAGAAGTGGGTATTTTTTGCTTTAATGTTGAGTCTATGGCGGAGATGAATCGTATTGAGCAAGTGGCAAAAGATATGGGCATACAAGCGCCAATTTCGCTACGTGTTAATCCTAATGTTGATGCAAAAACGCACCCGTATATTTCAACAGGGCTTAAAGAAAATAAATTTGGTGTTGATATTGATGCTGCTGTTCCTATTTATCAAATGGCGCACGACTCAGCTTATTTAACTGTCAAAGGGCTTGCTTGTCATATTGGTTCACAATTAATAGAAGTCTCTCCTTTTTTAGATGCACTTGATAAAGTGCTTGAACTGGTTGACAAACTTAATAAGATTAATATTCATATTGCTCATTTGGATTTAGGTGGCGGTGTTGGCATTAAGTATGACAACGAACAAACGATTGATATTAATGCTTATATTGTCTCAATTCTTGACAAAGTGGGCGATTTAAAAATTATTTTAGAACCGGGTCGGGCAGTTGTTGGCAATGCTGGCGTATTTGTTACCAAAGTTGAGTTCTTAAAGCAAAATTCAGGCAAGTCGTTTGCAATTATTGATGGCGCAATGAATGATTTATTACGCCCTGTCTTTTATCAAGCTTATCACCAAGTATTGCCTGTTAATGAAAATGCTAAAGGTACTGATGCTCATTGGGATTTAGTAGGACCCATTTGTGAAACCAGCGATTTTTTAGCTAAAAATAGAAAACTTTGCTTATCCGAAGGGGATTATTTAGCACTAATGTCTGCTGGTGCTTATGGTTTTAGCATGAGTTCAAATTACAATTCTCGCCCTAGAGTAGCAGAAGTAATGGTATCGGGCAATCAGCACACATTAGTGCGTGAGCGTGAAAGCATTCAAGATTTATTTAACAAAGAATATATGATTAATGATTAAATTAACCAACAATCAAAAAAAATTTCTTAGATCGAAAGGTCATAGTCTAAAACCTATTGTAATGGTAGGGCAACATGGATTAAGTGAGTCTGTTTTGGCAGAACTTGAGGCAAGCATGGCAAAGCATGAATTGCTAAAAATCAAAATACGTATTGACGAGAAGAAGGAAAAGCAAAAAATAATTGATAAAATTATTAACACTTCTAATGCTCACTTGGTACAAGTGATTGGCAATATTGTGGTGATTTATCGTGGTTTTGATGAACAACCACAAATCATCCTACCAAGAAAATAAAACCTAATGAAGATTGCAATTAGTGCTGCGGAAATCTCAGGTGACCTGATGGGTTCTAAATTGGTTCAATCTTTAAAAAAGCAAAACCCTAATGTTATTATTGAGGGACTGGCTGGAGATAAAATGCTTGCTGCTGGGTGTGTACAGCATTGGAATCAAAAGCAAGTCAATGTGATGGGTTTTAGTGAGATTTTAAAAAAATTGCCATCTTTATTGCATTTGCGCAAACTTATTATTGCTTATTTTTCTAATCAAAAACCTGATGTTTTTATTGGTGTTGATGCACCAGATTTTAATTTTGTGATTGAAAGAGCGTTGAAATCTCAAGGGGTAAAAACTGTGCATTTTATTTCGCCTTCGGTTTGGGCTTGGCGTCAATCACGGATTAAAAAAATTAAACAATCAACAGATTTGGTGCTCTGTTTATTTCCATTTGAAGTGGATTTTTATCAAGCGCATAATCAAAGAGCGTTATTTGTTGGGCATCCTTTGGCACAGAGTTTGTTGCCTAGAAAACCACATATTAAGACAAAAAATATCCTTCTAATGCCAGGGTCTAGACAAAGCGAGATTGAGCGATTGTTGCCAGAGATGTTGCTGGCAGCTAAAATAATGTCCGTGCAAGATCCAATGTTAACCTTTCACTTGGCTTTAGCGAATGATGAATTATTAGATTGGGCAACTGCTCAAGTAGGGAATATCCCAGTTGAGATTTCACTTGGGTGTGCACATATGCGTATGTTAAAAGCAGATTTGGCATTGGTTGCATCGGGCACTGCGGCGTTAGAGTTGGCACTGGTTGGTGTGCCTATGGTGGTTGTTTATAAATTGTCTAGTTTTAGTTATTTTATTGCTTCAAGATTGGTTAAAAGCAAATATATCAGTCTGCCAAATATAATGGCCAATAAAAATTTGGTGCCAGAATTGATTCAAAATAATGCCAATGGCAATAATATCGCCAAACATGCCATGGCAATCATGAGTCGTGATAATAAAGCCTTAATCAAAGAGTTTAATGCAATTCATCAACAGTTAGACTTAGATGCTAGTGATGAATCAGCGCGTCTTATTTATGAATTCATTAACGAATAAACACATTCTTAATAGTGTGGCATTGGCATTGGCTGAGGATTTTGGTGCTGGCGATGTTTCTGCTGATTTATTGTTAGATAAAACAATCACAGCTGAGATTATCTCAAGAGAATCCAGCGTTATTTGTGGCATAGAATATGCACAAAGTACGTTTTTATCACTTGATGATAAAATCAAACTAGATTGGAAAGTTAAAGATGGCGATCGCATTAGTTCAGGGCAGGTTTTATGTATTTTAATAGGCTCTTCTAAGGCCATTATTAGTGCTGAAAGGGTGGCGCTTAACTTTTTACAGATGTTAAGTTCTGTAGCGACAAAAACCCACTACTTAGTGAGTAAAATTAATCATACCAACGCACAATTGCTGGACACTAGAAAAACCATTCCTGGGTTGAGATTGGCACAAAAATACGCGGTAAAATGTGGTGGTGGTGTTAACCATCGCATGGGTTTGTATGATTGTATTATGCTAAAAGAAAACCATATTATTGCCTTAGACTCAATCACCTTGGCGGTTAAATTAGCAATACAGCAACACCCAAATATTCCTTTAATTGTTGAGGTTGAAGACTTGAATCAATTGCAAGAGGTGCTTACACTTAGTGGCGTAAGCCGAGTGCTGTGTGATAATTTTTCCATAAGTGATTTAATACAAGCAGTTGGCATGGTTAAAGGTAAATTACCCTTGGAAGCTTCTGGTAATATCAATGAAAACACCATTGTAGAAGTGGCTAATACTGGCGTTGATTTTATCTCTACAGGCAGTATCACTAAGCATATTCAAGCAATAGATTTCTCTTTAAGGTTTGTTTGAGGCAAAGAAAATTGGGCTGATTAAATCGTCTTTAGTATTGTAACTTAGAGGTTGCCCATCTTGATTAACAACACTGCCGCCTGCACCTTGTAAAATGCACACACCGGCAGCGGTATCCCATTCAGAACAAGGCCCAAATCTTGGGTAATAGTCATATCTAGCTTCTGCAATAGCACAAAATTTTAGCGCACTACCCAGTTGAAACACCTTGTAAGTGCTGCATTTTTCTAAGTGGTCTTGTAATTGTTTGTTGTGTGACGAGCAATGACCGATGACAATTTTTAAAGGGTGATGATCAGGGTGTACATTTAATGGCTGAATAATATTCTCTTGTTGTTTGAACGCTTTGTTTGAATCTGTTGTATAGTAGTGCGTTTTACTTAGTGGTGCATAAATCATGCCAAATATTGGTTTGTGTTGTTTAATATAGGCAATACAAATACAAAACTCACCTGTTTGCTCAAGAAAGTCACGAGTGCCGTCAAGTGGGTCAATTAGCCAGTATTCATGCCACTTAGAGCGTTCAGAAAATTCAATTATTTCAGATTCCTCTGAAAGTATGGGCGTGTTTGGTGTGAGTTTTAAGAGCGCTTCAACAATCAATTTATGTGCGTTTTTATCAGCAATGGTAAGTGGTGTTTCGTCTGGTTTGATTTTAATATCCAGCTCACTTTTGTAAAGTGACATAATCACATTGCCAACTTGAGTGGTCAGCCTAATTAGTGGTGGTATGAGTAAATCAAACATAGCCGTATTATAATACCTCATTAGGCATGATAAGTATTGATGAAAATGGTGGGCCTAGTTGGACTCGAACCAACGACCAATCGATTATGAGTCGATTGCTCTAACCAACTGAGCTATAGGCCCTAAAGGGTCATTCTAGGAAACTTTGTAATTTATGTGCACGAGAAGGGTGTCTTAATTTGCGTAGTGCTTTGGCTTCAATTTGGCGAATGCGCTCACGGGTAACATCAAATTGATGCCCCACCTCCTCTAAAGTGTGATCAGTATTCATATCAATACCAAAACGCATTTTTAATACTTTAGCCTCACGAGGCGATAAGTTAGAAAGTAATTCGCTTGTGGTTTCTTTTAAGCTTTCTCTAGTGGTTATCTCAACGGGTGAATACAGACTGGCGTCTTCAATAAAATCACCAATATTGGAGTCTTCATCATCACCAACTGGGGTTTCCATTGACAAAGGTTCTTTAGCAATTTTTAAAATTTTTAAAATTTTGTATTCTGGTAGTTCCATCTCAGTTGCTAATTCTTCAGCAGAGGCCTCACGACCAAACTTTTGCAAGAGTTGGCGGCGTACACGATTAAGTTTATTGATGGTTTCAATCATGTGAACTGGAATACGAATGGTGCGTGCTTGGTCTGCAATAGAGCGAGTAATGGCCTGACGAATCCACCAAGTGGCGTAAGTGGAGAACTTGTAACCACGGCGATATTCAAATTTATCAACCGCCTTCATTAAGCCAACATTACCTTCTTGAATTAGGTCTAAGAATTGCAATCCGCGGTTGGCATATTTTTTCGCAATTGAAATGACCAGTCTAAGGTTTGCCTCAATCATTTGTGATTTGGCTTTTTTAGCATGGCGATCACCACGGCGATATATTTTGTTTAATGCTTTAAGCTCAGCAATGGTAAGTTGCATTTCCTCTTCAAATTGTTGAAGGTTTTTTTGTGCATAATAAATCTCATCTTTACTGAGTTTTAGTTTTCTCTTAGTTTTCTCGTCCAGTTTTATACTGCTAAGCCAGTCAAAATTGGTTTCATTATTAGAAAATGATTTAAAAAATTGCAATCGATCTATGCCCGCATCTAAACATGCATTTTTAATGGTTTTTTCTTGTTTTTTGACTTGATCCATGCGGTTACAAATAAGCTCTACCATGGTATTGACCAGTTTGGGTGCTAGGCGTAAGTCTGACAAACTTTTGGATAATTGTTGACGCGTTTCGATTGTTTTTTTATGACGAAAGCCAAGTTTTTCATTGGTCTTATTGTAAGTTTTGGAGCATTTTGATACGGTTTCAAAACGGCTACACACCTGATTTTCATCAGGCCCTGTGTATTCCATTTCTTCCATACCTTCATATTCTTCATCGTTATCAAATTCGCCCGCATCAAAAGCTGCTTTTTTTGCAGCAAAGTCTTCTGCATCGCCTTGATAGCCAATAATGACATCGGTCATCTTGCATTTTCCTTCTTCTAGGCGGGTGTGTGCTTTGAAGAAAAAGTCAGTAGTTGCAGGATATAAGGTAATGCTTTGCATGATTTCAAACACACCAGATTCAATTTCTTTAGCAATACGAATTTCATCTTCTTGTTTTAATAAATCAACAACGCCCATTTCACGCATATACATCCTAACTGGGTCTGTGGTTCTGCCAAATTCTGAATCCAGTGCTGCAAGTGCTGCTATTGCTGCTTCTGCTGAAGTTGATTGCGCTTTAGCACCAGATTCAACCACCAAAGTATCTGCATCTAGCACGGTATCAGAAACGGTAATACCTAACTCTTCAAGAATCGTAACAATGGGCTCTACTTGTTCTTGGGTTAATAAGTCTTCTGGCAGGATGTCATTAATTTCAGAGTAGGTTAAATAGCCTTTCTCTTTGCCAACCATAATCAGTTTTTGTAGTGCTTGTTTGTGTGCTTTAGTTGTGGATTTCATAAATTAAAGGTAATGTGTTTGACAAACCAAAGGGTGAATTATACCCAAAGTTATCAGTTAAAAATCATAGCCTTGTGCTGTGATATTTTTTCACTTGACTATTTTGCATAATCATTCATAATTATGCAAAAGTCTCATTATGTAAAGATAGTACTAATAGATTGCTCTTCGCTAATTCGTTTGATCACCTCAGCCATCGTTGGTGCAATAGATAATTGCCTAATTTTAGAGCAGTTGGCGGCATCAATATTAAGTGGAATGGTGTTGGTTGTTACTAATTCATTCAGTTCAGAATTGTTAATGTTGTTGATTGCATTACCAGAAAGCACCGCATGAGTGGTGTAGGCCACTACTTCTTTAGCGCCTCGTTGTTTCAAAATACTAGCGGCTTGGCAAAGTGTGCTAGCGGTATCAACCATATCATCAATCAAAATGCAAGTTCTACCCTCAACGTTGCCAATAACATTCATGATTTTAACCATGTTGGGTGCTGGACGTCGTTTGTCAATAATGGCAAGGTCTGCATCATTTAAGCGCTTTGCAGCAGCGCGCGCTCTTACCACGCCACCTACATCAGGAGATACGACGACGATATCTTGGTAATTTTTAGATAGGATATATTCAATTAAAACGGGTTGGGCATAAATATTATCAATTGGGATGTTGAAAAAGCCTTGAATTTGGTCTGCGTGTAAATCAACGGTTAATATTCGATCAACGCCTGCAGATTCAACCATTTTTGCAGCAAGTTTTGCGGTGATGGGTACGCGAGTTAAGCGTGATCTACGGTCTTGTCTTGAATAACCAAAATAAGGCACAACAGCAGTAATTCGCATGGCAGATGAGCGTTTGAGCGCATCAACGATAACCAAAAGTTCCATTAGGGTTTCAGCTGGAGAAGGTCCACAAGTAGGCTGAATAATAAACACATCGCAACCACGCACATTCTCTAATATTTCAACTTGGGACTCGCCATCGCTAAATCTGGCCACAAGTGCTTTGCCTTGTACAACATTTAAACTAGAGATGATTTCGCCAGAAAGCTCAGGGTTGGCATTACCACTAAAGATTTTAATTTTGTCAAGAGACATAGAAGGATTAATCAATACTATTAAAGTGGCTGAATTATACCATTTTCAAAAAATAATGATACTAAAAAGTGCTGATAATTGTTTGTTTTAAGCACTCTAAACGGACAAGGGTTGGTGTTTTGGTGATTATTCATAATTTCCCTATTATTTTTTGAAAATAGCATTATACGTCGATAAGAATACAAAGCATAAAAAGAAGTTGGCTGGGCTGGCAGGATTTGAACCTGCGCATGACGGGATCAAAACCCGTTGCCTTACCGCTTGGCGACAGCCCAACTGTGAATCGGAGAAGTGTTGATGGCACGTGTTACAAAACTCATCCATTTTTTTGGCACTTTTTTAGCCGCTACCAAAGCGTCTTTCTCAGTTAAGAATTCATTAAAAACACAACTACCTGTGCCACTCATTCTAGCTTGACCAATATGATTAGTGCAAGTGTCAAGGTGTTCTAGTGCAACACCAATTTCTGCCTCTAATACGATGGCCGCTCGTAAGCAGTCATTATGAGTGTTTACAAGTTCAGAGAAGTTGGCTATTTTCCCTTGAGGTTCGCTCATTGTCAATGCATAATGAGAGAAAATTTCTTTAGTTGAGGTGTGCTTGTTAATAAAGACCACCAAAAAATAATGATTAGGCGTTTTAATAGGGCTTAAAACCTCTCCCACACCTTCCGCCCAAGCGCTTTGAGCAAAGACAAATAAGGGCACATCTGCACCTAGACTTAAACCCAATTCCATGAGTTGTGTCTGCGTTAATTTTGTATCCCAAAGTTGATTAAGTGCCACTAATGTGGTTGCTGCATCTGAAGAGCCACCTCCTAAGCCACCACCCATCGGAATATTTTTAACGATTGAGAGATTAGCACCCAACGTTGTGCCAGTATATTGTTGAAGCGCTTTGGCCGCTTTAACGATTAAATCTTGGCTTTGTTCTACATTTTCATTGCCACTCATACGTTTAATAACGCTATTATTGGTGATAGAAAATTTTAATTCATCGTAATAATCAAGCAGTTGAAAAATGGTTTGCAAATTGTGATAACCATCCTCCCTTTTGTTGTTAATGTGCAAAAATAAGTTAATTTTTGCAGGAGCAAGCCAAACTTTAGGAATTTGTCTGATTGTTTTCTGCGTATTTATATAGGCATTTATAAACTAAATACAATCCAATTTCACCAGTTTCTTTAGATACTTGCCCTCTTTCTATCATTTTAATTGTTTGTTTAGTGAGTGTTTTCCTTTGCGTTCCCACTGTTTGAAAACGGTAGTCTAATAGCCATACCATTGCAGTTAAGACGATTTTTGATGCTATATCTAAACCTTTGCTTTTTAAATTCTCCGCCAATGTTATCGATAAAAAGAAGATAAGTTTAAATTCATCAATGGATTTATTTGGAGCAACTTCAAAATCGTTTAAATAACGATTAATTTTAGATTTTGTCTCAGTAAATATATATTCTGTATGTTCTGATATGTATTTATGAAAACCTTTTAAAGCACTATCTAAAATGAGCGTGTAATTTGTCGCATCTATTTCATTCACATATGACCATTTACAGTAAGATATAGGCAGTCTTTCAGTAATTGCGGTTAATATAATACTGTAGTCTTGTGCGTAAGTTTCGAGTCTATGGTCTTTTCTAGCCATGAATATAACTATTAATATATTCGTCAGATAAATCTGCTTTATCTTTTAAATTTTGCATGAAATCCCTGTCAACTGAATTAGAATTTTTATAGTCTGCATCAAAGTTGAAAAAAGTTTCGGCTTCTATTTTAATTTTAGCAATCTTTTCAGCGATTTCTTCAGCTAATTGAATACTTTCTTGTTTTGGTGAATTCATTTTTATCCTCTTTTGAGTTTTATTGTAAATTTTAATGCTTTATTTTAATTTTATAGCAAAAAACCGTGGATTATACGTAAAAAAACAAATAAAACAGTCAATTTAGGTTAATAAATGTATTTTTATAGTGCCTTAACTCATCAATTGAGTCTTGGATATCAGTAAGTGCCAAATGCGCAGAGTCTTTTTCAAATACCATTTTTGCATTGGGCTTCCAGCGCACAACCAACTCTTTAAGGGTAGAAACATCAATATGACGGTAGTGAAAAAATTGTTCCAGTGTTGGCATATAATTGTACAAAAAACGCCTATCTTGACAAATGGTATTGCCACACATGGGAGAAGCGCCTTTATTAACATATTTTGTTAAAAATTCTAAGGTTTGGGCTTCTGCTTGTTTGTAAGAAATATTACTTTCTCTAACGCATTTAAGCAACCCAGAACTGGTGTGATGTTCGGTATTCCATTGGTCCATATTACTTAGAATTTCATCATTTTGGTGAATGGCTAAAGAAGGACCTTGTGCAATAATATGGAGTTGTGCATCAGTAACAATAGTGGCAATTTCAATAATGACATCTTTTTCAGGCATAAGCCCTGTCATTTCTAAATCAATCCAAATGAGGTTGGTTTCTTTATTCATCATAAAAACCCATAGGGCACCTCTAATAATCCAAAATTCTTGTCAAAAAGATTTAGAATGGATTTTAAAAAATTAGTCATATCAAGGTTTCTGGCTGGTTTTTTAAATTCATTATAAAGTAAGAGGTTGGTTTTTGATGAGTGTTTTGGATTATTAGAGATACTCTATGATTAACAGCCAGTTGATTCACGGACAAAATCATCCAATTTTTGATGAGCTGCACCGCTGTTTAAAATGTTAAGCGCTTTATTAACCCCCTCTTGCAATGAATTTGCAAGCCCACACACATAAATAGCCGCACCTGAATTAAGGGCAATGATGTTTTTAGCCACGCCGTCTTTGCCGTCAAGTGCTTGTTGAATCAGTACCAATGAATCATCTACATTGTTGGCTTTAATATCATCTAAGTCACCCAGTGGTAAACCAAAATCAGTAGGGTTAATGGTGTAAGTGCTGATTTGACCCTCTTTTAATTCAGCCACAAATGTGTCGTCAGCAATTGAAATTTCATCTAAGCCATCTTTAGAATGTACAACCATAACATGTTTAGAGCCTAGATTTTTTAAAACATGGGCAATCGGCTCAACCAAGGATTGAGCATACACACCCATGACTTGATTAGGCGCTTTAGCAGGGTTGGTTAATGGACCTAGGACATTAAAAATAGTTCTAACAGCGAGGTCTTTGCGTGCGCCAATGGCGTGTTTCATGGCAATGTGGTGAAAAGGTGCAAACATAAATCCGATGCCAATTTTTTCAACACATTTACTAATTTTTTCAACACTCATATCAAGATTAACACCTGCTGCCTTTAAGACATCAGCACTGCCTGATTTTGAAGAAACACTACTATTGCCATGCTTAGCAACCGACCCACCAGCGGCTGCTACAACAAAGGCAGATGCGGTTGAAATATTAAACAGCCCCAGCCCATCACCACCTGTGCCACAAGTGTCTACCAAGTGTTTGGCGTTCTTAATGGCAACGCCTTTGACCAAAGAACGCATTATTTTGGCAGCAGCAGTAATTTCATCAACACTTTCACCTTTTATCGCAAGACCGACTAAAAAACCACCAATTTGTGCATCAGTGGTTTTGCCTGTCATAATGTCATTCATCACCTTATGCATTTCATCTTCGCTAAGGTTTTGTTTTTCAATAATTTTCTTAATTGCTTGTTGTATGTTCATAGTGTTATTGGCTCATAAGTGATTCAATGTCGTTGATTTCTTTAGCGAGGGATTTGGTTAGCACTGTATTTCCTGATGTTGTTACTAATACATCGTCTTCAATTCTGACGCCAATATTGTGATAAATTGGATTAATTTTACCATCCTTACGGATATAAATGCCAGGTTCAACAGTGGTTATCATTCCAGCTATAAATTTTCTGTGATTGCCATTCTTTTTGTATTGCCCTACATCGTGCACATCAAGGCCAAGCCAGTGCCCTGTGCCGTGCATATAAAACTGTGATAAGTTGCCATTAATTTCTAATATGCCAAGATTAATTAAGCCTTGTTTAATGATCTTGGTGGCAATTTTATGAGGCTCATTAATTTTTACACCAGGTTTAATGGCATTAATGGCATTGATTTGAGCATCAAGCACAATTTGATAAATTTGTTTCTGTGCACGGGAAAATTGACCACTAACTGGAAAAGTTCGGGTGATATCTGAGGCGTAACAATCCACTTCAGCGCCAGCGTCAATTAAAACCAAGTCGCCTTTATTGAGTTTTTTGTTATTTTCTATATAGTGCAGTACGCAAGCATTTTTACCCCCTGCAACAATGGGCATGTAGGCATGTTGGGCATTATTTTTGCTAAAGTGTCCGTCAAAAATACTTTGTACTTCAAATTCAAACAGATTAGGTTGAATTGCTTGCATTGCTAATTGATGTGCTTTGGTTGAAATATTAACTGCTTTTTGCAGGGTGCTTATTTCAAGTGTGTCTTTAATAAGGCGCATTTCATGCAAAGTTGGGGCGAGTGATTTCAATTGATGGTTTGATAAAAGGTGGGTAATGTCGTTGTCTAATTGGCAAATTTTAGCATCAAAGTAAACTTGATTATTAAAGATTATTTGGGGTAATTTTTGTTTTAATAAATCTATAGGAAAAGCATGATTTGATTTTAAAATTTTGGGCGCATCATCAATCCCTAAACGTTTTCCATCCCAAATTTCACGTGCCTTGTCTTTAGGGCGTAAAAATATTGTGTAGTTGTCTTTAGAAAAAACTGCCAGTGATTCGGGCTCTTGAAAACCAGTTAAGTAGTAAAAATCACTATGCACGCGGAAAGGGTAATTAACATCGCCAGAACGATTTTGCTCAGGGTTGGTGCTAACAATAACAACCGCATTATTATCAAGCTGGTTTAGCAGTGCATGTCTTCTTTTCTGATGTATCATTTTTTATCAAATATGGCTTAATTGTATGAACATTTCTATCCACTATTTATGACCCCCAAAGATACCATGAAACACGTACGATTGTACCAAAATGACCCACTTGAAAATTAATGAGAAATTAATGCTTGATGAATACCCATCACATCATTTGGCAAAAGTATTGCGCTTTTTACAAGGACAAGAGATTACTTTATTTAATGGCGATGGCAAGAATTATTGAGCCACACTTGTGCGGGTAAAAAAATATTGTGAGGTTAAAGTGCATACTTGCACCCAAAATACCTCTGAGTCTAAATTGGACATCACTTTAGTTCAAGGGCATTGCCAATATGCAATTGTTATGGGGTGGTTAATGCGTTTAAGGCTTTCTGAATAGGTTCTAATACGTTGATAAGTTTTTTACGAATGGCAGAACCTGTTAAATTGTGCGCTGAAATGGTGCTAACGACTAAGCGTTCGCTCACGCCTGCTAATAGCATTCTAGCAAAGAGTTTTTCTTTTTCATGTTTACTGTTATGAGTCAGGACATTGGCTTGATTGGTAATATCATTAATAGAGTTTTTACAAGTGATTAAGGGGTGGGATAGATATTGTCCAAGCACGTCCAATGTACGATATAAAATAGTTTCTTGGTTGATTTTTTTTAAAATGTGAACCGTGGTTTTTAGTAGTAATTGTGCTTGTTCACTGGATGTGATTTGTAAGTCTTGATGTGTAAAATCAAGCGATGTTGCACCAACTTCGTTAGGTAAATTGTCTTGCATACGTTCAATAAAACCAACCAAAAGCGCTGTTTTTCTTTGACCTTGTTTCCATAATTTAGCCTTTTCTACCTCACTGATTAAGCCTTTTTGTAGTATCAAATTGGTGGTATCAATTAATTGTTCTACATCCTGTGTAAATGGCAAAAATTCTAGTAAATAGTGGGCAATATCCTTGCCAACTTCGGTATTAACACACAAGTCTTTAGTGAGTAAAAAACGCCCAATTTCAGCTTGATTGTCAGTGTTAGTGGCACACCACCAAACCAGTTTTAGCAAATCTTTATCAAGATTGGTTGCATTTGATACCGCCACAACCGCTTCAACTTCACCCAGTTTGAGTAAGGACGTAAGGTTTGATGAGGCCACCTGTCCCATTCTTGACCAGCGTTTTAAATATGATGGATAACCGCCCATTACGCCCAAAACTTGATTGATAAGAAGTTTTTTAATTTCCTTAATATAGGCATCGCTATCACCTGTTGGGTTTAAGTCAATCACTTGTTCTTTGAATTGCGTATTGAGTCCAACCACTACCAACTTATAAGTATCAATACGAATGGCAATTGAGGTGGCAATAAGCACATTCAGTTTAAGGGTGTCTTCAGTGCTCAGCATTTAAAAGCCTATTGAGTTGTGATAATGAGTGATTGGCAACAGAGTCTTTAAAAATAACCAGCGATTGCTTGTCAATGTTGATTATTACCAAAAATCTAGATTGGTATGCACAGAAAGCTTGAGGATATTGATGAGTCTGATGGTGCTTATTTGTTGTTTCAATTGAGCCTTTGCTAAGGTTAATTTCTTTAATGGCATTGTCTGTTAGTAATAAAATCCGCCTACTCAAATAATACCAATGCGCAATAAGCAACACGCTAATAACAATACTAGTATATAAATTAAATGCGTACTTCCAAGTGGCAAACAAAGTTAATAAGTGCAATAGCGTTGATAAAATAAAATAATTTTTTGAGGGTTTGAGTTGGATGTTTAATGATTCACTCATTGCCCAATTCTATACCTATCTCATTTGCCCTATCAAAAGCAGCACGTATTGCATGAATAATAATAACCTCAAAGTCTTGGTCTTGAAAAGACGCAATTGCCGCTTGAGTTGTGCCATTTTTTGAAGTAACTTTATTACGAAGTTGTTGAGGCGAATCCTTAGAGTTACTTGCCATCATACTTGCGCCTAGTGCAGTTTGAAGGCTTAATTTTTGTGCCACTGCCTCATCTAGTCCTAATGCTACGCCAGCTTTAGCCATTGATTCAAGCATTAAGAAAAAATACGCAGGACCACTACCAGAAACTGCCGTGATTGCATCCAATAAGCTCTCATCGTCTACCCATAAGCATTCGCCCACAGAGTTGAGTATGTTCTCTGCTAAGGACTTTTGTTTGTCTGATACTTGCTCATTAGCAAACAAACCTGTGATACCTTGGTTGAGCAAGGCAGGTGTGTTGGGCATTGTGCGTACAATGGCTTGGCTATCACCTAGCCAGCGTTCAATATCACCTGATCTAACGCCTGCAACAATGGATATAATGAGCGTATTGGTTGTAAGTTTGTCTTTTAAAGCTTTACAAACACTAGATAATACTTGTGGTTTAACAGCAAGAACAATAACGCCACACTGGGCTGCAAGTTTGGCATTATCCGTAAAAACCTCAAGGTTAAGTTCAGCCTTTCTAAGGGATAATAACGCCTCATTAATATCACTAATTTTGATTTGATTGCGTTTAGTGCCATTATTAATAAGCCCAGAAATGATGGCGTGTGCCATGTTGCCAGCGCCGATAAAACCGATGAGTGAGTTTTGCATAACTAATGTTTAAAAAAATAATATAATGTGTATTCTACCAAAATAGTGTTAAAAAAATAAAAGGATGACAATGAAAAAATTTAACCCAAAACCAAAATTAATTATGATTGATGTAGACGGAACCTTGGTTGATAGCGTTCCAGATTTAGCCTATTGTGTTGATGAATTGATGAAAGTGATGAATAGAGCCCCGTGGGGCGAGGCCAAGGTGCGCCACTGGGTTGGTAATGGCGTGCCAAAGCTGGTAGAAAGGTCACTGACTGGTGAGCTTGAAGCAAGCGCTAATAAACAAGATTTTGACAAAGCCTATCCGATTTTCTTAGAGCTGTATAGCGTTAATACCTCTGTGCGTTCATGTTTATATAGTGGTGTAAAAGAGGGTTTGGATTATTTAAAACAACAAGGTTATATACTAGGTTGCATAACCAATAAGGCCGAGCAATTTACCATGCCAATTTTGAAAGATTTGGGTATTTTTGATTATTTTGGGTTGGTGGTTTCTGGCGATACTTTAGCAAAGAAAAAGCCAGACCCATTGCCCTTATTGCACAGCGCTGAATTTTTTAATATTGACCCACAAGATTGCTTAATGCTTGGCGATTCAATCAGCGATGTAGCCGCCTCACGTGCTGCTGAATTTGAGATTATTTGCATGTCGTATGGCTACAATCACGGCGTTGATATTCAAGAGACTAACCCTGATTTGGTGATTGATTCAATGGCTGAACTTAAAGATTATTTATAACCACCAGTATCAGTAAAATGTATGCACATGGATACATTTGACAACCAACATATTTGGCATCCATATGCCAAAATTCCTAACGAGACTCTCACCTATTTGGTTGAATCAGCCAAAGGCGTCTATTTAACTTTAGAAGGTGGCAAGCGCATCATTGACGGCATGAGTTCATGGTGGTCAGCAATTCATGGTTATAACCACCCAGTGCTTAATAAAGCGATCGAAACCCAACTAGGGAAAATGTCCCATGTGATGTTTGGTGGGTTAACCCATCAGCCTGCGATTGAGCTTGCTAAAACATTATTGAACATCACGCCTGATAATCTAACCAAGGTATTTTTTACCGATTCTGGCTCAGTGTCAGTAGAGGTTGCACTTAAAATGGCACTCCAATATTGGCATAATAAGCACCAAGTCAATAAGCAAACATTCATCACCATTCAAGGCGGCTATCATGGCGATACATTTGGTGCTATGAGCGTGTGCGACCCAAATAATGGTATGCACCATTTATTTTCAGGCGTATTACCACAACACTTTTTTGTTAAAAGCCCATCTATTGTGCCCATGGATGAGGCATTGGCAGATTTGAGAGTGACCTTAAAGAAAAACGCCAATTCAATTGCAGCCATGATTTTAGAACCTGTGATACAAAATGCAGGCGGTATGCGAGTGTACAATCCCCAATATTTACTCAAGGCCAAAGCGCTTTGCGAGCAATACAATATTTTATTCATCTTAGATGAAATTGCCACTGGTTTTGGTCGCACTGGACAATTATTTGCACTTCAACATGCCAATGTTAAGCCTGATATTTTATGCTTAGGTAAGGCCTTAACAGGTGGCTATATGACTCTAGCAGCCACACTAACAACTAATAACGTTTCAAGCGTAGTAGGCACGCTCATGCATGGACCCACCTTTATGGCAAACCCTCTGGCTTGCGCTGTTGCTAATGCCAGCATTGAATTATTGCTTAATTCCCCTTGGCAAAACAACATTGCCAATATCGAGAAAATATTGAGTGCAGAATTGCTGCCTCTTCAAAAGCACGCACAA
>JAUVOQ010000050.1 GCA_030599095.1 Candidatus Ruthturnera sp.
AAAATTTAAAGGAATGGATAAAAAGATGTTTAATTTACACCTAAAAGAATGTGAGTTTAGATTCAATAATCGCAAGCAAAATATTTACAAAATTTTGCTTGGAATTTTTAGAAAAGAGTCGCTTAAGTTGTCATGACCCTTTTTTATAAATGGTATTAGTTCTACATGGCTCAAATGTTTGCTAAAATGCCTTCTTCAACATGGACCATTTTGCTTTGAGCAAAACTCAGTTTTTAAAAACTATCTAAGCACATCAAATTCTGGCGCAAGGCTGAGTTCAAAAGCGTTTGTTTTAATGTTTGGATTGATGGCAACTGAATCAAAGGTGACTAAAATTGTTTGATCCAGTTCATTGTTAAGAATCATGGCTTGTAGTGTGTTATCTTTAAAGCCAAAACTCAATTGGTTGGCTTGCTGGGTGCTGTACCAATCAATCTTATCTTTTGTGTGTGTGTATTGTGGTGCATGGCTGATGTCGCTAGGTCGATTAATAAGCCAATATAGTGGTGTTTGTGTTAGGTCGGTTGTTTGCATTAAACTGGCTTGCTCTAACTCAATATCGATCAGCCACAGTTCAGTATTATTTAACAGTAATATTTGCTCATCTGGTACTAGCGTATGCCAAATGAGTTGTTGTGGACGTTTAAATAATAAAGTGCCAGAAGCGTTGGCTAACAGCGCACCTGTGCTGCTGTGGGTGCTTTGGGTGAAGTTGGCACTTAAACGCTCAAATGAGTTGAAAAAATTAGAAAATTCATGGTTACTATTGGCGAAACTAAAACTAGAAAATATAAGTATTAGGGCGTTTAAAAGTTTAGTCATTAGTACTTATAGGTTCAGGCGCTAATACTTGGCGACTGCCAGCGCTGTTCATGCTACTTACCACGCCACTGGCTTCCATATCTTCAATAATGCGTGCTGCACGGTTATAGCCAATACGCATACGACGTTGTAGGCTAGAGATTGAAGCACGACGTGACAAGGTTACAATTTGTACTGCTTCATCATACAAAGCATCAAGTTCGCCTGATGCGTTTGAAGTGTTGCCTGAATCTTGTGAATTATCCGCTTCATTGTGGGCATTAAGAATGTCATCTAGATAATTAGTCTCAGAGTTTTCTTTTAAGAAGTTGACCACGCGTTCAATCTCGCCGTCATCCACAAAAGCACCATGCACGCGAATAAGGTGTGATATGCCCGGTGTCATATAGAGCATATCGCCCATACCGAGTAATTGTTCAGCGCCACCTTGGTCAAGAATGGTACGTGAATCAACTTTGGAAGAGACTTTAAAAGCAATACGTGTGGGTATATTAGATTTAATCAAACCAGTAATAACATCCACACTTGGGCGCTGCGTGGCAATGATAATGTGAATGCCTGCGGCTCTGGCTTTTTGTGCTAAGCGCACAATAAGTGCTTCAACGCGTTTAGCCTTAGCGCGATCCTCTTGGGCGAGTGCACCAAGCATATCAGCGTATTCATCAATCACCAGCATAATCAGTGGCAGTGCTTTTAACTCAGGCGCTGTTTCATCTTCATCGGCAGTGTTTGGATTAAATGATGGATCAAGGAGAGGCTCGCCTTTGTCCTTAGATTTTTTGAGTTTCTCATTAAAGCCTTCAATATTACGCACACCAAACTTAGCCAATAAGGAATAACGACGCTCCATTTCATTAACACACCACCACAAGGCAGAAGCAGCTTGGTTCATATCTGTTACAACAGGGGTGAGCAAGTGTGGAATATCAGCGTAACAAGCCAGTTCAACAATCTTAGGGTCAATCATAATAATGCGTACTTCTTCTGGCTTGGCTTTGAAAAGCACACTCAGAATCATTGCATTTAGCCCAACTGATTTACCCATGCCAGTTGCACCAGCAACGAGCAAGTGCGGCATTTTTGCTAGATTGGCAATAATGGGAATGCCATTAATATCCTTACCCAGACCCATGGTTAAGACAGAGCTAGATTTAATAAAATTTTCAGAAGCAAGGATTTCTTTAAGAGTAATTATTTCACGTTGTGCATTCGGAATTTCCAAACCAATAACAGGCTTGCCAGGGATAACATCGACAATACGCACACTCTCAACCAACAAAGCGCGAGCCAAGTCTTTGTTAAGATTCATAATTTGACTGACCTTAACACCAGGTGCAAGTGATATTTCAAATTGAGTAACCACAGGACCAGGTGTAATCGTAGTAACTGACACATCAAAACCAAAATCTTTAAGCTTGATTTCAACTTGGCGTGACATCTCTTCTAACGCTTGCTTAGAATAACCTGTGGTATGTTCAGTTGGCTTGTCAAGCAAATCTAGACTTGGCAAGCCAGTAATGGTTGTTGTGTTAAATAGATTAGAATAGTTGGTTTTCTTAATGTCTTTATTTGGACTTTCCTTTCCTTTTTTTATTTTAGTCAGCACGCTGGATTTGGCATTTGATTGTTTGGTAGTGGCAGAAATTTTTATAGCCCTTTTGGTTTTAGCCTGCATTCTAATGTCACGTATTTTTGTAAAAAGACGATTCAGCAGACTACCAGTAGAGGAGAAAATATTAATCCATGAAGCACTACTGACAATACTAAAACTAATCATCATAATGCTAAGATAGACAATCAGTGATGCAGAGCCAAATAAAACACCAAAATAACGATGCATGGTAATGCCAATATAGCCACCAGAGGCACCCGTATCTGCGAAGTTTTGAGTTAAAAATGCTGTACTAAAAGCAATCAATGTGATAAGTGAGATAAAACGAAGGGTGGTTACTGAGTATTTTGACTTCTCTTGACTGGCGTGTTTGTGGATATTCCAGCCTAGCCACATTAATGAGATTGGTATTAAATAGGCGCTATAACCTAAAATAGATAAAGAGATATCACTTAAATAAGCACCAAACACACCCGCAAGATTAGCAACTGGCGCAACTAGAGCAACATCACCCGACCAAGGATTTTCGTTAGTAGAATAGGTAGACAAAGCGGATAAAAAAATCAGACTCATGGCACTCAAAAAGATAAACAGAAGTTCACTGGCTATTTTGGTGCGAGGTTTTTGCGGGTATCTTTTTGTGCTTATTTTGTTATTCTTTTTCAAGGTGGTTTATAATGTTTCGAAATATATCCATAAAGTATAAAGTATTCATATGAGTGAAAATAAACATTGTAAAGTATTGATTGTTGGTTCGGGTCCTGCAGGCTATTGCGCCGCAGTTTATGCAGCCAGAGCCAATCTTAACCCCGTTATTATAAGTGGTATGGAACAAGGCGGTCAACTGATGAGCACCACGGATGTGGACAATTGGCCTGGAGATGATGCTGGCGTTCAGGGTCCAGATTTAATGACACGCATGAAAAAACATGCCGAACGTTTTGATACACAAGTCATTAACGACACCATTACATCAGTTGACTTTGCCAAACGCCCTTTTATTTTGAAAGGCGAGACAATCACTTACACAGCAGATTCAGTGATTATTGCAACGGGCGCAAGTGCGCGTTATTTAGGCTTGGAATCAGAGGAAAAATTTAAAGGCAAGGGTGTGTCTGCTTGCGCAACGTGCGATGGATTTTTCTATCGTGGGCAAAAAGTGGCAGTGGTTGGTGGTGGTAATACAGCGGTTGAAGAGGCGTTGTTTTTGTCAAATATTGCTGATCACGTTACTATTATTCATCGCAAAGATAAATTTTCTTCTGAAAAGATTTTATCCGATCAGTTAATTGAAAAAGCAAAAACAGGCAATATTACCATTGAATATAATCACAATCTTGATGAGGTGTTAGGTGATGTCATGGGCGTAACAGGGCTTCGTTTAAAAGACAATAATGGCAAGACAAAAAACATTGACGTACACGGCGTGTTTATTGCTATTGGTCATACGCCTAATACAGCTATTTTTGAAGGGCATTTAGAAATGGCTCATGGCTATATTAAAGTACAAAGTGGCACACAAGGCAATGCAACGCAGACCAGTGTAGAAGGTGTTTTTGCGGCAGGTGATGTGTCAGACCATATTTATCGTCAGGCGATTACCTCAGCTGGGTCGGGCTGTATGTCAGCATTGGACGCTGAACGATTTCTAGGCGAATAAACTTTCTTTTAAGAGACTTTGTATAAATAAAGATGATTAGAAAATGACAATTTTTTACCCCTCAAGAGGCACAAAAAGTGCCGTTTTTATGATTATTCATATTTATATAAAGGTCTCTTTAAAGGTATAATTCTCGTTTTTTTGCCCCAAAAGGGCATAAAGGCCACATAGCTCAGTTGGTAGAGCAAGGGACTGAAAATCCCTGTGTCCCTAGTTCAATTCTAGGTGTGGCCACCAAATTCTGAACCGTAATAAAGTTTTTTATTATAGTTTATTCTTTGTTTAATTCGTATAAATTTTTATTAATTTAAAAATTTTATGATGAAAACAGTTGAAAAATCAACATCAAAGCCTTGCAATAATCCTTTCCTAGGATTTATTGCATTTTCTAAAAGCATTGATAGTAAGGTAAATAGTGCTTTATCTGTATCTTGGCTACACCTGTCCACATTAGGCTACACCTGTCCACATTCGGCTACACTTGCTAATACAAAAAACACCTTATTGCAGTTTTTTAGCGATAATCATCATCAGCCTAAATACTGTGATTGCAAAAGAAATACACAGATGGCTAGCTACACTTCATCCACATTAGGCTACACCTATCTATATTTAGCTACACTTCATCCACATTGGGCTACACTTCCATCCACATTGGGCTACCTTCCATCCACATTCGGCTACCCTTTCAAGTCTGAAAGTGTTGCCCCAACAGGAAAAACAGAACACCCCCTTAAACTACTAAAATTCTTTAAAAAATTAGTAATAAACCTTAGGGTGATTTTATGAGCGATAAAAAAATACTAACATTAGATAATCAAGAAAGGGCAATTGACTCATTGGCTCGACATAATCATATTATCAAATCCTTATTTCATTTTGAAAAACCAATTACATTTTTGATTATCTCTTTAGGTGTTCAAAAGGTAAGAGGTTTAGAGAGCAAAAAAGGCTCAGTTATCATTGAAAGGCGTGAGATTAAATCTTTGGCAACAGGTAAAGATGCTAAGTTAGGTATTAATAAACTAATAAAAAATATTGTAAAAGATATAGAAGATCATAATCATTTCAATTTTTATCATCCTAATTCTAGACTGAAAAACATTAGACAAGTATTAACCAGAAGAACAGCAATAACAGATGATATTTTTGAAGATTTACTAATTAAGTTTGATGAAGATCTGTTTGAAACTTTTAACACTAAAACCAATTACACGATTCAATCTCTTGAGGAGTTAAGAAAATGTGGCGTTAAACAAAGAATTAAACTTTATGAAATTACTCAGCCCTACGCAAAATCAGGCGCACTTTATAAACTAAATATTCCAGATATAAAGCTTTATTTAGAAATTGGAGATGATGCTTATCCAAACCCAAGATCATTAACACTAAGAATTAAAAGACTGTGTGAGCAAATAACGAAAATCACAGATATAAATCTTACTGTAACACCAATAAAAATAAGCGGAAAAACAACTGAGTACCAATTCCACTCTGAATTTAAAAAACAAAAAAACAGCACCCCAAAAATTGAAAGTACGAAGGCTATTTATTCAAAGCCAACAAGCATTCGCCAACAACTCACCATCTGGGGTGTAGGAAAAAAACAAATTGACACATGGCTGGCTAATTTAAGCAAAAAAACAATCAACGATGCAATCAAGCAAACGCTCAACCGTCCAGAACGTAGAAGCAAGACATCTAATGCTGGCGGATATATTTATTCAATACTGGGTAATGGCAAGCAACTTCAATTAACAACACAGATTAAAGCAGATGAGGTCGTAGATTGTCTTAAAAAGTTTGGGCTAAGTGTTGCTGATATTAAAAGCGCACAGGAAAAATTAAAGCAATACAACGGCGCACTAACCGCTGTTGTCAATAAGTGTTTACGTGAATTATCAAATGATGTTGCTGGCACACAAGACATGCGCCAGTTTTTTATTGATGAACTAGATAAGGTAGTAACTGAATTGAATTAAAAAAAATACGGGAATAGAAATAGAAAATGTATAAATTAAATGTTAGGTTGCCCAATGGGTTATTCAAGTATGCGGATGGTATTGATTTTGCAATCTGGCGATTCTATGTTGATATAGATTTACCAACAAACGATGAGTTCAATCAAGACCAAGACCAAGATTTAAACAGTGGGCTAAAGATTCCCTTGAGCGACAAAAGCCTTGATTATTTAACCCAAATAAGCGAAGACACCAAATTAACAAAAAGCGAGATCATTCGCCGTTGCTTGTTCTGGCTGTCCAAGCAAGCAACTTACCCAAAGCATTACCAAGGCTAATTCAATTATAAAAAATGCAAACAAACAAAAACAAAAAGAGAAACCAACATGATAAATAATGAACAACACAGTGCCAACTTAGCCTATATCGCCAAAACTCTGGCGGACAAACCAGTCACTGCTGATTTGTTTAAACAAGTATTAGCGTTTAATGCTCATAATTTAGTCAATGTTAAGGTTGTATTTCCTGAACGATGCGTTCCTGGTGTTGAGTTCTTTAAGGAAAGAGAAAGCCTTGGCTTGGTATCAAAAAAAGACAAAATTCCAGAAGCAGAACTGAATGCTTTAGATGAAGGTGCTGCTAAAGATGTTTATTATCAAGATTATTGATTTTATCTAGAGCAAGATTAATACTATGAAAACAATTCACAATATCGTCAGCTACTTGAGACCCTGTTTTATGCCTTCCTTTAGAGATTATTATGCTTTGTGCCAGTTGAGTAGCCAATTTAAATCTTTCTTCATCGGATATTTTGATTGTAGTCATAGTAGTGGATTTGGATTGATTGATATAAAAAATCAAAATTTTAACAGATACAATTTCACCACAAAGGAAAAAACAAAATGAAAAAATCAATCAATCAGCAAAAACAAAAAACAAATAAAACAAATAAATCAGAAAAATTAAACAAACCAAACCAACAAAAAACCATAAAAATACTCATTTTCATAGCCTTAATCATCACCGCCATTGTTCTCTTCGCACCAGACGTCATAGCAAGCTCTTTTGATGTGGATGCCAAATTTGACGAAGGCGAATCAAAACTCCGTGGCTGGTTTAACAAAGCCTCAGTCATTGCCCTGATTGTCACTGGCGCATTATGGCTCAAAGGAAAAATCAACTGGATGATCCCCTCTAGTATCTTTGGTGCTTTAATCTTGGTTAATTCAGCCACTGAAATTGTGGCTTGGTTTGCTTAAAAAAATGCAATCAACGGTTATTTATAGCGTTCTGACTAAGCCTGAACTGATTGCAGGTTTGGCAAAAGAATCTTTAGTCGTCATTGGCATAGTCATCATGACCTTTATTTTCTTTAAAGAGGATTTTGGGTATTCCATCCTATGGCTCATCCCAGTGTTAATAATTACCTACGCTTTGTTATGGTGGGTTGCAAAAGTAGACCCTTTCTTTTTTAAAGTCGCCTTTGAGAAAATCAGACTTCGCACTAAAAACTTTAGCAAACACAAAGGCAATTATTATGAATCTTAAAGCCATCACCAACATAGCCACTGCCATGACCGTTAAGCCAATAGCACTGTCAAACGAGACGCAAGCCAGCGATAAGTTTGGTTTCTTAGGTTTAACAGACTGCGGTCAATTCTTAGTTGACAAAGAAGGACAATTAACCGCTGTTATCTTATTGCATTCCAATGTTTCAGAGGGACTTGATAGAGATAGATACAATCAACTCTTTAACGCTAGAAAGCGTGCCTTCCAACAAATGGGTGATCACTATTATTTTTCAATCAACTCCATTAGAACCAAAAAACAAATGATTGAAACCTCAACCATCCAAGAACCCACCCTTAAAGCATTGTCTGATAAATGGCATGAACAATTTAAAAACAGTTATGAAACCAAACACTATTTAATCGTCACCACCAAAGAAAAAACCCTGATGTCTAAAACACTGGCAAAACACCAAGTATCCGATATTGATAAATTAGAAGGCTTAGAAAATAAGATTATTGAACTGATGGGTCAACTGCACGACTACAGTCTTGAGTTATTACAAAAGAACGACTTAATCAGTTATTGGGCATCCCTGTTAAACGGTAGAGACGTTAAGGTCGATGTTGGTGATTATTTGTTTGATGACTATATCACAGACACCACCCTGTTTTTCCCTGAAAAAAAGAACTACTTTGTTTTTCATCACAATGAACAACAAACCTACAGTTCGTTTCTATCCATTAAAACCTTCCCTAGAGACACCTCCAGCCGACTTTTCTCTGACCTGCAAAAACTTAATATTGAATTTAATGTGTATCAATATTATGATGCCCAGGACTTATCAACCTCAATTAGGTTAAACAAAGAGAAAATTGCTAGATTAGAAAAACTAAGCTATTTTAACCAAACTCATTTAATCGAATTATCAGCCCTAAACGAACGATTGGAAGATGAAGAGATTACCCTATTAACCCAAGTCTGGAACATCCAAATATTCGCAAAATCAACCAAAGAACTCAATACCAAGACTTTAGAGGTTCAAACCTTAGTAGACCGTCGTAATTTGCTCCTATTTAGAGAAGGCACAAATTTGGAAGCCTGTTTTTGGGCACGATTTCCCAGTCATGAACGCTTAAGAATTAGACAATACAAAATCACCTCAGACAATCTGGCACATTTTGTCACCTTTTCCTCTGACAATTCAGGCTTAAATGCCAACACTTGGGGCAATCAACCCGTGTGTAAATTCATCACCAATGAAAATGCGATTTATAACTTTTCATTCCATGAAACAGCAGACAAAGAAGCCTTGGGCAACACAATGGTGATTGGTGGTTCAGGACAAGGCAAAACAACCTTAATCTCTTTTCTGTTGTCACAATGTCAGAAATACAAAAACTTTAAGTGCATGGCCTTTGACAGAGGCTTGGGATTAAAAATATTCTCAGATGTTATTGGTGCTAACTACACAGATTTTTCAGGGACTGTTCAAAACATCAACCCCTTGCAAATGGATGAAGAGCATCAAACTTTTCTACAATCATGGTTGCTTCATTTATTAAAGCGCAATAGTGATGAAGATATAGAGGCAGTTGCCTACGCCCTTAATGAAAACTATGGACTCAAGAAAGCCAACAGAACCCTATCCAATATGGCCGCTGCCTTTGGCAAGCAAGGCAAAGGCACTATCCGCAATGCTTTAAATGTTTGGTTGCCAGAGGGTGCAAATGGTGTTTACTTCAATGGCAAAACAGATGCCCTTGATTTTGAAAAGTCGTTTACGTTCTTTGACACCACAATCTTACTGGACAATCCAGAAGTCTTAGGGGCGATGGCACATTATTTGTTCTTTAGAATAAAAAGCAAACTATTAAGCGAACCCGCCCCTTATGCAATCTTTGTTGATGAATTAAACAAATACTTATCAAGTGAACACTTTGCACCCAAACTCAAAGAAACAGCTGCAGAAATAAGAAAGACAAACGGTATTTTAATTATGGCCGTACAGTCTGCCAAAACCATTTTTGAGGATAAAACCTATCAAGAGATGAAAGACAACATCTCAACGTATATTCTCTATCCCAATTCAAAGGCTGATAGTAAATACTACGTTGATGAGATTGGTCTAAATTCGGCTGAATTTGACTGGATTAAAACAACAGGTGGACACAGAGAAGTGATGGTTAAAAAGAACAATGCTGAAACCGTTATTTTAAAGGTTGACTTATCAATATTGGGCAATCACTTGAGCGTCTTTAACTCAAGTTCCAAGGCGGTTGCAGTCGTTAAAAGACTGCAAAGGCATTATCCGAAAAACTGGCTTGAGAAGTATTTAGAAGGTTAAAGAGTAAAGAGTAAAGAGCAAAGGCAAGCAAAAATTATTAAAAGAAATCAAACAAGCACAGGCAAAAATAGAGGTCATAGATGCGATTAAAGATGCAACCTAAAAAATTAAAAATAGGCAAAGAGTACTTGATAACAATCAAGCGCGCCGATCCATTTATACCAACCCTTGCGTATGTTCACAAAACAAAAGCAAAGGTTGTCAACTGGTTTAACGGTGGCTTGCGTTTTTGGTTTGATGATGCTTATGGTCAAGAGTGC
>JAUVOQ010000114.1 GCA_030599095.1 Candidatus Ruthturnera sp.
CCAAACATCCCACCCAAAACCCTAAGCGCATCACCCCACTCTTTAGCCCTAAAAAACACCCAAGCGATATTAACAAAGTTAAAAGTAATCAACCAAGCCAACCAAGCCCAAAGCCTAAAACCTAACTGACGCCAAGTTCTATGAATAACTAGCGCCAAACCGTGTAAAAATCCCCAAAACACAAAAGTCCAACCAGCACCGTGCCAAATACCGCCGATAATAAAAGTAGCCATTAAATTGGTATAAGTTCTAAACGCTCCTTTTCTATTACCACCAAGGGGAATATAAACATAATCTTTCAAAAATCTTGAAAGTGTCATGTGCCACCTTTGCCAGAAATCTTGTATATTTGTTGCTTTATATGGACTGTTAAAGTTAATGGGTAGTTTTATATTAAACAGCAGTGCCAAACCTATTGCCATATCTGTATAACCACTAAAATCAAAATACAACTGAAACGTATAAGACAGTGACGTGGCCCAAGCCTCGAACATATTAAGCGTTGTTGCGACATCAAAACCTTGCGTCGCCCAAACAGCAAACGTATCAGCAATAGCCACTTTTTTAAACAAACCAATGGAAAATATAAACAGCCCCATGGCGATATTTCTATAGTTTTTTACTTGGTTTCTTGCGTTAGCAAACTGTGGCATCATCTCTTTATGATGGACAATCGGCCCTGCAATAAGTTGAGGAAAAAAGGTTACAAATAGTGCATAGTTTAAGAAATCATATTCTTTGGTTTCTTGTCTATAACTGTCTACTAAATAGGTTATTTGTTGAAAAGTAAAAAACGATATGGCCAAAGGCAGCGATAGATTCAGTAATTCTATGTTTGATGAAGTTGCTAGATTGAAATTTTGTATAAAAAAGTCACTATATTTAAAATAACCAAGTAGTGCTATGTTTGAAACAATGGCAAATATTAAGAGTGGCTTATCTCCCCCCCCCGTATCTTTTACTAAGGCGACTACCAACAATATAATTAAAAAACATTGATGAAAGTATAATTGGTAAGTAGGCTATATGCCACCAACTATAAAAAAATAGACTACTGAATATCAAAAATCCTTTTGCTACTTTTGTTAATTTTTTTTGATTTAAATAAAAATA
>JAUVOQ010000028.1 GCA_030599095.1 Candidatus Ruthturnera sp.
CTATTCTAAAGATTAGTTTTTATGATGCAACAAGCACACCAACAAGCACACCAACCCTTCAAGATTACACCAATGCAGGCATCAGTGGGGTTAATCTTGTTAATTCAGCACAAGTCAATGCACGACTAGCAACAGCAATAGCAGATGATTCAGATACGACCCTTAAGATTCAAGCGTTAGTCAATACGACATCAGGCGTTGCTATAACGGCGCAATCAACCCTAAGTGCAAACCCAGCGAGTGTGCCTGCAGATGGTTTAACGCCTTCTACCATTACCCTGCAAGCAAAAGATTTTAATGGTGATGATTTAACAACAGGTGGCTTGACTGTGGTGATGACTCACAATGGCTCTAGTGGTGTAAACCTCTCTAATGTGACTGATAATGGTAATGGTACTTACTCAGCAACCATAACCAACACCATTGCTGAATTGGTAAGGATTAACGCTACCATTAGTGGTAGTGGTGTGACTAATACGGTTGATGTCGCCTTTACACCAGGCACTGCAAGTGCTGCTAACTCAATCCTAAGTGCCAGTCCAACAAGTGTGCCTGCAGATGGTATAACACCTTCTACCATTACCCTGCAGGCAAAAGATGCTCATGGTAATAATTTAACAACAGGTGGCTTGACTGTGAATATGAGAAGTGACTCTAGTAGTGTAAACATCTATTCTGTGATGATTGATAATGGTGATGGTACTTACTCAGCAACCATAAGCAACACCACCACTGCTGATACAGTAATGATTACTGCTGACTTTGGTGGTAATTCTGTGGCTAATACGGTTTATGTCACCTTTACAGGTGCTGCAACTGCTGCCAACTCAACCCTAAGTGCCAGCCCAACAAGTGTGCCTGCAGATGGTTTAACGCCTGCCACGATTACCCTACAAGCAATAGATGCTAATGGTTATCATTTAACAACAGGTGGCTTGTTAGTGACGTTAACTCACAATGGTTCTGGTGGTGTGAACATCCCTGCTGTGATGACTGATAATAATGATGGTACTTATACGGCAACCATGACCAACACCACTGCTGAATTGGTAACGATTGGTGCTGAATTTGGGGGTAATCCTGTGGCTAATACGGCTACCATCACCTTTGCAGGTGCTGCAATTGCTGCCAACTCAACCCTAAGCGCAAGTCCAACAAGTGTGACTACAGATGGTGTAACGACCATTATCCTACAAGCAAAAGATTTTAATGGTGTTAATTTAACAACAGGTGGACTGAATGTGTCGATAACCAGCACTAGTTCTACTGCAACACTCTCTAGTGTGACTGATCATCATGATGGTACTTACAGGGCAACCATAAGCAACACCACTGCTGAATTGGTAACGATTAGTGCTGAATTTGGGGGTAATCCTGTGGCTAGTACGGTTGATGTTACCTTTATATCACCACCTATGGTTGCCTATGGTTTTACTTATCGTAGCGTTATTATTGGCACTCAAACTTGGACTGCTGAAAACATGAATGCAGTTAGTGGTCACTATAGAAGTTACGATGATGATGTTAATAACGATGCCAATGGCTACGGCAAACTATACGACTGGAAAACTGCCGTGAATGGTGATAATAATACCCCCGAAGGCGCACAAGGCATTTGTGGTGCTGGCTGGCACATTCCTTCGGATAATGATTGGAAGATTTTAGAAGGTCATCTGGGCATGAGCGAAGCAGAGCAAGACAATTTAGGACTTCGAGGCACAGACCAAGGCGCGCAACTCAAAGTAGGTGGCAGTGGGTTTGAGGGGGTCTTAGCGGGCTTCTACAATACCGTCACCTCGTCGGTCACGACCCCGCCCCCAGATTTTAGAGGTCGAGGCTCGACTGTGCACTTTTGGTCCTCTACTACTGAGCCAAATCCTTGGGCAAATTCTCTTGGTTTTCTTGGTAGTGATGTTTATGTACGTAGTCTGTCTAGTGGTGATACCAAAGTGAGGCGCAGTTTGTATGATAAGAGTATTTCTATAAAATTGAGTGTTCGATGCCTAAAGGATTAAAAGCCCCTTAAGAAACGAGCCTTGCCCGTTTTGAGGGGCGGGCAAGGCTCGTTCAGAATCGCTGTTCTTTTTTTGAGTTGGGGAAAGTAACAGGACGACGACAAGTATTTTAAGTTATGGTAAAATTACGAGATTTTTATCTTAAAGATATTACATTATGAAGCAAAAGAGAACTTTTCAACCGAGTGTTATCAAGCGTAAACGTACACACGGTTTCAGATCAAGAATGAGCACCAAATCAGGTCGCGCTGTTATTAATGCACGTAGAAAAAAAGGGCGTAAGCGTTTAGCGGCTTAACTAATTTAAGTGTCTCTCAGGCTAACGCATCACTTAAGGGTTTTAAAACCCTTTGATTATAAAGCCATTTTTAACCATGGCAAAATCATCAAAGGGCGATACTGGCAAGTCATCGCACGAAAGATTAATGCGCCCACGCCTCGCCTTGGGCTTGTTGTTTCAAAAAAAGTTCATAGATTGGCTGTTGATAGAAATAGAGTTAAGAGAATTGCACGCGAAACCTTTAGAACACACCAACATGATTTAAATCATTGGGAATTTGTGGTGATGGCAAAGCATTCAAAATCTGTTAAAAACTCTATAATGACTCATGACTTACTACATTTATTCAAAAAAATAACCACCCATTAATGCGTTACTTGCTTTTAATGCCTATTAAATTTTATCAACTGTTTATTAGCCCGATACTGGGTTCTAATTGTCGCTTTCAGCCAACTTGCTCGCAATATTCCTATGACGCAATCCAAGCACATGGCTTTTTTAAGGGACTTAGTCTTAGTTTAAAACGCATTGGCAAGTGCCATCCATGGCATGATGGTGGGTTTGACCCCGTACCAAAAAAATAACCCCCTCTTTAATTAAAAAATAATCTTATGAACAATCAAAAACTCTTTCTCATTGTTGCTATTTTTTTAAGCGTTTTTCTCTTGTGGGACAAGTGGGAGATAACACATACACTGGATGAAAACGGCAATCTAATCAGCCAAACTAAAATTAAAGGCACTAGCACGACAAGCGACTCCTTGGCAAATCAGAACCTAGACGTGCCCAGTGTCACAAATCATAATACTGAGTTAGACCTTCCTAATGCTGTTGCAAAAAATCAAGGTCCATTTACCACAGTTACAACAGATTTACTCACCCTAGAAATCAGCCACAAGGGTGGCACTATCCAAAATGCATGGCTTAATGATTATCCGATAGACATTAATTCTGAGCAAAAAATCCAACTACTCAGTGATAAAACTGGTGAAATATTCCAAGCACAAAGTGGCTTATTACCGCAAGAACAAATGCCCACCCATCACTCAGTGTTTAATTCAGAAAATAGTTATTATCAAATGAATGGCGATAGTTTGGTTGTGCCTTTTACTTGGCAAAGTGATCATGGCGTTAAGGTTATCAAACGATATCACTTTAGCAAAAATAGCTATGTGGTTACTATTGATTATCAAATAACCAACACCACTAACCACACATTAAACATCATTGGCTATACACAACTGGTTCGCAATGCCCTTGATCAATCCAATATGATGATGCCAACTTATACGGGTGGTGCAAGGTTTGACGACCAAGATGTGTATGAAAAAATAGAGTTTGAGGACTTTAGCGACCAACCAAAAACCACCTCTAAAGGTGGCTGGATGGCGATGATTGAGCATTACTTTTTTGTCGCTGCAATCCTAGACAAAAACAGCACGCATACTTATTCATCAAAAATCATTAATGACGAATATTTACTAACCGTTGTTAATCCAGAACAAACAATAGCGCCGGGTGCAACTGCAATCTTGCCAAGCAGTGAGCTTTATATCGGGCCTAAGGAACAGGCTCAAATTAACAGCGTTGCACCAGGCTTAGACAAAACCGTTGACTATGGCATATTATTTATTATTGCCAAGCCCTTGTCTGAACTGCTTAATTGGATTTATTCAGTGGTTCATTCTTGGGGTTATTCTATTATCATCCTCACTTTGTTAATCAAATTAGCGTTTTATAAGCTCAGCGAAAAATCATACCGCTCAATGGCAGGCATGCGACAACTCGCCCCAAGATTAACGAAACTTAAAGAGACCTATGGTGATGACAAGCAAAAACTGGGTCAAAAAACCATGGCATTATATAAAAAGGAAAAAATCAACCCTGCCTCTGGTTGTTTGCCCATCTTAGTGCAAATTCCTGTATTTATTTCACTGTACTGGGTGCTTTTAGAAATGGTTGAATTACGCCAAACGCCGTTTTGGTATTTAACCGATTTATCAACCCAAGACCCGTACTATATATTGCCGCTCATCATGGGCATTTCAATGTTTATTCAACAAAAACTAAACCCACCGCCCCCTGACCCAATGCAGGCAAAAATTATGATGGCATTGCCTTTTGTGTTTACCATTTTCTTCCTATGGTTCCCATCTGGGTTGGTGCTTTATTGGGTCGTCAACAACCTCTTATCAATTGCCCAACAATGGGTGATTAATAAACGCATTAATGGCTAAAAATTGTGATGTCCATTCTCAATAATTTGGATAAATATAAACGTTGGCGAGATGGCAAACTAGCAAATGCTAGCACTAAGATTGAAGCCTGTCTGATTGAAATTAGTAATCCCTTTAAACTCTCATGCTCAGAAAAAGACAGGATTAAGATTTTGTGCCAGCACAATAATTTTGCCCTGTTTAACATCGAACAACAAAACAACTACCCACAAGCCATTATTGCCATTAATAAACAACTTGGATTAACAGATTATGACCCACATTTATACGCCCAAGACCAAGGTTTAGCGCATATTACCCAAAGCGTAAAAAAAGACCAAGCCGAGTTCATTCCCTACACCGACAAAGCCATCGGCTGGCACACAGATGGCTATTACAACACAATGGCACAACGTATACGCGCCTTTTCTTTGTTTTGTGTCACGCCTGCAAACCGTGGTGGTGAAAATCAATGGATTGATCAGCAAATGGTGTATTTACAACTAAGGGAGTCTAATCCAGACGTTACCAAGGCGCTTACTCACATCCATGCCATGAGCATACCTGAGCACATTGTGAACGGCGTTGTTAGGCGGAAAACTTCCATAGGTGCTATTTTTTTTATTGACGAGTCTAGCTCACAACTTTATATGCGTTATACGCAAAGAAAGAAAAACATCAAATTTTTGGATTCCCAAGAAGTTAAGCAAGCCGTTACCGTTTTGGATGCGCATTTAAGCACGACCACAGAACATCACTTTAGACATACTATGACTGCCAATCAAGGCCTATTATGCAACAACATCTTACACAAACGATCTGGATTTATCAACAATCCACTCAACCCAAGGCTGCTGCTCAGAGGTCGTTACTTTAACCGATTAAATTAGGGTGATTATTGAATACAATGGTCTCTATGATGATTAACAATCACCGACTTGAAAATGCCAAGCAAATTAGTTCGCCAAATTTTAACGAACGACCCAATCAAACCATTTCTTTGATTGTGATTCATAATATTTCACTACCACCTGGCGAATTTAACAACAACCATATTGAAGATTTTTTTACCAATCAGCTTGACACCAATCAGCATCCTTATTTTAAAACCATTAAAGATTTAAAAGTGTCTACGCACTTATTGATTAAACGCAACGGCAGGGTTATTCAGTTCGTCGCTTTTAATCAGCGTGCTTGGCATGCAGGCGAATCAAGCTATAAAGGCAAGCATAACTGTAATGATTTTTCTATCAATATTGAGTTGCAAGGAGATGACAATACGCCGTATGAATCGGTACAATATGAAGCCTTAAACAAAGTCATAGATTTGCTAAAATCTCATTATCCAATAAGTGCTATCAAGGGTCATAACGACATTTCTCCGATAAGAAAAACCGATCCGGGTCCTTATTTTAAGTGGAATAAACTACATGCAATTACTTGATAAATTCAACCAACAAGCCAAAAACATCAAACTGATTATTTTTGATGTAGACGGCGTATTAACAGACGGTGGCTTATACTTTTCTGATGATATTGTAGAACTTAAACGTTTTAATTCACTTGATGGGATAGGGATTAAACTGCTTAAACAAAACGCTATTGAGGTGGCTGTTATTAGTGCTAGAAACTCTAAAAATGTAGCGCATCGAATGAAAAATTTAGGCATTGAGCATTTTTATCAAGGGCAAAATGACAAGATTGTTGCTTTTAATAAGCTGATCAAAGAATTATCACTTCAAGCTGAACAAGTTGCTTATATGGGCGATGACATCATTGATTTACCCGTTATGAGAAAAATTGGCTTGCCAATCGCTGTTGCCAATGCTCACGAATTGGTTAAAGAAAATGCTTGTTTTGTAACTGAAAAAATAGGCGGTCATGGTGCGGTAAGAGAAGTTTGTGATTTATTACTAAAAGCCCAAAATACCTATGATAAAGCCATGAAAAAATACCTAACATGACCCTCTTTCAACAAAAATGCTACCAAACTCTTAAAGACAAAGTCCCTGCTGGCAAAGTAATTACCTACGCTGATCTTGCCAAACTCATCAATCATCCCAACGCTGATTGAACAATATTTAGCATTTGCAGAAACGATGATACAACAACAAACGCCAATGACTATGAAGGATTGGGCAGATATAAGACGACTGGATGGGCAAGATGCAAACGCTTGATATTCAAAACCTCAAAGCCAATAACATCATTCGTAAATGCGTGCATTGTGGATTTTGCTTAGCCACTTGCCCAACTTATCAATTATTAGGCGATGAATTGGATTCGCCTCGTGGGCGTATTTATTTGATTAAATCGGCCTTGGAAAATCATCACTTTTCTAAAAAAAGCATTATTCATTTGGATCGTTGTTTAACGTGTAGGTCATGTGAAACCACTTGTCCATCAGGCGTGGAATATGCTCAATTGGCGGATATTGGACGTGAATTTGTAGAACAAAAACGCCCACTTTGGCAAAAAGTATATCGATATTTTGTTCGTCAATTTTTAACCACGCCTATTTTATTCAACCCAATTGGGCTTATTTTTAGGCAGTCTAAAATCAAAGGAAAACCCATTAAACCCATTGCAAAAATAGGCAAAGTTTTGTTGTTAGGTGGCTGTATTCAACCTGTACTTGCACCTAATATTAACCATAGTATCAAAAACATTCTAGCAAAATTAGGCTATGAAACTATAGAAACGCCACAAAAACAATGTTGTGGGGCGATTGACCAACATTTAAGCGCTGGTCACGATGCTTTGGCTAAAATTAAGCGAAATATTGACACTTGGCTTAACATTGAGGCTGAAGTCATTATTTCCAGCGCCAGTGGTTGTGGATTAATGGTTAAAGACTACGCATCTATGTTTGAATCATCAGACCCTTATTATCAAAAAGCGCAACGCATTGTTAATAAAACCAAAGACATTGCTGAGTTTTTAGCCGATCAAGATTTAAGCCAACTTAATTTAGAAAACGTTGATATTTCTTATCATGAGCCTTGTACATTGCAACACGGGCAACAATTAGGCGGCTTGGTTGATTCTATCTTGAGTTCACTGGGTTATCAACAAACCCCTGTTGTTGATTCGCATTTATGTTGCGGTTCTGCAGGCACATATTCTATTTTTCAGCCAAAATTATCACAACAATTAAGAGCCAACAAACTCAAACATTTACAAGCAAGCAAACCACAAATAATCGTCACTGCAAATATTGGTTGTTTAATGCACTTGCAAAAAGGCACTAAAATACCTGTTAAACATTGGATAGAATTACTCAACTAACATTTATAAAACACAATGATTCAATCTTTACGAGACACAAGAAGTAAAGCACATCACTTTACCAACGAATACAAAGACACCATCAAAGAAAGTGCAGAATCACAAAGTTTTCTGAATGACTTTTTTAATATATTCGGCATTCACCGTCGTCGTGTTGCTACTTTCGAGCGACCAGTTCGTACTGATTCAAGGGGCGTTAAAAGCATTGATTTACTTTGGGAAGGCGTGTTATTGATTGAGATGAAATCACGAGATCAAAGCCTAGACAAAGTATACAAACAAGGAAAAAACTATTTCAAAGGACTCAACAATAAGCAATTACCAAGATTTGTGCTGGTGTGTGATTTTAATGAATTTCGCCTGTACGACTTAGATAATAATCAAGATTATCGTTTTGAATTGAATAATTTAGTTAATAACCTACATTTATTTGATTTTATGAACGGTGGCAATATTGATGAAATTACCGAATACGATTTAAATGAAAAGGCAGCACTACTGTTAGGTAAATTACACGATTCTTTGAGAGAGAGTAATTTTGCAGGACATCAATTGCAAGTATTCATGGTGCGGATTTTATTTTGTTTATTTGCTGAAGATACAGGCGTTTTTAACCGTCATCAGTTTGTTAAATATCTTGCATTGTTTACCGATGAAAGTGGGCTAGATACTGAAATGCACTTGTCTAAGTTGTTTCAAATTCTCAATAAATCTAATCAGGATAGAAACACAAATTTAATTGATGAATTAAACGCTTTTCCCTATGTGAATGGTGACCTATTCAAAGAGCGCATTGACATGCCTAGTTTTACCTCATCAATGCGAGAGCAATTATTAGAATGTTGTTCATTTGTGTGGCATGACATTAGCCCTGCGATTTTTGGTAGTTTGTTCCAGTCTATTATGAATAAGGACTCAAGGCGCAATCTTGGCGCGCATTACACCAGTGAGACCAACATTCTTAAACTCATTAAACCTTTATTTTTAGATGATTTACAACAAGAATTAAAACAAATTATCAAACTTAAACAAAAAAAAATACGCAATCGTAAATTGGTTGATTTAATGAAAAAAATTCAATCACTGACTTTTTTAGACCCTGCCTGTGGTTGTGGTAATTTTTTAATCATCACTTATCGAGAAATCCGTAGATTAGAATTGCAAATTTTAAAAGCGCAACAAAACCACAGCGAGCAAATACACATCAATATTGATATTGACCCACAAATTAACCTTAATAATTTTTACGGGATTGAAATTGACGAATGGTCAACCAGAATTGCCGAAGTGGCTATGTGGCTAACGCAACATCAAATGAATGTTGAATTTGCCAAAGCGTTTGGGCGTGAGCCTGATTTATTGCCTTTAAAAGAACGCGCTAATATTCATCATGCTAACGCCCTAGAGGTGGATTGGGCAGTCGTGGTAGAAAAAGACAAACTCAATTATATGATTGGTAATCCGCCGTTTTTGGGTAAGAATTTTCGCACTAAAGAACAAGAAAATTCACAAGGATTGGTTTTTAAAGAAACAGTAAAGCGTTGGAAGTCATTGGATTTTGTTGCCAGTTGGTTTTATAAATCCGCTCAATTTATTCAAAATACTCATATTGATTGTGGGTTTGTCAGTACCAATTCCATCACCATGGGTGAGCAAGTCGCAACACTTTGGACACCCATTTTAGAGATGGGTATTTCCCTGCACTTTGCCCATCGCACTTTTGCTTGGCATAACGATGCCAAAGGTAAGGCAGCGGTGCATTGTGTCATTATTGGGTTTGGACAGCAAGAGCGAGATAAAAAATACTTGTTTGATTATGCAACACTAAAAAGCAAACCTAATAGCACACTGGTTAAAAATATTAATCCTTATTTGATTGATGCATCAAATGCAATAATATCCAATAGAAATAAACCAATTTGTAATACTTTAAAAATGGTTTATGGAGACATGCCAAATGATGGCGGGTTTTTATTATTAAATCCTGATGAACAAAAACAATTATTACAAGACAATCCAGAATTAAATCAATGGATAAAACCAATTTTAGGCGCAAGAGAATTTATCCACAATGAAAAACGCTATTGTTTATGGTTGGTAGATATTGGCGTAAGAGAATTAAAAGAATTGATGAAAATTCCTGAGATTAAACGCCGAATTGAAGGTGTTAAACAAATGCGTTTACAATCCTCAAGAATTACAACTCAAAAGTTATCAGAAACGCCATGGTTATTTGGAGAAATTCGCCATACTGAAAAAAATTATATATTTATACCTCAAATATCCTCTGAAAGACGATTTTATACACCCATAGGTTTTTTAAGTAAGAACATAATATCTACAGCCCCGCATGTGATGATACCCAACGCCACACTTTATGAATTTGGAATTCTCACCAGTCAAATACACATGGACTGGATGCGAACAGTGGCAGGGCGATTAAAAAGTGATTATCGCTATTCTGCATCTGTGGTTTATAACAATTTCCCATTCCCAAAAATCATTGATAAAAAACCCATTGAAAAACTAGCACAACAGGTTTTAGATGCACGAGAGATTGAGTTTAAAAAAGACCCTCAAACCAGTTTGGCTGATTTATACGACCCCGACATCATGCCACCCACCCTACGCAAAGCACACCAAAAATTAGACAAAGCCATCGACAAACTTTATCAAAAACAAGGCTTTAAAACCCCACTTGAACGAGTCAAACACCTTTTTAAACTTTACCAAAAATTACAATAATGGAAGTAGTTAAAAATAACAAAATATTTGCTTTTATTAAGTTTTTTGAAAAACAAAAATATGCTCAAGAATTTATAGAAGGAAAAATATATGCTAATAAATTATCTTATTTTAAAAAAGTAGAAGGTAATACTGGTGTTAAGATGGATAAATATGAAGGAATTTGTGCAAATTTTCAATCTGAACAAGTTACATTAGAATTGAATGGTAGGGTTTTTAATACAGTTGAACATATGACATTAAGTCGTAAGATGGATGAATATAAAAATATATTTTGTTTATATATATTAATTATGCCTAATGGAGTAGATAAAGATATAAAAGATATTAAAAATCAATTAATGATTTCATCAAAATGTGAAGAATTAGGAAAATATGCTGTTATTGTTCGTGCTTATGAATTTCTTGAAAAGATAAAAGCAGTAGAATTAAAGCGGTTTAAAATTAATAAAATTAGAATGGGAGAAGTTAATTATTACGATGAGAATGAATTTCATGGAAGTTTTGATGATGATAAATCTCTATTTAATAAAATAAAAAAATTTGAGTACCAAAAAGAATATAGATTGGTTATAGATAGCGATGTTGATAAAGAATTGATTTTAGAAATAGGAAGTATTAAAGATATTACTACATTTTGTAAAACTGAAAATATAAACAAAGGTTTAAAAGTTACAGTTGATGGCAATAACCATGAAAAGATAGAATATAAAATTGAGGAGATAAAATAATTATTATATTTATTCAAAAAAACAATCCTCCAACATCTTTGATCTAAAATAATATTAAAAGAGACCTTTGCATAATTATGAATAATCACCAAAATACTATTTTTAGTTATGGGTAGAAGACAACCAAAAGCCAAAACTTACGAGCTAAATATAGAATCACTTTCCCATGAAGGGCGAGGGGTTGCACGTTTTGAAGATAAGGTTATTTTTGTGAGTGGTGCGTTACCCGATGATAAAGATTAATATCAGCACCCAAACTTTGGATTATTATAAAGATAATATCTTGCAAAAATCTTATCCAATTTCAAGTTCAATCAACGGTGTGGGCGAGGTAGAGGGTTCATTTTGCACGCCAACTGGGCAATTTAAAATCAGTGAAAAAATTGGCGATAAGGCGGCATTAGGCACTGTATTTGTTGCCAGAATACCCACAGGTGAGATTTATTCAAAACAATTATTTAATCAACAAACTGATAGAGATTGGATATTAACTCGAATTTTATGGCTTGATGGGGTTCAAGAGCATAATAAAAACACACATGAGCGCTATATTTATATTCACGGTTCAGCTGATGAATTTATGACGGGAAACCCTAAGTCAAAAGGCTGTATCCGTATGCGAAATCAGGATATTGTTGAATTATTTGAAAGGGTTCACATAGGGGAATATGTTGCTATAATTGAACAATGAACCCATTAATACACTATTTACCAAAGAAAGCCCTTGAGCGCCTGCAAACTAATCAAGATGCCGTTTTTATTGATGTCCGTTGTGAAGCAGAGAATAAATTTGTAGGCAGACCTAAAGACTGTATTTTTGTGCCTTGGCTTGATGACCCTGATTGGGCCCCTAATGAAGATGAGTTTATTGCCGCTATTAAACGTTTTATTGGCGAAAAAAACAACTGCTTAGAACGTGAGATTATTTTAATTTGTCGTAGTGGCTATCGTTCAAGTGATGCTGGAAAGTGTTTAATTGAACATGGTTTTATTAATGTGGCACACGTGACAAGCGGTTTTGAAGGGGATCTTGATGAAAATTACCAGCGAGGCAATCTAAATGGTTGGCGTCATGACGGCATGCCTTGGCTTCAGTGCTAGAAAGTTTAAGGCTGTTTTTCCATCCCAAAGTGGCCAGTATGCTGTTTTTAGGATTTTCAGCAGGTGTGCCAATTTTGCTTATCTTTTCAACGCTTGGATTGTGGCTAAATGAAGCAGGCATTGCCAAATCTAGTATTACTTATTTTTCTTGGGCAGCACTTGGCTATTCGTTTAAGTTTGTTTGGGCGCCACTGGTTGACTGTTTGCCATTGCCGATATTGACAACATTATTAGGTCGTCGTCGTTCTTGGATGTTGGTGTCTCAATTGGCAATTATGGCTGCAATATGGCTCATGTCTTCTGTTGACCCTCAAGCGGGTGTTGATGGTTTAGAGGTGATGGCTATTGGTGCAGTTTTGTTAGGATTTTCTTCAGCCACTCAAGACATTGTCATTGATGCTTATCGTATTGAATCAGCCGATAAAAATATGCAATCAATGTTGAGTGCCACTTATATTGCTGGCTATCGTATTGGTATGTTGGTGGCTGGCGCAGGTGGCTTGTCTTTAGCCAGCTACTTCGGATCAACAAAAGAGTTGTACAGTTTCTCGGCTTGGTCAAATACATATCTAATAATGATGATGGTGATGATGGTTGGTGTTTTTACAACACTTTTGATTAAAGAGCCAGCACTGAATCGCAATAATAAGGAATATTCAACCAAAGATTATGTTAGATTTTTTGTATTATTTTTAATGATTGTTGTTGCATTTATTGCAACATTTATTTATAGTGCCGATGTTGTTCAATCGCTTAAATCAAGCTTAACTGAAATGTTTTCCAATCAGTATTTATCTGGTTTTGTTGTCGGCACACTTAGAATGATGTTAGCCATTGCAGGCGCAACCATTGCAGCCAAAGTTTTAATTGCATTAAATATTGTTAATAGTTCTGTGGTTAATGCCACGTATGTTGAACCTGTTAAAGACTTTTTCAATCGTTACGGTTTAAACGTTGCATTATTACTGCTGGCAGTTATTGGCTTGTACCGAGTTAGTGATATTGTGCTGGGTGTGATGGCTAATATTTTCTATCAAGATATAGGCTTTACCAAGATTGAAATTGCCACTGTTGCTAAAACGTTTGGGCTGTTTATGACCATTGCTGGCGGATTCTTAGGTGGTCTGATGGCCATTAGGTTTGGTGTGTTTAGAGTGTTGTTTTTAGGTGCAGTGCTTTCGGCAGTGACTAATTTGTTGTTTATTGTTTTGGCTAATGCAGGTCATGATATAACTTGGTTGTATATTACCATTACTATGGATAACTTGTCAGCAGGGCTTGCAGGTGCTGCCTTTATTGCATTTTTGTCTAGTCTTACAAATATTAAGTTTACGGCTGTTCAATATGCTATATTTTCATCATTAATGACACTACTGCCTAAGATTTTTGGCGGTTATTCTGGCACATTGGTTGAAATGTTTGGCTATATCGAATTTTTTATCATCACAACTTTAATCGGATTGCCAGTTTTGTGGCTGGTTTATAAAGTTAAACTTTATGTTGATTAAGTCAATAGCATTAGGTCCTATTATCATGGACGTGTCAGGATTGGCACTGAGCACACAAGAACAACAACAATTGATCAAACCCTCTATTGGTGGTGTTATTCTGTTTGGGCGTAATTTTGAATCTATTGAGCAAGTAACTTTATTAATTAAAGACATTCGCCAAATTAATAAAAATTTATTGATTGCTGTTGACCACGAAGGTGGCAGGGTGCAGCGTTTTCAAACTGGATTTACCCACTTACCAGCCATGGAAAAATTAGGTGTATTGTATGATAAAAATCCAAATATAGCGATAGATAAAGCATTTTCTTGTGGTTTTGTTTTGGCGTATGAATTATTAACGATTGGCGTGGATTTTTCTTTTGCACCTGTCTTGGACGTTAATCATAATAATGCCAGTGTCATTGGCGACAGGGCTTTTCATTCTAATCCCGATGTTATTGTAAAATTAGCAGGCAGTCTAATGAGTGGCATGCACAAGGCAGGTATGAAATGCGTCGGCAAGCACTTTCCAGGGCATGGGTTTGTAACGCTGGATTCACACCTTGATTTGCCAGTAGACAATAGACCAATGAACGATTTATTACAAGATATGAAGCCTTTTAAAGCGTTGATAAATCATGGGTTAGATGCACTAATGCCTGCTCATGTTGTTTATGATCAAGTGGATGATAAACCTGCTGGGTTTTCAGCCAAATGGATTAAGGATATTTTACAAAGCCAGCTTGGATTTAACGGGCTTATTTTTAGTGATGATTTATCCATGCAAGGTGCACATTTTATTAAAGACATAACCAATAGAGTAAAAGCATCATTAGACAGTGGCTGTGATATGGTGCTTATATGCAACCACCCAGAATTGGTCGCACAAATCATTGATAAAGATTGGGGTGTGAGTGAAAAATTACAATCAATGCAAGGCTTTTATGGGTTTAAATCCGATAAAATCAACCATCAGCAACATTTAGCAATCATCAGAGATTTATTATGAGCAATGACAACACACAAAATTTTGAAACCAGACTTCTAAGTGCAGTCAGAAAAACCCTTATTGCCGTTGCTAAAGACACCATGACCCAACCAGGGTTAAAACACCCCCTTAGTCAAGCAACACAAAAAATGATAACCGACTGTTTAGATATTGTAACCAGCAGACAAATTGCCATTGAAAAATCCTCAGGCGCTCATACTAGAATGAAACCTATTTATACCGATCAACAAACCGTGCAAAGTTTTTCTGTAGATGATTTGAAGAAAACTTTAAACTAAACAAATGTTTTGACTGATTTTGATAGTGGGTTTGCTAATAAGCATTAAAAAAAGGCATGTATTTATGAATGACTTAAATGATAGAATAAAGCAAATGATTGCCACTCTTGAGAAAGAAGATGTTTAGTCTTGATGAGCGTGATAATCACGAGTTTATATAAATTCTAAATTTGCATACGAGCTAATGAGCCATTTTGTGCCTGCTTGTTTAAATTTTATTTGTACTCTAGCAGAATCGCCTTGACCTTCAAAATTTAGCACAGTGCCCAGCCCAAATTTGGCGTGTTTAACCGAAGCGCCAATGGATAATTGACCATCAGACTTAAGCGTAATATTTTGATTAAAAGTATGATCATTATTGTAATTTTGTATTGTTGCACCAAATTTAGCTTTAAGTTTATTTAAATATTTACTGGGAATTTCGTCTAAAAAACGTGAAGGATAGGCGTACAAAGATTGCCCGTGTAAAAAGCGCTTAATGGCATAAGAAAGTGACAGTTTTTTCATAGCACGAGTCATACCCACGTAGCATAGTCGTCTTTCTTCGTCTATTAAATGTGGTTCGTCTTTGCTTTGCCTAGAGGGGAATAAGTCCTCTTCCATGCCGACCAAAAATACATAAGGAAACTCCAATCCCTTGGCTGAATGTACGGTCATGAGTTCTACATTTTGGTTAATAGGCGCATTGGTGTCACCACTAGAATCCAGTGATGCTAAAGAGATAAATCCCACCACTTCATTTATCTCGCTATCTTGCTCATGGTTGTATTGTTGTGCTGCGGTGATGAGCTCTTCTAGATTTTCTCTTTTACTGCCTGCTTTATCAGTTTTATCATTAGAATAATGCGCCATTAACCCTGATGTATTAAGCAAGTTGGCTACTTTTTCAGATAAATCTAGGTGTTTTGTGTCGTTTGTCATTTGTTCAATTAGGTTGGTAAACCCATTTAATGCATTGGTAGCACGAGTTGGCAGGGTGGATGACATTTGCATGGCTGCTTGAAAAAGACTGGTGTGATTGTTTTGTGCGAATGTGCGTATTTTTTCAACCGTTGCATTGCCAATGCCACGAGTTGGGAAATTAACCACACGTTCAAAGGCGACATTGTCAGCTGAATTTTCTATCAAACGCAGATAGCCTAAAGCATCTTTAATTTCAGCACGCTCGAAAAATCTTAAACCGCCATAGATAATATAAGGAATGTTGTGTTTTATTAACACCTCTTCAAAGATGCGAGATTGGGCATTAGATCGATACAAAATGGCACAATCACTAGGTGATGCACCGTCAGTGATTAATTTTTGAATGCCACTGATGACATAGTCTGCCTCATCTGTTTCAGTTCGCGCTTCATATACATTAATTGATTCACCATCGCCAGCATCAGTCCAAAGAGATTTGCTCATGCGATCGGTGTTATGAGCAATCAAGGCGTTAGAGGCATTTAGAATATTACCAGTTGAGCGGTAATTTTGCTCTAAGCGAATGGTTTCAATGGGCATAAAATCTGTGCATAATTTGGTAATATTTTCAATTTTTGCACCGCGCCAGCCATAAATAGATTGATCATCATCACCCACACAAAATACTTTATTACTGCCATTAAATAATAATTTAATCCATTTGTATTGTACGGTATTGGTGTCTTGAAACTCATCCACTAAAATATGCTCAAAGCGCGCTTGATAATGATTAAGCAAGTCCGTGTTATTTTTTAATAACTCATAACTGCGTATCAATAATTCTGCAAAATCAATCAAATCATTTGCTTGGCAGTGTGCCTCATAAAGCTCAAACACTTCGAGGCTTTTTTTAGCAAAATAGTTATAACTAGGCTCAATATCCTGCGTGCGAATACCTTTGTCTTTTTGGGTGTTAATAAACCACTGAACTTTTCTAATGGGGAACTTCAATTCATCAATATTATTGTCTTTCATTAGGCGTTTGACAATGCGAAATTGGTCTTGTGCATCTAAAATTTGAAAGCTAGAAGTCAGTCCTGCTTTTTCATAATGCGTACGTAATAATCGGTGTGCCAAACCATGAAATGTACCCACCCACATACTTTGAATCGGACGCCTTAATAGAATGCTTAACCTTTTGCGCATCTCAGCAGCAGCCTTATTAGTAAAAGTGACCGCCAAAATAGCATCAGTGTGAATGTTTTTTTGTGTGATTAAATAAGCAATCCTATGGGTCAAAACTCTAGTCTTACCACTGCCTGCACCGGCTAGTATTAAAGCATTTTTATCATTATTTAAGGTAACCGATTGGCATTGTTTATCGTTTAGACCATTTATTATTTCAGATAAATTCATTATTTTTTTTTCTTGTTTTTTTGGATTAAATGGTTATAATATTATCTTTCTCTTATATTAATTGAAAAGATAGATTGGCATAAGTAAACAAAATTATAAACACTATTTAAGGGGTATCAGCAATGACTTACTATGAAGGCGTTAAAAAAATGGAAGAAATGGGCGTAAACGACAACTACATTCAAGGCTGGGTGGCTGGTTTCTTAAACAATCCAGAAATTGAAGAGCAAAGAATTACTGATGAGTGGGAATCAGGCTATAAAGATGGCAAAGCGCACATAGACACTAACTTTACAAACTTCTGCTAGAACGCTAAAAAGCATTATAGAAAACCCCGTTATCGGGGTTTTTTTATACACCAATTATGATGAAGAATAACTGGCAACATCATGCAAGATATGCCCTTAAAGGGGCTAATCAAAGTAACGATTTTTTCAAAACAAAGGCATTTAAAGACCAAGAATTTTCCATTAAAATTCCTTTGGAATATGCACAACTGATTGATAAAAATAATAAAAATGACCCCTTACTAAAACAAGTCATCAGTTCTAAAACTTTATTGGAAAGTGATCATTTTAGTTTGTCGCCACTAGAGGATGAAAAACACTCTCCTGTAGCGGGGCTTATTCATAAATATCCAAACAGAGTATTATTAATTGCCTCGCGAGTGTGTGTCATTCATTGCCGGTATTGTTTTAGGCAAAACTTTAATTATGCCGAGCATGATGCCATCAGCAATTGGAATGAGGTGCAAAATTATATGACTAATGACATAAAAATCAATGAAGTGATACTAAGTGGTGGCGACCCATTGAGTTTGAGCGATGATAAACTTGCCACATTGATTGATAATATTGAACGTATTAAACATATAAAAACCTTACGCATTCACACACGTAGCGCTGTTGTTACACCCAGTAGAATTACTAGTCAGTTGGCGGATATGTTTAAAAATTCAAGATTGAACATTGTTATGGTATTGCACATCAATCATCCACAGGAATTGTCTTTTCAATTTGCACAAAAAATGACGCAACTAAGTGGTGTTACTTTACTCAACCAGTCGGTGTTATTAAAGGGGGTGAATGATTCAATAGAAGTATTGAGTGAGCTTTGTTTGAGCCTATTTGATTTAGGTATATTGCCTTATTATTTACACATGTTGGACAAAGTGCAGGGTGCACAAGATTTTTTGGTTAAAGATGAATACGCCATTCAACTCCATCAACAATTAAAAAACAATTTAAGTGGGTATTTGATACCTAAATTGGTGCGTGATAATAACAATCACGCTAAGGATTGGCTACTTTAAGATGGCTCTTTCTAAAGCCGCTATGTCCATTTCACCCATGTGATAATCAACCAAATCACCTTTCGGGTTAAAGATATAAGTCGTTGGCATACCAAGCACTTCGCCGAATTTTTTAAATTCAGCGCCATTTTTATCATCAAAAAGAACAATGGGATAATTCACCATAAATGTATCAGTAAACTCAATAATGGCGGCTTTATCAGCTTGCTCGTAATCAAGTCCTAGAATAAGAATTCTGTCTTTGTTTTTTTCATAAAACTCAACAAAGGCTGGCATTTCTTTTAAACAAGGCGGACACCAAGTTGCCCAAAAATTAACCACTAAGTATTTACCTTGAGTGGATTTATTGGTATGAACATTGCCATTAAGATCAGTGAGAGAAAAATCAGGGATTTTGATTTTTTTTTCTGCTTGCCATAGATCATTAGCAGGTTTGACAATATCATCAATGCTAACTGCTTGAGCAATATTCAGCGTGAAAAATAGTGAGCATATAAAGCCAAGTCTAGCAATTTTATTGCTTAATTGAGTAGGTATAATAGAATTTTTTATCATATTTATTTAGTAATGAGTGCAATCATTTACCACAATCCAAAGTGTTTTAAATCAAGAACAACATTAGCCATTTTAGAACAAAAAAATGTTGATTTTGAAATAATTAAATATTTAGAAAATCCACCTAGCAGTAATGAACTCAAGCAATTATTGAGTGATTTAAACCTTGAAGCCAGATCACTCATGCGCAAAGGCGAGCCTGAGTACAAAGAACAAGGTTTAGATGATGAGGCTTTAACTGAAAATCAATTGGTTAATGCTATGGTCAAAACGCCTAAATTAATTCAACGCCCGATTGTAAGAACAAGCAAAGGCGTTGCTATTGGTCGTCCACCAGAAAATATTTTGCCCATTCTCTGAAACGGGCAAGGCTCGTTAGAATTTTAGTCAATAAGCAGGGTTGATAAATAACCTTCACGTGCTTCAATGTTAGCGTAATAAGCATTACCCAACCCTTCAGCCACTGAATTTTTAACCACATCTAGTTGCAATAACTCTTTACTCCATGCACTTAAATGTTTAAATTCATCAAGTAATAAGGCGCTGTTCGTAAATTCATTAATCCAATCTAGGCGCATAAATATTGGCGCAAAAGCAATATCAATGATTGAAAAATCATCACCATTAAAAAACTGAGCACTATTTTTAACAGTTTCAACTTTGGCTAGTTTGTCAAACAAAGATTTTTTTGAGGTATGGAATTTCCCTTCATTGCCCGTTACTACAGCAAATAAATCGTCAAATAAGGTTGATGAAAATTGAATCCATGAACGATTTTCAGCTTTTTGAATGGGATCAGTAGGGTGTAGATTGGTTTTGCTAATATCATTAACAAATTCAGTAATCACAGAAGATTCAAAGATAATTCTCCCATCTGCTTTTAACAAAGGTACTTGCCCAGTTGGGGAAATTTTCTTAAACCAATCAGGCGGATTGATTGGATTGATGTGGTTTAATTCAAAATCAAGTTTTTGTTTATTTAGCAAAATAATAGCACGCTGTGCAAACGGGCAAAGTTTAAAGCTAATCAGTTCTAGTTTCATATTAATGCCTTATTTTATAGGGTTTTAACGCTGTTATAAGTATTATCTGCCTACATAATACAAAGGTGTTTGTTAGATGATTATTACTCAAGCACTAGGCTGCCATTGCTTAGGAAAATGAATAAAAGGGGATCCATCCCTTCTTCTATGTTAATAATCGTAATAATCGGGTTTAATAAAGAGATACTGACATCTGTGCCACGACCACAAAACCCCATGAATACCGTGTCACCACATTATTATACTGCCAGTATCTACCATGGTATTTAAGTCAGTCCCTGCTAACCCTGCTAGAGTGATGGTTATAAGATCATTACTATGGGCATTGCCTCGGGTATCAGCCTCAATAAAAGCATCGTTGCCATTGTCAGTGATACTGATGAGGTTATTGGGGAGCAAGCTCCCCCATAGATCCCAAGTAATCCAATTTAGAATATCATGTATAACGTCATCTTGCTGAGAATCCCAAAAAAGTAACAAATCTATGACATCAGTACCTATTTCAAAATCATGAATCGTATCATTGCCATCATCAGCACTCTCATATACAAAAGTATCTGCACCAGTACCACCTATTAAAAAGTCATCACCAGCACCGCCCAATATGATGTCATCACCAGTACCGCCGACTAGGCGGTCATCACCAGCATCGTCAAATATGATGTCATCACCATCACCGCCGACTAGGTAGTCATCACCATCACCGCCGACTAGCCAGTCATCACCATCACCGCCTCTCAGTTCGTCATCACCAGCACCGCCATCTATGATGTCATCACCATCACCGCCGTATAGGTAGTCATTACCTAATGAACTGCCCGATAATAGGCGGTCATCACCAGTACCGCCGTATACCCAGTCATCACCATCACCGTCGTATAGCCAGTCATCACCATCACCGCCGTGCATTACGTCATCACCATCACCGCCTCTCAGTTCGTCATTACCAGCACCGCCTGATAGGCTGTCATCACCATCACCGCCGTGCATTGCGTCATCACCATCATCGCCTCTCAGTTCGTCATTACCGTCACCGCCATCTATGATGTCATTACCGTCACCGCCATATAGAAGGTCATTACCGCTTTCGCCGTGTATTTCGTCATTACCGCTTTCGCCGTGTATTTCGTCATTACCGTCACCGCCCCACATGTAGTCATTACCATCTACAATGTCGTCATTATCGTCATCGCCGTATATGAATTCATCATACCAACTGCCGTCTATGCCGTCATCACCGCCCATGCCGTATATGGTGGCTTTACGATTAGAACCAGCTTCTATGAAGTTATCACCGCTAGTGCCTGTTATGATTTGATATGTAGGGTGATAACCAGAAAAAGTAGTCATAGTAGCACCGTAATAAACAATCGCTGGGAGAGGGGGAGTGGGGGCAAAATTGCCACCGTAACCGCCATATATAACGTCATTACCTGAACCGCCTCACATCTGGTCATTACCGCCACCGCCAAATATGTGGTCATTACCGCGATTGCCGTATATGATGTCATTACCCGGCACAACAGGTGGCGGGTTTGTTATTGTTATTGTTATTGTTATTGTTATTGTTATAGTTAGTATGCTACTGTAGACTGTCTCTTCGCCGTCATCATCAGTAGCACGAACGAGAACGTCGAAAACACCAACATCACCTATAAGAGGCGTACCCCTAAATATGCCTGTCGTAGTATCAAATAATAACCATGAAGGTAGGGAGCCGCTCCAAGGCTTGGTGGCTCTATAAGACACAATATAACCATCACTATCGCTAAAGTGGCTTGACACGTTCTCTGTCCAGCTAGATGCGCCCACATCTATATATATATGCTCACTGGGTATATCTACTACTGGCGGTGCATTAACTGGTGGCCTGTAATCAGGTTCAGTCCAAGTAAGATCAAAAAGATTATTAACAGTAACGCTTTGATCCTCAGAGTCAAAGTTGCCATCACCATCTGTGGCAATAATGGTGACCTCATAAATATTGTTGCCATCCGCATCAAGGGGGGTCTCAAAGTCTCTAGCCTCCATGGTGATCACCCCGCTTGCAGCGTCAATGGTGAACAGCGTTTTATCAACCCCATCTAGGCTGTAAGTCAGCGTCCCAATGGGGGTGTCGCCCGTAATTATTGGGGTTGTGCCAGTAAATACTTCGTTCTCATCCACCGAAGCATTGGCGATGGGGCTAATATCAAAGTTGGGCGGGTCAACTGGCGGGTCATCAGGGTCAACTGGCGGGTCATCAGGGTCAACTGGCGGGTCATCAGGGTCAACTGGCGGGTCATCAGGGTCAACTGGCGGGTCATCAGGGTCAAC
>JAUVOQ010000030.1 GCA_030599095.1 Candidatus Ruthturnera sp.
ACAAAAATCCCTAAGTTGTTATTAAATCTTTGTCAACATTCGCCGCTCTGGTTAAGTTATAAGCAATGGCTTTGAGATTAACCTCATTGGCAACTTTCTCTAAGCCCATATAACGAGCGCTTGCCAAGTCATCAGTGCGTTTGAGTGTGCCTTTGGCACGCTCAACCACAAACCTTCTATTGCTGATTGCTTTGTTGTGCAATTTATGCCAATGACTCATTGTCTTGCCTTTGGGTTTTTTGCGCATAATGCCGTCTCTTAGTTTTTGTGCTTTAAGTGCCGCCCTATTAGCCTGAGAGTTTGCCCCTTTGTCGTATAAAACTCGCACACCTGTATGGTTGTTTGCTTGTTTTTAAATATAGCTTGTGTTGATATCAATAGATAACCTGTTCGTAAAAATAAGTTATAATTTCCGAAGGGCGGTTATATTGCCAAGTCAGCGATAAGTATTAAAAATGATTAAAAAAACACGCTTAAGTGGTATTGAAGTATTAAAAATAAGCACTTGGGTTAGTGTTATTTTTGCGCTCATTATTGTATTGATAGTGGGTTTTTTTTTGGCTTTTCCAATGTTACTAAAAGCACCGATTGAGACTCAATTATCCAATTTAACTGGGTTTGATGTTCAGTTGTCTAAAATCACCTTTGATTTTGAAAATAAAGGCATTGCTTTAAAAGTGCATGATATTTCCATCGCATCTAGCAAAGCTCGGCAAATGGCGTTGATTAAAAATTTGTCTTGGCATGTTAATTTGTTAAATTTGTTTGATGATACTTATCATCCCAGCAAGATTTATATTGACATCTTGACGCTTTATTCTAATCTCGATGATTTTAGTATAGAAGGCGAGATTAAAGATATGGCTTCACTGGATATGTTAGCAGCGCTGTCTTTTTTTGAATCTTTGCATATTAATAAAACAATTATTAAAGATATGGTTGAAATTGCGCCATTGACGCTTAAAAGAGATGGGAGGCAATTTTTGTTAACAATACCCAGTCAGAGTATTGGCACTAAACACCTTAACATTACGATTGATTTATCTGGCGCCAAGACTAATCAAAATGGCTTTTTAACATTGCCAATTATTTTGAGTGGTGATGACTTTGAGTGGTTATCAAGCCTTGAATTGTATAGCCAGCAAGGTGATAATTTCATCCAATTTAGCGGCTTTATCCAGCGTATGAATGTGATTAACATTAGTGATTATTTGCCTGTAGCGTTGATAGGTGATGCAACTCATCAATGGATTAAGCACGCATTTCAATCAGGTGAGTTGGATAATATTAATATTAGCGTCAAGAAAAATCTTTCAAAGCAACTGCCAGTAAAAACAAAATTTGATGCACACTTAAATAATGCCGAATTATTGTTTGATACTGATTGGCAAAGTCTTAAGCAATTAGATGCAGATATTGCTATTGATGGTAAAAAAATCACAGTTATGGTTAATCATACTACGTTAAACGACATGCCTTTACAAGGTGTTAAAGTTCAAATGCTGGACATGAGTAAAGACAAATTAGAGATTAGCGTGGTTGCTAAAATTAACACCCAAAGCGACATATTAATCCAGTTTTTAAAACAGGCACCACTAAGTGATAATGTGAATGAGGCGCTTGGACAATTCAGTTTATTTGGCAAGGTCGTAGGTGAACTAGATTTGACAATACCACTGGATAAAACAGAGCCAGTATTGGATGTTGATTTGAGCATCCAAGACAACCGTTTGACAACATTGGGTGGCGCAATTGTGGTTAAAAACTATGAGGCACAATTGGCATTACATAATAATCAAATTACCTCAAAAGGTGTGGGCAATATTCGAGGCGAGTCATTTAATATTCGTATTAATTCTAATAATCAAGACAGCGTCTCAGATGCATTATTTGAAGTAGGACTGACCAATAGTAGTGATAATTTTGAGTTCTACTTGGTTAAATATTCAGATCAATCATGGCAAGCAAATGTTAAGTCTAATGCGTTAAAAACTGATGCAAAAATTATATTAAATAAGGATTCTTTGCCTGAGGTGACACTGACAAACCTGCAAGTAACAGCATTAGACAAGATAAAAGGCAATTGGGATATTCAGGCAAAGGATTTCCCCAGTATGCATTTAAGTGTACAAGACATACAAGTGGGTGACAGCAAGTGGCCTGATTTTAACGCCACGCTTGAATCGCAAGACAAGGCGCTTAAAATTATTAATTTAGAATTTACAGGTGTGGATGTTGGCAGTCAAAACCTGAGTTTTGATGGCGTTTGGGTTGATGGCAGAACTCGGCTTATTGCCAAGGCAAGAGGTCAGAAGTTGAGCGAATTTCTTGATAAATTAAACATCAAAGAGAAAGTTCGCGGCGGTCAATTTGACTTTGATGTGCGCCTATTTTGCAATTGTGCTCCATGGAACATGAGTTTTAAAGATATCAGTGGCTTGATTAAAATAAAAATTAAAGAAGGTGTGTTTACCAATAAAGACCCTAATATTGGTCGGCTTTTATCACTGCTTAATATTAAATCCATTGCTAGGCGTTTAGAACTAAATGTTACTGATTTGGTTAGCAAAGGGTTTGCTTATGATACGATTGCTGCACAAATTTCTATTAATCATTCTGTGGCAAGCATCAGCCATTTTAAACTTAACTCAAGTTCAAGCACGATTAACTTAACAGGGTCAAGTAATATCGTTAAACAAACCCATCATTTGGAAGCAAAAGTATTGCCTGCGATTAGTGATGCTGTGCCGATTGCTACTTATTTGGCTGGCGGTGGTTTAGCAGGCTTGGGGGTTTGGCTGGCAGATAAGGCGCTGTTTAAAGGCGAGCTGATTAATAAGATTGTTGATAAAGTTGTTGAATTTAAATATAAAATAACAGGTTCATGGCATGAGCCTATTATTGAAAATGTATCAACTGCATTATGATTGAGCAACTATTGGATGATCATCATCTCAATCAAGAAAAAATAACCACTTTATTGTCCTCTTTGGCAGTTAAGGGTACTGATTATGCAGATTTGTATTTTCAACATTCAGCAGTTGAATCTTGGTTTTTAGAAGAAAGTATTGTTAAATCTGGCACCTACCACATCAGTCATGGCGTGGGCGCTAGAGCTGTCAGTTCTGACCAAACTGGCTTTGCTTATTCAGATGATTTAAACCTCAAAGCGATTGAAAAAGCCATTAGTTTTGCCAAGGGAATATCGACTCAAACTGGCACGGGAAAAATTCAGGCTTTTCAGTCTATTCCACAAGTTGCTAGATATAATGATTCAAATCCACTTAGTAGTTTTTCTTCGCAAGAAAAGGTTGATTTTCTAAATAGAATTGATAAACTTGCTAGAAAAGAGCATAAGGTTAAGCAAGTCAGTGCTTCAATTTCTGGCGGGTTTAGCGAGGTGTTAATTGCTTCAACCGATGGCGTATTTGCAAAAGATTATCGCCCAATGGTGCGTGTTAGTGTGAGTATTATTGTTGAATACAATGGTAGAACTGAATCCGCCTCAAGTGGCGGTGGCGGTCGGTATGATTATCGATATTTTGTTGATCACGCCTTGGATGAGGTTTATGTTAATGAAGCCATCAGGCAGGCATTAGTAGCATTGGAATCAAAAAATGCACCTGCTGGAAATATGCCAGTCATATTAGGTTCTGGCTGGCCGGGAGTATTATTACACGAGGCCATTGGTCATGGTTTGGAAGGGGATTTTAATCGTAAAAAATCATCCGTATTCACCAACAGAATTGGCGAGCAAGTGGCCAGTGATAAATGCACCATTGTTGATAATGGCACCTTGGAAAATAGACGTGGCAGCTTAACGATTGACGATGAAGGCACACCAACACAAAATACTTTGTTGATTGAAAATGGCATCTTAAAAGGTTATCTATTTGACAAAATGAATGCCAAATTAATGGATACGGTATCAACAGGCAATGGCAGGCGCGAGTCTTATGCGCATATTCCGATGCCAAGAATGACCAATACTTATATGCTAAACGGGCAGGATTCTTTAAATGATATGATTGCTTCTGTTGATGATGGTATTTATGCGCTTAATTTTGATGGCGGTCAAGTTGATATTACCTCAGGCAAATTTGTTTTTAGTGCCAATGAGGCCTACCTTATTAAGAATGGAAAAATTATGCACCCTATTAAAGGCGTGACATTAATAGGTTCTGGCGATGAGGTGTTAAAAACAATATCCATGGTGGCAAATGATTTAAAACTTGATAATGGCGTTGGCGTGTGCGGTAAAGATGGTCAAAGCGTACCCGTAGGTGTTGGTCAACCGAGTTTAAAAATAGATCAACTAACCGTAGGTGGTACTGAGGTTAATGCGTAATCTAGCCTCTAAAAATATAACAATATATTTGTTGGTTATAGGTGAATTGATTGATTAAATTAGATATAATGTTCAAAAGAGACTTTGTGCATAATTATGCAAAGGTCTCTAAAATTCTATTTTTGGGTTAGGAGAAATTAGGTGTTAGAGAACTACCTACCTATTATTGTATTTATTTTCTTGGGGCTTGCTTTTGGCGTTGGACCAATGTTAATTGGCTATTTACTAGGGCCAAGCAAACCATATGAAGAAAAAAATACTCAATTTGAGTGCGGTTTTCCTGCCTTTGACGATTCGCGTATGTATTTTAATGTGCGTTACTATTTGGTGGCTATTTTATTTATTTTATTTGATTTAGAAGTGGCTTTTGTTTTTCCGTGGGCGGTGGTTCAGTCCCAACTTGGTTGGTTTGGTTTTATTGCGATGAGTATTTTCTTATTTTTATTAGTGGTGGGTTTTGTTTTTGAGTGGAAAAACGGTGCACTTGAATGGGAATAACTAATGGCAATTGAAGGTTTAATGAAACAAGGTTTTGTCACCACATCACTTGACAGCATTATTAATTGGGCAAGAACAGGCTCGCTTTGGCCCATGACTTTTGGTTTGGCCTGTTGTGCGGTGGAGATGATGGAGGCAGGTTCTTCTCGTTACGATTTAGACCGTTTTGGTATTGTTTTTAGACCCACGCCACGCCAGTCAGATTTGATGATTGTGGCAGGCACACTCACCAACAAAATGGCGCCAGCTTTACGCAAAGTTTATGATCAAATGCCTGAGCCAAGGTGGGTAATTTCCATGGGTTCGTGTGCGAATGGTGGCGGTTATTATCATTATTCTTATGCAGTTGTTAGGGGGTGCGATCGTATTGTTCCTGTTGATATTTATGTTCCTGGTTGCCCGCCAACAGCAGAAGCATTGTTATACGGCATTATGCAATTGCAAGATAAAATTCGTCGTACTAACACCATTGCAAGAACCTAATGCAAGATTTAAAAGAACAATTAATTGAAGTGTTTGGCGAGAGTCATTTGGTTGAAGCGTTTGGCGAGTTAACCTTAATGGTCGACTCTCAAGAGATTATTAAAACCTGTTTGAAATTAAGAGATTTTTTCTCTTTTGAAACGTTAATAGATTTATGTGGCGTTGATTATTTGACTTATGGACAATCAGATTGGAATGGCAATGCTAGTGCTTCTGGTTTTTCCAGAGGGCGCAATCATCAAGGTTCAAAAGATAGACATGAGCAACGTTTTGCTGTGGTGTACCATTTGCTCTCCGTGAGTAAAAACAAACGCATTAGAGTGAAATCATTTGTTGATGAGGCTGAGCCTATTATTAAGTCAGTCACTGATATTTGGGCATCTGCCGATTGGTATGAGCGTGAAGCCTTTGACTTAATGGGTATTTTGTTTGAGAATCATACAGATTTACGCCGTATTTTGACTGATTATGGCTTTAAAGGTCATCCATTACGTAAAGATTTCCCCATGATTGGCGAAGTTGAAATGCGTTATGATGAAGACCTAGGTCGAGTGGTTTATGAAAAAGTCAGCATTGAACCAAATATTAACGTACCAAGAGTAATCAGGAAATAAAATGGCTGAAATTCGCAACTATACGCTTAATTTTGGACCTCAGCATCCTGCGGCGCATGGTGTATTGCGTCTTATTTTAGAACTTGATGGTGAGGTGATTGAGCGTGCTGACCCGCATATTGGCTTGTTACATCGTGGTACAGAAAAATTAGTAGAATCAAAGCCCTACAATCAATCAATTGGTTATATGGACAGGCTTGATTATGTTTCAATGATGTGCAACGAACACGCTTATGTGATGGCAATTGAAACCATGTTGGATATCAAAGTGCCTGAACGCGCTCAGTACATTCGAGTGATGTTTGATGAAATCACCCGAATTCTTAATCATTTGATGTGGTTAGGTACGCATGGGCTTGATGTGGGTGCGATGAGTATTTTCTTATACGCATTTCGTGAACGTGAAAAATTGATTGATTGTTATGAGGCGGTATCAGGTTCACGTATGCACGCAACTTATTATCGTCCAGGCGGTGTTTATCGAGATTTGCCAGATAAAATGCCACAATATTTGGATTCAGATTTCCGTACAGATAAGGAATTAGAAGCCATGAATGAAAATCGTCAAGGCTCATTGTTAGATTTTATTGCTGATTTTGTTAAAGAATTTCCTAAAAGCATTAAGCAGTATGATGATTTATTAACAGATAATCGTATTTGGAAACAACGTTTGGTAAATATTGGCATTGTTTCTGCCAATCGTGCAAAACAACTAGGATTTACGGGTCCTATGCTTAGAGGTTCTGGCGTGGCGTGGGATTTGAGAAAAAATCAACCTTATGCGGTTTATGACCAATTAGAGTTTGATATTCCAGTGGGCATGACAGGCGATAGTTATGATCGTTACTTAGTGCGTATGGAAGAAATGCGCCAATCAAATCGTATCATCAAGCAATGTGTTAAGTGGCTACAAGAAAATCCAGGTGCAGTCATGAGTGATGACCACAAAGTGTCACCACCCAAACGTACTGAGATGAAAGATGACATGGAGTCTTTAATTCATCACTTTAAATTGTTTACCGAAGGTTACTGCCTGCCAGAAGGCGAAATTTATCGTGCTGTTGAGCATCCAAAGGGCGAGTTTGGAGTGTATTTAATTTCTGATGGCGCTAACAAACCTTATAGAATCAAAATTAGGGCGCCTGGTTTTACGCATTTGGCCGCTATGGATGAAATGGCAAAAGGGCATATGTTGTCAGATGTTGTGACCATTATTGGCACGCAAGATGTTGTATTTGGTGAGATAGACAGATGATTTCAATTGATGCAAAAAAACAAATTGATGCTTGGATTTTAAAATATCCAAAGGACAGACAAAGTTCTGCCGTTATGCAAGCCTTAAAAATTGTTCAAGCAGAAAATAAAAATAGATTGAGTGCTGATACTATCCAGGCAGTGGCTGATTATTTAGATATGCCTGGCATTGCCGTTCAAGAAGTGGCAACTTTTTATGAAAATTACAATCATAAAAAAGTCGGCAAACATGTGATTCGTTTTTGCCATAATATCTCATGTATGTTGAATGGTGCTGATGATTTAATCCTACATTTGGAAAATAAATTGGGTGTTAAAACAGGCGAAGTAACACCTGATGGATTGATTAGTGCTAAAAAAGTTGAGTGCTTGGGTGCTTGCGTGGGTGCGCCAATGTTCCAAATTAATGATGAATATTTTGAAAATTTAACGGCTGATAAAATTGATCAAATTGTGGACAATCTCAAATGAATGAAGTTTGCTTTAAAAATTTGACCAAAGATCAATGTTGGTCGCTCAAGACTTATGAAGCCAGTGGTGGCTATTCAGTTTGGCGCAAAATTCTAAAAGGCGAGTTAACGCCTGAGCACATTATTGACGAACTTAAAGCCTCAGGCTTGCGTGGTCGTGGTGGTGCTGGGTTTCCCACTGGACTTAAATGGAGTTTTATGCCACGCCATTCTGATGGGCAAAAATACGTGGTTTGTAATTCAGACGAGGGCGAACCAGGCACTTGTAAAGATAGAGATATTTTAAGGTTTAATCCACATGCTGTGATTGAAGGCATGGCAATTGGTGGCTTTGTTATGAACGCCAGTGTTGGCTATAACTATATCCGTGGTGAGTTTATGGAGCCATTCAAGCGCTTTGAAGGTGCGTTAAAAGAGGCTTATGAGGCAGGATTGCTGGGTCAAAACATTAACAACAGTGCAATTAATTTTGATTTATACACACACTTAGGTGCAGGTGCTTATATTTGTGGCGAAGAAACTGCCTTGTTAGAATCCATTGAAGGCAAGAAAGGCCAACCTAGATTTAAGCCGCCATTTCCCGCCAATGTAGGATTGTTTGGCAAGCCCACTACGATTAACAATACCGAGAGCTTTGCAAGTGTGCCTGAAATTATAAGCCGTGGTGGGCAGTGGTTTGCAGATATCGGCGTTGAAAACTCTGGTGGTTGTAAGTTATTTTCAGTTTCAGGTCATGTCAAAAGTCCAGCAAATTTTGAAGTGCCTATGGGCATAGCCTTTAAGGATTTACTTGAGATGGCAGGTGGGATACGTGATGGTGCTAAATTAAAAGCAGTAATTCCAGGCGGCTCATCAACCCCAGTATTAACAGCTGATGTGGCGATGGCAATGACTATGGATTATGATGGTATTGAGCGTGCTGGCTCTATGTTAGGCGCAGGTTCAGTCATTATCATGGATGAGTCAACTTGCATGGTAGAAGTGCTAACAAGGTTGGCGCATTTTTATTATGATGAGTCTTGTGGGCAATGTACCCCTTGTCGTGAAGGTACGGGTTGGCTTTATCGTGTGTTAAAGCGTATTACTGATGGCAATGGCAGAGAAGGTGATATTGAATTATTACTAGGCGTGCAAGATAAAATTATGGGTAACACCATTTGTGCACTCGGTGATGCTGCTGCCATGCCTGTTGAGAGTTTTCTTCGATGTTTCCGTGAGGAGTTTGAATACTATATTGAGCATGGTAAGAGTATGGTGAAAGGGTAATAAATTATGGAAACAACACTGAATGATATTGAGTTAAAAAACAATCAGTCTAATTTTTTAATTAATATTTAAAATAAATGATTAAATAATAAAGACAACATTAAAAAGCAATACGAAGTATTAAAAGAATTATGATAGAAATTGAAATTAATGGCAATGTGGTCAAAGCCAAAGCAGGTGAAATGCTCATTCAGGTGACTGATAGAGAAGGCATTAGTGTGCCAAGATTTTGCTATCATAAAAAACTCTCAGTAGTTGCCTCTTGTCGGATGTGTTTGGTGGATGTGGAAGGTGCGCCTAAACCTCAGCCAGCTTGTTCTACGCCTGTTAATGAGGGCATGAAAGTCCATACACAAAATGACAAAGCCAAAGCCAGCCAAAAAGCAGTGATGGAATTTTTACTCATTAACCATCCGCTTGATTGCCCAATTTGTGATCAAGGTGGCGAGTGTGAATTGCAAGATGTGGCTGTTGAATACGGCTCAGATATTTCTCGTTTTTCAGAAAGCAAACGCATTGTGCCAGATGGTGATATTGGTGCACTGATTCAAGCAGACATGACACGTTGTATTCATTGCACACGTTGTGTACGTTTTGGTTTAGAAATTGCTGGCATGATGGAGATGGGTGGCACTGGACGTGGTGAACATTTAAAGATTGAGCCGTTTTTGAAAGAAGGCATTCAGTCTGAATTATCAGGCAATATGATTGATGTTTGCCCAGTCGGTGCGCTTACCTCTAAGCCATTTAGATATGAACTAAGGTCGTGGCAGATGCATTCAATGCCTAATATTGCAAGACATGATTTAGTGGGTTCAAATCTTTTTGTACAAACTTACAAGGGCAAGGTTAAACGGGTTGTGTCTGCTGATAATGATTTGATTAATGAAACTTGGATTTCTGATCGTGATCGCTTTTCGTATGAAGGTTTAACGCATAAAAATAGATTGCTAGAGCCTCAAATTAAAGTACAAGGACAGTGGCAGCAAGTAAGCTGGAAGGTGGCATTGGATTATGCTGTAAAAGGGCTTAATAGTCATGTTTTAAAGCATCAAAAGGTTAATCAATTAGGTGGTTTGGCGTCAAGTACAGCGACCATGGAAGAGTTTTATTTGCTGAAAAAAATCCTAACAGAAGTCGGTTGTGACAATATTGATCACCGTTTAAATGTTAAAAATTTAGACAATGTCATTACACTTGATTCAAATATCAAATTGGGTGCACTGGAAAAGATAGATTACGCACTTATTGTAGGTGCTAACATTCGATTAGAACAGCCCATGATTAATCATCGTTTGCGCAAAGCCACAAAAAAAGGTGCTGATATTGATGAATTGAATGTAATGGCGTTTGATTTTAATCATCCGCTTGATACGAAAAACATTACTGCACCAAATAAAATAGCACCTACATTAGCAGGTGTGCTTAAATCAATTATGATTAGCAATACTCAAGAGTTGCCTGATTATTTGCTGGCTGTTGAGGTTGGTGAAGTTGCCAACAATATAGCCGCTAAGTTGTTAAATTCTCGTAGTTCAGTGATCATTTTAGGCGAGCATATTATTAATAATGAAGACGCTTCAACCATTGCTAATTTAATCACCCAAATTGCTCAAAATACCAATAGTAAAACGCTTAATTTGAGCATAACAGCAAACACCATGTCGGCTAATTGGGTTGGGTTTGTGCCGCAAAACTCTGGCATGAATGTTAATACGATGCTTGCATCTGATATGCGTGGCTTTATTTTGTTAGACATCTATCCGCAGTACGATTTTCATGATTTAGAAACAGCCGTTAAAGCCTTCACAAAAGACGATACTTTTGTCATCTCTTTGAATAGTTTTAAAGACGACATCGTTGCTGGCTATTCAAATGTTATTTTGCCGATTGCCAGTGTTTATGAAACCTCAGGAACGCAGCTTAATATTAACAACGATATGCAATCCTACACAGCAGCAGTTAAAGCGCCAGATGAAGTTAAACCTGCTTGGAAAGTCTTAAAAGTCATGGCTGATTTATTAGCATTACCAAGTTTTCATTATGCGGATTCTGCTCAGGTTTTGGCTGAAATATTTCATCAGCCACAGACAAAACACACCCATGATGAGAACGTCAATCTCACCAGTAAACATCATGGTATCAGCATAATTTGGCAAAATTCACCTTACAGTATTGATGCTGTATTAAGACACAGTAACGCATTGCAGAAAACCAAAATCGGACAAATGAACAGTGCTTATATGAACCAAGCGAGTGCTGAAACATTAGGCTTATCAGCCGATGATAAATATTTAGGTGTGCCTGTGGTTATTACTAACACAGTGGCAGATGATTGTGTATTTATCAATGCCAATCAGGCGGTCAATACTCAGGGGCAAACGTAATGGAACTTTGGCAAGCTTTTGTGCAAATGGTGCATACGCTTATTCCTTGGCTTGATGGCACAGTGGCTAATATTTTAATTATTTTAATTAAGGCAATTGTCTTGGTGATGCCACTGATGTTAGTGGTGGCTTATTTCACTTATGCTGAACGCAAAGTGATTGGCTATATGCAATTACGTATCGGTCCTAATCGTGTTGGTCCAAAAGGCTGGTTGCAACCCATTGCTGATGCTTTAAAGTTAATGACCAAGGAGATTATTTTTCCTACCAAGGCAAATATTTATCTATTTTTATTGGCACCTGTATTGGCAATTACACCCGCCATTGCAGTATGGGCAGTGATTCCATTTGATGAAGGCATTTATGTTACCAATTTGGACATCAGTTTGTTGTATGTTTTGGCGATTGGCTCTATCGGGGTTTACGGTATTATTTTAGCGGGTTGGGCATCCAACTCCAAATACCCACTATTGGGTGCACTTAGGAGTGCATCTTTGTTGGTCTCGTATGAAATTGTTATTGGTTTTGCACTGGTAACAGTTGTGATGATTGCTGGCAGTGTGAATTTAAACACCATTGTTCAAGCGCAGCAAGGTGGTATTGCTCATTGGTACTTTATCCCTTTGTTTCCAATGATGATTATCTTTTTTATCTCAGCCCTTGTAGAAACCAACCGCGCACCTTTTGATGTGGTAGAAGGTGAATCAGAAATTGTGGGTGGCACGCACATTGAATATTCAGGCATGACGTTTGCAGTGTTTTTCTTAGCAGAATATGCCAATATGATTTTAATGGCCACGCTTGCTGTGGTGATGTTTTTTGGTGGCTGGCATTCTCCTTTTGAGGGCATTCCTTACCTTCAAGCTGTATTTGCTTGGGTGCCAGGTATTATTTGGCTATTAGCCAAGACCAGTTTTTTTATGTTTTTATACTTGTGGGTGCGTGCTACTTTTCCACGCTTTAGATACGACCAAATTATGCACTTGTCTTGGAAGGTATTTTTACCCATTACCATTATTTGGATATTTGTTGTGGCGTTAATGACCCAATTTCAATTAGCCCCGTGGTTTTAAGTGAGTATATCTTATGATTAAAAAATTAAGTAAATTGGTTAAAAGTTTCACCCTAAGTGAATTACGCACTGGGCTGAAAATTACGGCAAAAGAATTGGTTAACAAAAAAATTACCGTTCAGTTTCCAGAAGAAAGAACACCAATTTCACCACGTTTTAGAGGTTTACATGCACTACGTCGCTATCCCAATGGTGAAGAGCGCTGTATTGCCTGTAAATTGTGCGAAGCCGTTTGTCCAGCGAATGCCATTACCATTGAATCTGAAATGCGTGATGATGGCACACGCCGTACTACTATGTATGATATTGATTTATTTAAGTGTATTTTTTGCGGATTTTGTGAAGAAGCTTGCCCTGTTGATGCGATTGTTGAGACACAAATTTTTGACTATGCATTTGAATCAAGACAAGGCAGTATCATGACCAAGAAGCGTCTTTTGGAAGTGGGCAGTGAAAACACACAAGTCATTAATCAAACTAAGTTTGAAGATGCTAAGTATAAATGATGAATACCAGAGTGGATAATATTATTAGCAACATTGCAACTGAGTTTCATCAGATTTTTGATGTTAATACCTCTTTATTGTTGTTTGGTTCAAGGGCAAATAATACTGCCAGTCAATATTCAGATATTGATTTATCGATTGACAGTAAAGGTAAATTAGACAAGGGTAAGTTGTTAGAATTTAAAGATTTTATTGATGATTTTCCAACCTTATATGGGATTGATTTAATGGGTATGAATATCGCTAGCTAATGCACAATTAAAAAGATGATAAATATAATTAACAAATCTAAAAAACAATGAACTCTGAACAAATAATATTTTATATTCTTTCATTTTGGTTTGTTGCCAGTTCCTTGGCGATGATTTTTTCACGCAATGCGGTAAAGGCGGTTTTATTTTTAGTGCTGGCATTTTTTAGTGCCGCCAGTATTTGGATTTTACTTGAGGCTGAATTTTTAGCCATTACTTTGATTTTGGTTTATGTTGGTGCGGTCATGGTGTTGTTTTTATTCGTGATTAAAATGCTTAATATTGACAAATCAACACTCAGGGCAAAATTTACAGGCTATTTGTCGTTAGGGCTTATTGTTGCTGCTATTATTGTTGCTGAGATGAGTTTAGTATTAGGCACTAATCAATTTGGGTTAGATGTATTTAGCAGCCCAGCACGTCACGGTGCGGATTATAGTAATATTACTGTATTAGCAATGCAACTTTATACCACCTATGTTTATCCGTTTGAACTTGCGGCGGTGTTGTTATTGATTGCAATCATTGCCGCTATTACTTTGGTACACAGAAACGAAACCAGCCGTAAAAAACAATCTATTTCTGAACAGGTCAATGTTCAAGCCAAAGATAGGGTGAGGCTTGTTTCAATCACCTTGCCTAATAAGGAGGGTAAATAAATGGTCAGTCTAAGTGATTATTTAATTCTAAGCAGTGTTATTTTTTGCATTGGCTTGGTGGGTATTTTTGTTAATCGTACTAATATTATTACACTTCTGATGTGTGTAGAATTAATTTTGGTTGCCGTGAATACCAATTTTATTGCCTTTTCACACTTTTTAGGCAACGAAACAGGGCAAATTTTTGTTTTCTTTATTTTGACAGTTGCGGCGGCTGAGGTTGCTATTGGGTTGGCAATTTTGACTTTATTATTCAGAAACCGCGGCTCTATTAGTGTTGATGTTACTAACAGTTTAAAGGGATAGATATGCCAGTAATATCAATGTTTTATGAAATTATCATTCGCCTATATTTTTACGATAAAGATAAACGTAGTGTTACTCATATTAACGCAGAATACGGCGAATTTGAGCCTAGTTTTGAAATTGAAACTGGGGAGATTTTAAGTGGCTCAATTCCCAATAAAAAGATAAAATTGGTTCAGGCTTGGATGGAGATTCATCAGGAAAAATGAATAGCAGATTGGAATTTAGCATCTAAAGGTGATGATGTTTTTGAAATGAAACCACTTAGATGAAAAATGGACGAGATTTTAACTCTGATACAATTATTTACGATATTAACAATCAATAAAACATGGAAAATATTTATTTAACAATCGCACTTTCACCTTTAGTAGGCGCAATTCTTGCAGGGTTTTTTGGCACCATACTTGGCAAAACAGCCACACATATGTTGACTATTTTAGGTGTGTTAATTTCAACTGTATTGTCTTTATATGTGTTTAATTATCACGTTTTAGAGCAGGGTGAAATTTTTAATCAGAATCTCTACACTTGGATGCAAATTAATAATTTAAATGTCAGTGTTGGCTTTTTAATTGATAATTTAACGGCTGTGATGTTGGTGGTGGTGTCTTTTGTCTCACTCATGGTGCATATTTATACCATTGGTTATATGCATGACGATACAGGTTATACGAGGTTTTTTAGTTATATTTCTCTGTTCACGTTCTCAATGTTCATGTTGGTGATGAGCAATAACTTTATGCAACTTTTCTTTGGTTGGGAGGCGGTTGGATTGGTTTCATACTTATTGATTGGTTTTTGGCACCACAAAGAAAGTGCAGTGCAAGCAAATCTTAAAGCCTTTTTGGTTAATCGTGTGGGTGATTTTGGCTTTTTACTAGGCATTGGTTTGGTATTGGCGTTTAGTGGCTCATTGGATTACATGGAAGTATTTTCAAGCCTTGGAAAGACGATGAACCAACAGCTTTGGGGTTTAGATCTCATTACTATTATTTGTTTGCTGCTATTTGTTGGCGCCATGGGCAAATCTGCACAAGTGCCACTGCATGTTTGGTTGCCAGGGTCAATGGAAGGTCCTACGCCAATTTCAGCCCTAATTCATGCGGCAACCATGGTAACGGCAGGCATTTTTATGGTATCACGCATGTCACCTATGTTTGAACTAAGTGATGTTGCGCTAACAGTGGTTATGATTGTAGGTGCGATGACTGCTTTGTTTATGGGATTGCTCGGTATTGTGCAAAATGACATCAAAAAAGTGGTGGCTTATTCAACTTTGTCACAATTGGGTTATATGACTGTTGCGCTAGGGGTTAGTGCATATTCAGTTGCCATTTTCCATCTGATGACACACGCATTTTTTAAAGCATTATTATTTTTAGGCGCAGGTTCAGTGATTGTTGCCATGCATCATCAGCAAGACATTCGCAAGATGGGTGGATTACGTAAAAAAATGCCAATTACTTATTGGACTGCACTGATTGGTACATTAGCCCTGATTGGCTTCCCAGGTTTTGCAGGTTTTTATTCAAAAGACATGATTATTGAAGCAGTGCATTTTTCCACGTTACCGTATGCTAGTTGGGTTTATGTTGCAGTAGTGGTAGGGGTGTTTATCACTGCTTTTTATTCATTAAGAATGTTTTTCTTAGTCTTTCATGGCGAGTCTAGAGTGGATGCACATACTGCTAAACATTTACATGAATCCACACCTTCAATGACATTTCCACTAATCGCTTTAGCCATTCCATCTTTGCTGATTGGGTATTTTACGATTGAACCTATGTTGTTTAATGGCTGGTTAGATAATGCCATTACTGTTGTCCCGTCCCACACCTCTATGGCCGAACTTAAACATGAGTTTTTTAGTGCAGCCTCAATGATTTCTCATGCAATACAAACCTTGCCATTTTGGATGATGATAGGGGGTGTTGCTAGTGCATGGGTTTTTTCAATTTATAGAACACAATGGGCTGACTGGGCACAAAAGAAATGCCATCGCACTAACTACGTACTTGAATCTTTGTACGGTTTTGATCGTTTTAACGATATTGTTTTTGTCAGCGGTGTTAAGAAACTGGGCAATCTTTTATACAAGGTGTCTGATGTTGGTTTGATTGATAAAGTGCTGGTCAATGGCAGTGCAAAACTCATTGGTTTTATTGGCAAAATTGTACGCCCCATTCAAACAGGGTATGTTTATCATTACGCTTTTTTTATGATTGTTAGTTTATTAATTATTTTAACTTGGGCGCTGTTTGCAGGCGACAACCCATTACTTGAGCTTTAATTATGGAAAATTCGCTGCTTAGTTTATTAATTTGGTTGCCGATTTTCTCTGGCATATTGGTTATTTTTATTGGCAACAATCGTGCCAATACAGTTCGTTGGGTGAGTGTGATCATTTCAATACTTGTTTTTATGATGTCACTGAGTCTTTATACAGGCTTTGATTCATCAACACATTTAATGCAGTTTGTTGAAAAATCCTCTTGGATATCTCAATTTAATATTCATTATCATATTGGCGTAGATGGTATTTCTATGCCGCTGATTATTCTTACAACTTTTTCAACGATTTTAGTCATTGTTGCAGGTTGGGAAGTGATTACCAGACGAAGTGCCCATTATATGGCAGCCTTTTTGATGATGGAAGGTTTGATTATTGGTGTATTTTCCTCATTAGACGCCATTCTATTCTATGCATTTTGGGAGGCATCATTAATTCCCATGTTGCTGATTATCGGTATTTGGGGTGGGGATAACCGTGTGTATGCCGCCATTAAGTTTTTTCTATATACCTTTTTGGGTTCGGTATTTATGTTGGTATCGCTCATCTATATGTATAACAAAGGTGGCTCATTTTCAATTCTTGATATGCACAATTTGGAATTAAGTTTGGCGGAGCAAAGTTATATTTTTTGGGCATTTTTTATGGCATTTGCGGTTAAAGTGCCCATGTTTCCCGTGCACACTTGGCTGCCAGATGCACACGTACAAGCACCCACAGGTGGCTCTGTTATTTTAGCGGCAATTATGCTAAAAATGGGTGGCTATGGTTTTTTCCGTTTTTCACTACCCATTACGCCTGACGCCTCATTAGAATTTTCAGAAGTGATTATTGTGCTATCCCTGATTGCCATTGTTTATATTGGTTTTGTTGCATTGGTACAGCGTGACATGAAAAAGCTCATCGCTTATTCTTCAATTTCACACATGGGATTTGTAACATTGGGTGTGTTTACTTTATTCTTAGCCTATCAACCAAATGCAATGGAAGGCGCATTATTAGGTCTTGAAGGTGCTATGGTGCAAATGATTTCGCATGGTTTTATCTCAGCAGCTATGTTCTTAGTGGTGGGTGTGTTGTATGATCGTTTGCATTCAAGAGAAATCTCAACCTATGGTGGCGTTATTAATTCTATGCCTAAATTCACAGGTTTTGCTGTGTTATTTGCAATGGCGAATGCAGGTCTGCCAGGTACCTCTGGTTTTGTGGGCGAATTTATGGTGATTCTAGGCGCTATTCAAGCCAATATTTGGTACGGCGTATTAGCAGCAAGTACACTTATTGTAGGCGCGGCATATACATTATGGATGGTGAAACGAGTGTTTTGGGGCGTTGTTACTAATCCTTGCGTGGCAACCTTAAAAGACATCAATGCTCGTGAATTTTCAATGCTTGCTATTTTGGCAGTGGCAGTATTGGTCATGGGTTTGTATCCACAACCAGTGATTGAGCTGATGCACACCTCAATTGAGCATTTATTACATCAAGCCTTAACGTCTAAACTTTAACTTATGAATAATTTTATTGAATTTGACACATCATCTTTATGGGCTGCACTGCCAGAGATTTTTTTACTCAGTGCAATTGTGGTTATTTTATTGCTAGATTTATTTTTAGACAAGCGCTTTAAACAAGTCACCTATTATTTAACCCAACTAAGTTTATTAATCAGTGGGCTACTAGCGTTTAATTTAATTGGGCATCCTCAAACAATTATTTTTAGCGGTTCGTTTGTATTGGACAACATGGCATCAGTATTTAAAGTCTTCATGATGGGTGCGACCATGGTCGCCATGGTTTACTCGCGTCATTATTTAAGAGCGCACTCACTTTTTAGGGGTGAGTATTTTGTTTTGGTCTTATTGTCAGTATTAGGCATGATGGTGATGATATCAGGCTATAGTTTATTAACGCTATATTTAGGGTTGGAAATCTTGTCCTTATCATTGTACGCACTAATTGCCATTGCACGTGAAAGGGCGGATGCCATTGAGGCGGCACTTAAATACTTTGTCCTAGGCGCAATCGCATCGGGTCTATTGCTATATGGCATGAGCATGATTTATGGCATTAGTGGCAGTCTTAATATTAGCGACATTGCCAGTTTTGCATCCAGTGCCAATCTTGCTTCAAGGGAAACGTTGATTATTAATTTTGGCTTGGTATTCTTAGTCATTGGCATCGCTTTTAAATTAGGGGCTGTGCCTTTTCATATGTGGGTACCTGATGTCTATCAAGGCGCACCAACCTCAGTTACACTGCTTATCTCAACCGCACCTAAAATCGCAGCAGTTGCCATGTTAGTACGCATCTTAGTTGATGGCTTGGGTAGTATGCATGCCTACTGGTCAGATTTATTTATGGTGCTGTCTATTTTATCCATCGCACTGGGTTCTGTTGTTGCACTCATGCAAACCAATATCAAACGACTATTGGCTTATTCAACCATTTCACATGTTGGTTTTATCATGCTTGGCTTTGCCACTGGGACACTAACGGGTTATGGCGCAGCAACATTTTATATGTTGGTTTACGTGCTGATGAGTTTAGCAGCGTTTGGCGTGATTATTTTACTCAACAAGAAAGGCTTTGAAGTTGATCAAATTTCTGACTTTAAGGGGCTTAGTAAGCACTCCCCATGGTTTGCATTGATGATGCTAATCATTATGCTATCTATGGCAGGCGTTCCACCATTAGTAGGTTTTTATTCTAAATTCTTCATCCTTCAACAAGTGATATCAGCAGGCTTTATAACAATCGCCGTTATCGCTGTTATTTTTGCTGTCATTAGTGCCTATTATTATTTACAAATTATTAAATCCATGTATTTTGATGAGGCTGACAAAGACATAACCATTCATGCATCAATAGACATGCGATTAATTTTATCAATCAATGCCATCTTAATACTAGCAGTCGGGCTATTTCCAGATTTTTGGATGACATTAGCATTATCACTATTCTAAATCAATTCTACCTTAAGATTTTAAGCAACAGCGTTGCTAAGTGAAGTGCATTGCATGTAAAAATTGATTAACTATTAAAATAAATGGTCTTAACAATAATGGTATTGAATCATTTTGGGGTTATGCCAAAACAAGACTGGTAAAGTTTAAATGAATGAATAAAACATAATAAGTCATATGCACTCGGACAGAAAAATAGCAAAAAAATAAAGAGATAAGGAGATACAAACATTAATTATTTAAAAACACCTAACAAAGCACTCCACTGACCGCTTTTTCCGCTACTCCTACGTCGCCAGGTGAGTTTGGGCGTTATACATCAAATAAAATAAAGGAAATTAAATGAAATACGAAGACTTAGACTTAAAGATACCAAGAGAGACTGCTGATTATAGTGAATGCTCTAAGTTTATAACAGAATCCATTGATTTAATTATGAAAAATGCAATGGACAGTAAAAAAAATAAAATAATAATCAATACAAACCTCAAATTGGGTATACCAATGGAGAATGTAAATAAAATCGCAGGACCATTTGTTGAAGCATGGGCATTTGAAATTTTTAACGATGCATTAGAATACAAAAATAATACTTATAATCTCATAAATGTTGAGGCAGGCAAGCGTCTCAATATGGCTGATATCATCTTACAGTTCAAGAAAACAAGAAAAAGGTCAAGTGTTGTTACTGGCAATGTTGATGTAAAAGCTACATCTAATGATATTGTAAATAGTGGAAAGTCTCCAAATATTACATCTTTTGCAAGGATTAGGTCGGCCTATATTGAAGATCCTGATTACATTTTTACTATTCTCTCTATTAAACATCAGGTTTATAGCACCAAAAATACAAAAACAAAAATGATGATGGGGGTTATGGAAATAGTAGATTTCAATTCATATGATTTGAAATATATTTCTGACACCGACATAAGTTATAACCCTGCATTGGGAACAGGACAAATTCAAATAAGAGATATTCATTATGTATCTTATAAACAACGAACAACTGCTGAGTTTTGCGATTTACTTGATAAAAAGTTTTTGAATTCCAAAAAAGGATTTCAGCAATGGCATGAATATGCTATTCAAAATGGATGGATAAAATGATAGCTAATACAGAGATTATCTGTGGTGATGCTATTGTGGAATTAAAAAAATTTTCTTCTAATTCTGTTTCTTTAATCATCGCTGACCCGCCTTATAATTTAGGCAAAGATTATGGAAATAATCATGACTTAAAAGAGTTTGATGAATACTTAGATTTTACAAAACGATGGCTTTTTGAAGCAAAAAGGGTTCTAAAAGAAGACGGAACTATTTATGTGTTTATGGGGGTTCGATTTGTCTCTTATTTATATGACATTCTTGATAGAAAACTTGAATTCTTTTTTAACAGTTGGATAAATTGGCACTATACACAGGGTTTGGGGAGAACAAAGGGATTTTCACCAAGACATGACGATATATTAATGTTCACGAAATCAAAGGAATTTAACTTTTATTTGGATAATATAAGGGTTCCCCAAAAGTATTACCGTTCTCGCAATAATATGAGAGGAGCAAATCCAGGTGATATTTGGTTGTTTTCTCATGTTCATTATTGTAATGGGAATAGGCAAAAACATCCCACACAAAAACCAGAAGGCCTTATAGAAAGGATGGTTTTAGCGTCAAGCAAGGAAAACGACCTTATTGTAGACCCATTTTCAGGAAGTGGAACAACATTAAGAGTCTGTCAACAATTAGAGCGTCAGTGCATAGGAATAGAATTGAATCCTAAATATGTTGAGAATACAAAAAGCAGATTGCATCAAGAATTTGTAGGTTTTGATAGTGTGGATGAAAGAATGAGTCGAATCCCTAATGATTTGAACGACGATGATATGAGAAATAAATATTTTGAGAATCATAAAAAATGGTTTTTAAATAATCATCCTGATGCTTTAGAGAATTTTAAAAAAGAAGCTTCTAAGAAATATAAAGAAAAGGGAAAAAGAACACAAAATAGAATCGTTAGGCAGTGATGATATTTCAAAATAATTTGATCAAAATTGAAGTTGAGCCTAGAGAAATTCCTTAAGTTAAGGTTTTTACCAAGTGAAAAATCAAAGAGTTTAGCGAATACACATTAGATGATAAAACTGAGATTTTTTAGATTTATTAATATTACCGAAAAGTTAATGTTAAGTTATTTCAACGCAGATAAGATTAAGATCGCTTCTTTTGGTAAAAGGTTGACTTATAGGGCGTTGGTGGGGTAAAGTGAATAAGTTCCTTTATTTATGTAGAAGTGATATATTTTACTCTGATGCCTATTTTCGATAATTTTTTTTGTTCATCATTTCCTTAAGAAAAATGCACTGTAATTGTTGTGACGTTATCAATTGCTGCTTGTACTGCAGTGCGTAAATCATTCAGAAAGACTTGTTTTAACGCACCAGCCACAGTAAATAGTCAACCCTTAAAAACCCAAAACAAACCCAAAACCATTCTCAATCACTCAAAAACAATCACGCTATTTTTTTTACTTACGATATTTTGCCCAGTGTAATAGAAAAAATAGCGACTTCTCATCATAAATAAGCCAG
>JAUVOQ010000092.1 GCA_030599095.1 Candidatus Ruthturnera sp.
CCAGTCTGTCTTCTTATTTTAAACTCACCCAACAAGCAGACTTCGGCTTAACCGAAGTGTTGTTTAACCCCTCAACCATTAATCACTGTATCAGCCAAACCAACTATGGTGACTTAATCTATTCAAACGACCCCGACAATCAATTGCAATCATGGCTGGTTGGTAAAGGCAATGGTCGTTTCAGATTAAGCATTGCCCTTAAACACATCAAAGAACAATACGACTATGTCTTTATCGACACCCAAGGTGCCAGAGGTAATTTACAAGATGCTTCTGTCCTAGCAGCAGACCTATTAATATCCCCCATCTTGCCAGAGTCACCCACCGTCAGAGAACTTGAACGGGGCACGCTATCAATGCTAAGTGAATTGCAAAGTTACAAAGACATGGGTATTAAGGTTCCTAACTTACTTGGCATTGTTTATAAGCTGGATAGAACCAAAGACGCTCAGAAGTTTGTGGCGTATTTAAAGCGCACCAATAATGACAAGTACCAAATGCTCAAAACCCAAATACCCCAGTCAGTGGTCTTTAAAGAAGCCGCCAGTCAGCAAGTCCCTGTTACCAAGTTTATGGGGCTTAACAAAGAACAACAAAGAAAGGCACAAAAAAGTGCCAATGCGATTAAAGACTTGGCTAAGGAGTTGAGGTTATGAGCAAAACTAATCACAAAATAGTTAAAAGCAGAAACCACACAGTTAGCCACTTCAAAACCCTTGCTAGACACGGCTTATATGGGCTAACGCAGACAAAGAGTAAAAACCACATAGTTGAGAGTAGAAACCACACAGTTGGCAATTTCAAAACCCTTGCTAGACACGGCTTGTATGGTCTAACGCAGACAAAGAGTAAAAACCACATAGTTGAGAGTAGAAACCACACAGTTGGCAATTTCAAAACCCTTGCTAGACACGGCTTATATGGGCTAACGCAGACAAAGAGTAAAAACCACATAGTTGAGAGTAGAAACCACATAGTTGTCCTTATAACTCATTGTTTTTAAATGAAAATATTAAACCGAAAGACTTTAAAGAACTTAAATAATATTAAAGAACCCATGAAAGCAACAAAAGCAACAGAACAAAAACAACACGAGATACAAAGGTCTAACTTACTCATTGAAGCCAGTTACAACATTCCAAGTGTTGATGGGTATCGAATTGCTTTAATTGGCATGAGCAATGCTTGTATCAACCTGCTTAATAATCCAGATGATGAAACTGCTTTAACGGTTGCCATCAAAACAAAAGAACTACAAGCACTATTCCCAGCCTTTAGAAAGGCACAAGGCAGTATTCATAAAAGAATTGACCAAGCCACAGATTCAATAAGAGAACTTAACTCGTGCATCTGTCAAATCAACAACAAAACAAACCTCAAGGTTGAGTTTGAAGCCCTTAAAACCAGCAGAAAAATAACCGATATTAAGTTCACCTTTTGCAGAAAAGACTTACACCCTCTTGATGCTATCAACCAAGAGAACCAAAAAAAGCAAGACAAACAAATCAGCAATACAAGCAATGCAAACAACACAAGCAACATAAAAGCCCAACTAACCGCACTAGGCTTTCAACACGCAAAACTCCCCTCACTCTTAAAAATACCAACTGAGGTTTTATTACGTGCCATCACTGCCACCAACAAAGCAAAAACAAAAGGCTTTAAAAAAACCATGGAAGCCTGCTTTTTCTTTCAGGTTGGCATATTCAAGAGTGAGAGGAGTGATGATGATAACAACAACGCCAATACCAACACCACCAAGATAGAACCCATTCAACTGGTACACCTATTCAAAGACAATTTAAGCATTGAAGCCATGAATGCGTTATGGAATGAATTCTACGTCCAATTAAGCGAAGGACAAAAGAATGCTTATTCAGCAAGCAACAGAGAGAAAAACACCACTGTTAAAGAGGCGTTGGACCATGATTTTAATAACAAATACAACCGTTGGATTTATGAAGCAAAGATTAAACAAGGTTAGAAGCAAGGCTAGTAGGACGTACAAAGGACAAGAATGCCTTGCTATTTTGGCAATAGCAACAAGGGCTTGTAGTTTGTGGTTGAATCCCCATGCAACCACAAACAAAGGCGCTTATCTTGGTAGGTTTTAGAGTCCAGCCTTGTAACCACGACAAAGCGCTGAAAGTGCCCTTCAAGACAAGCATTTTAATTAGTCAACCCTTAAAAACCCAAAACAAACCCAAAACCATTCTCAATCACTCAAAAACAATCACGCTATTTTTTTTACTTACGATATTTTGCCCAGTGTAATAGAAAAAATAGCGACTTCTCATCATAAATAAGCCA
>JAUVOQ010000064.1 GCA_030599095.1 Candidatus Ruthturnera sp.
CCTAAACGATTAGGAAAGTTGCGTGTTGAGGTGGATATAATTGTAGCATTGTCTTTGACTCGTGCTTGGTTGCCCATGCATAAAGAACAACCAGGAATTTCGGTATGTTTAGTTAGTTTGTTAAATGTATGGAGTCATTAGCCTTTAATCTTAAAAGAATGGTGATTTTAGATAAAGAATATGGCTTTTAAGGGATTATTGTGTCTGTTTTTTGTTCATTTTAGAAAAAATTAACAAAAATCAGCAGAAAACAAAAAAATTCTATGCTTTATGAAATTCTTTGGTTTTTTGTAAGAAGAATGTGGTTTTTTTAAGTTTTTTAGAAAAGATTAAAATTCAAGAGTTCCATTATATTTGAAGCCTTTGTACAGTTAGTTGGCAAGGACTATTTTTTTGAATGGCAGTGCTGTGCTTAGAACTTGAATGAGCGTGTTAATTTAAGAATGGTTTTTTTTAGGTTTTTAGGTAAAATAAGATTTTTTAAATATATATATATATATGGATGAAATTAAATTTAAATTGTGGGTGTGTGGGTGAAGAATATGAATTGTTATGAATTGTGCAAAGGTCTCAATATTAATAAGGGAATAACCAGGAGGGTTGATCATGTTTAGAATAGCAGTTTTGGCTTTTACATTTTTGTTTATATCTAGTGCAACATTTGCACAGTGTATTGATTGCCACCAAGGTATTGAGAAAATTCGTGATGATAACAGCACTATGATGCTGCGCATCAAAGCAATGGGTGCTTCTTATGGAGATGTTGAGGGTTGTGTTATTTGTCATGGTGGTAACCCTAAAACAAATAATAAAGAAGAGGCACATCAGGGCAAACCAGATGGTATGGTTAAAGGTCCACAGAACTTCTACCCAGACCCAGGTAGCATTTGGATAGCAGAAGAAACCTGTGGACAATGTCATGCCAATTATGTTTATAGAGTTAAACGCTCATTAATGAACACCGGAGCTGGAAAAATTCAAGGTAATTTACATACTTGGGGGATTCCAGAGGTGCAAGATTATAATGCGCCTTGGGGTAATTATGCTGTAGAAGATACTGATGGTCCAGTACCTAATATTGGTACCAAAGAGTATAAAGAATACATGAAGGCTATGAAGGCCGCCCATCCTAAACAATTTCCAGATAAATTAGAGCAAATTCCACAACCAACAGTAGAAGAAATTGAAAATGACCCTAAGCTTGCAGGTATCACTTATCAGCGTCAGCAGTGTCAAAGGTGTCACGTTGGCGTTAGAGGTAGAGAAGAGCGTGGCGATTATCGCGGTATGGGCTGTTCTTCTTGCCACATAATTTATGGCAACGAGGGTTTTTATGAAGGCAATGACCCGACTATTGATAAAAAAGAAAGAGGGCACATGCTCACGCACAAAATATATGGCACCAGAGAGGCAGGTGGCATTCCAGTGGAGACTTGTAATTCTTGCCACAATCGTGGTAAGCGTATTGGTGTGACTTATCAAGGCTTGATGGAGTTCCCTTATGGTTCGCCATTTACTGGCAAGCCAGGCGGTGGCAAGCAACCAAAACTCCATACTAAGAAATATCTATTTATTGCAGATGATTTACATCATCAAATAAAATCTCGCCCTGAAAATCCAAGTGGTGGCATGTTATGTCAAGATTGTCACACTACAATTGATGTGCATGGCGATGGCAACATCTCGACCACAACGCTTGCTCAAGTTGAAATTGAGTGCCAAGATTGCCATGGAACACCTGAAAAATATCCTTGGGAATTGCCGATGGGCTATGGTGAGGAATTTGGTAGAACATTGCCACAAACATCACGCGGGCTCAGTCAAAATATTTTACCTGAAAGCGCAATGGGTACAGTTTACCCTGCTAGAGATGGTTATCTTAAAACCACAAGGGGGAATCCATTTGGCAACGTCGTGAAAGATGGTGAAAAAGTAATTATGCACTCAGCAACGGGTACTGACTTCAAGGTTCCTCTATTGAAGAAAATCAAAGAAGACAACACCTGGAAGAGTGTTAACGCTGAAGTTGCGATGAGCAAGGTGGGAAAACATAATGACAGCTTAGAATGTTATGCTTGTCATGCTTCTTGGGTACCGCAATGCTATGGTTGTCATGTACAAATGAATTATGGCAAGGATGAAAATGGCCAACCTTATCATGATACTGACTGGATTTCTTCTGGTTCACAACGCACAGCAGACGGACAAACTGCGGAATCTCGTCTTGGCACTAAAGGCATTCAAAGCCCAGGCAAGGCATTCGAAACCCGTTCATACATAAGATGGGAGGAACCCGTACTGGGTATCAATGGTGAAGGTAGAGTCACTCCACTGATGCCAGGATGTCAACTGGTTTATACCGTCATTGATAGAGAAGGCAAGGTGATTGCGCTTAATCAAATGGCTCAGTCTGAAGATGAAGCTAGGGACATTGGTCAAGAGCACGTTCCAGCAGGTATTGATATGGCACCAGTGCAACCACATTCTTCACAAAGAAAAGCCAGAACTTGTGAAAGTTGTCACAACAACCCTAAAGCACAAGGTTATGGTATTAGTGGCGGTGTATTTCTAACTAGACAGGCAGAAGAAGTAATTGAGGACTTGATTGACCAAAAAACAGGTAAAGTAATACCGAAACAATACCAAATCCAAATTGGCAAAATTGACGGTTTAGACTTTGATTGGAGTACCATTGTTGACAAAGACGGCAATCAAGTGCAAACCGTTGGTACACACTGGCCATTGTCTCGTTCGTTGACTAAAGAGATGCGTGACGGCATGAATAGGACAGGTCTATGTATGGGTTGTCATCGTGAAATGAGCAATGCAGAGTTGTGGGAAAAAGCTGCAACACCAGGGCAAGTGAGTGATGAGGTGCATATAGAATTGATGAACAAGATGTTCAAGGCCTATGTCAAGGACAAATAGACTTAATGCTGTTGAAAGTTTGCGGACAAACGTTTTCGAATAACGGTATTATTGAACTATAATTTAAAAGGATCTTAAATGAACACGCTTATATTTAGAGTTGTCATTGTTACAATGATTGCCATTCTCACTCCCAATGTTTTTGCTAATGATAGTGCTACATTGGATTTTTTAAGGGGGGTTGCTGAACAGCCTATTCATAACAATAAACCTCATGCAGGTGGCGACCCACACGAAAAACTCACTCCCAAACAGCTTATGAAAGTTGTTTTGCAGCACCATGACGAGGGTAGATATGATATTGCACGGACTAGTCTCAATCAAGCGATTAATAAGTATCCTAAAAATGATGAATTATTAGCGCTCAGGGCTTCACTTCTAATGCAGGAGAATAAAAATTCTGATGCGTTAAGGGATTTAGAAAGTGCCATCATAGCCAATCCTAATAATCCAGAGTACTACCTAAATCGATATGTGTTGTACCAACGTTTTTGGCGTTTTGATGAGGCACTTAAAGATTTGAATAAGGCAATTGAGTTAGATGATGGTTTTTTGGCGGCTTATTTTAATCGTGGCAGTTTTTATTTTTCAAGAGCAGAGTTTGATAAGGCATTAGAAGATTTCAATCAGTGTGTTGCTATATCACCACACACTGCCGCTTGTTATTTTAATCGTGCTTCAACTTATAAAGAGATCGGCAAGCATAACTTGGCAGTTGCAGATTTAGAATATTTTTTAACGCTTAACCCTCAACAAAAGTGGCAAGATAGTGCTAAACAGTTACTAGATAAATGGCAAAAATAATTGTCAGTTTATTATTATTTTATACAACAGTTTTTGCAAATAATGTTGATTTTGATGCCTTGTTATCTGAAAGTAAAATGGTACTTGAGGTGCCAGAAAATGTGCGTCAAATTGCAAGTAATATTGCTCAAAAACAGTTTGAGTATCAAGATTTAAATATTATTTACAGCATCAATCCTATTGCTAGAATTACAATAGACTATGAAGACCCTCATAATTCTGCACCACACCCCAACGATTTGTTTGCCATGCTTTTTAATAAAAAGTTGGAATATTTGATTGATAAACGTGACTACAATAGCTATGAACAGGTAATGCCACTTCAGATGGCAAAGGAAAAATGGGGGGCAACTTGGGTTAAGATAGTAGCCTTTAATCTTGATCAAGCAATATTTAAGCATTCATCTGCAATGTTAATCGCTATGCATAAGAACGATTTGTCTGATGCTTATATTTTATTTACCACCGACAATCTTCAAAAAAATAAGTCAATTATTAAAAAACTTTTAAATTCACTTCGATTTCAAGATGCTTAAATCACGACCTCAAGCAATTAAATAAAACTATTTTATGTTGCATTTTATTGTAGAACGAAAACCTAGATTTTGGCGAATTTAACGATAAGATGAGTGATTACCTGTTTTGGTATAACGCTAAAAGATCACACTATGCATTAGGGTAAATATTACCAATTGAGTACCTTAAAATGAATTAGGAAAAGTATAAGGGAAAGTGCAATATATTATGGACGTATACAACATGTTGATAAAGTGGTGCATAATTGACACCAGCTTGAATAATATACAATGAGAAACCATGCAAGACTATAAAGAAATGTTGTCAAAATTAGATGACGAATGTAGTGACGAGTTAATATCAAATGGCAGTAAAGAGCATGCTCAGGCTTTAATTTATCAATTTTTTGATAAAGCTAAAGAGAGTGTCAATATTACTTCTAAGGGTTTGTCAATTTACAATAATAATGAAATAGCAGAGGTTTTAAATATAGCTTTGAACAGAGGTGTGAAAATAAAAATTCTATTAGATGATTACCAAAACAACAAGATAGCCAACAACGCTTTTTTAGATAACTGCATTAATAATGATAATTGCGAAATCAAGACTTATGATAAACCTTTAAAAGCACATATTGTTACTAGAGATAATAACGCATTTAGATATTGTGATAATCCTGGTAGCAATATAGCGGTTGCTTCTTTTAACCGTCCTGATGTTGTTAAAAATGCGACAGAAAAAGTGTTTGGTGATTTTTTTAATCAACAACCAAAATACACCACTGCATAATAGTATTGCTTTATGGCTTCTGAGTATCTTAACTTAGCTTATCTTATAGAAATATCGGTTGTTTTTAATTTGGCTTATCGAGAAATTAAGCACGGAACTGTTTTGGAGAAAATGAAGAAAATCCGTGAAAAAATGTTTAGAGATAAGGAATTTCAAGACAGAATTAAAAAAATAAGAAAAGATAATAGTCTTGGTGGTGGTATGGTTATATCTAGTTAGTCAACCCTTAAAAACCCCTTAACCATTTGATTTAAAACAATAAAATCAACAAAAACCATAAACAAATCAACCAGATTTTGGTAAAATAACCATCATTTCTTGGTCGTTTTGTTTATAAAATATGCTAACCAAATCC
>JAUVOQ010000041.1 GCA_030599095.1 Candidatus Ruthturnera sp.
AATCTTGATTGCCAGCTTGGCATCGGTGGGATAGGTGATGTTTTTCTCTTGTACGGTGGTGTCGATTAGTACGGTTGACTCTTACGCGGCTTTAGCGTGCAAGACAACACTCATTTTGAATATTAGGTTAAAGCCTTGGGCTTATTATCAACTCTTTTAGGAATAGGACTTGGTTTGCTTACTGGAAAAACTTAAATGATACGAAAAAATCCAAATAGCACTTTTACGCTAGATATTAGGACGCACAAAACGCCATCAAAAACGTTTTAAAACACGACAAGAATCCCAAGCCTACGAACGCTACTTTTTAGCAAAATTAAGTGAGGGAAGGCGTGGCAACCCAAATCCCAAGACAAGCGAAGATTATCCGAACTTATTAACATATGATATGACTTGCATGGGAAAAACCGTAAAAACCTGCTTTTAATTATTGCCAAAGGATTGGACGACCCAACTGCTAAATATTTGACAGCCAAAGATTTTAGCCACTATCGGACAAAGCAACTAAAAAAATACAAGGGCAAAACACTCATATTCTACGGCACACTTTCGCCAGCCACTTCATTATGAACGGTGGCAATGTTTTAACACTTCAAAAGATTTTAGGGCATTCATCATTGGCTATGACAATGCGTTATGCACACCTTAGCCCTAACCATTTAAACGATACATTAAAGTATTCACCAAATATATGTGGTTAAAACGTGGTTAAAGTTTTTTGATGATAGGCTTAAAAACCTTTGTTTATAACGATAATATGGTGGAGGGATAGGGATTTGAACCCTAGAAGGGTATTAGCCCTTGCCGGTTTTCAAGACCGGTGCATTCAACCGCTCTGCCATCCCTCCAACGTCAGAGTATGATACCGCTTGTTTAAGCAATAGTAAATAGGGTTTTTGTATAATTTAACTTTGAAAACTGAATAACTTTAAGTATAATTCCTTTCTTTTAGATTTTTTGATAGGTGAGTTATGGCGAAGGTATGTATCGTTACGGGCAAGCGACCAATTAGTGGCAACAATGTATCTCATGCGAATAATAGAACGCGTCGTCGTTTTTATCCAAATATTCATACGCACCGTTTTTGGGTGGAAAGTGAAAATCGTTTTGTTAAGTTAAAATTGTCAGCAAAAGGATTGCGTATTATTGACAAAAAAGGCATTGACACCGTGTTAGCAGAAATCCGTACACGTGGCGAAAAGGTTTAGGAGTAAGTTATGAGAGAGAAAATTCGGTTAGTATCATCAGCCAAAACAGGTCATTTTTACACAGCGACTAAAAACAAACGCATTCATCCAGAAAAGGTAGAAGTTAAAAAATTTGATCCAGTTGTTAGAAAACACGTGATGTACAAGGAAGCGAAGATTAAGTGAGTTTTGTTTATCAAAAGATTAAACAAAACGATTTAATCCTCCAAGATTGGCGGCGTTATTTAGAGCCAACAGAAAATGCAATTTTTAAAAGTGAGTTAAGCGATTTTAAATGGCACGCTGTATTAGATGATAAAAAAGTTATTGCTATTTTCCAGATCATTAACGTTTTAAACAGATATGCTAAAAATTTAAAAATCCATTTCCATCCGGGTTTTAAACAAGATGACGTTGATATTATCGAAATTATTATTTTTATATATGAATCCATGTTGTTAATTTGTGACAAAAAAGAGATTAAAAAACTAAAGTTATACATTGATAACTCATTGATACACGATATTTTTATGATAATTGCCACACATCAAGCAGAGAATAAAGATATAATTGAGGCGAAGAATTATGGCAAATGGATAGAAATCCAAATGAAATAAGAGGGTAGTTTTATGAAAATAATAAATAAAGATATTTTAATAAACAAACTAGTTTTAATGCTTGAAAGCGATTGGAACGGTAAGCAAGGCTATATTACTGATAATGAAATGTTTAAATACTGTAAATTTTATACAGGTTCTTTTTGGCAGGAATTAAAGAAAAATAATAGGAAGTCTGCCTAACCCGTAACCCATCCTTAACAATTAATAAAAAAGCCGCTTTTATGGCTTTTTTTATTGGCTATGAATTTAAGATGGTTTCTAGTGACACACTACTTTGCTTATTTTTATATTCATCTAGTTGGTCAAAATTTAGGTATTGATAAATTTGCGCCTCCATTGGTTTGATGGCTTGATAGCCCCTCTTCACTGGCAGTTTGAATAACCTCACGCAAGATGTTTTTAAAGTCATCTGTGATGTTATTAAGCGAGGTAAATTCCCCTGTTTGGATTTGTCTTTTTAGTTCTGTATGGTTGATTAAACTCATTGGTGTTTCTCCTTAGTTTTATAAGTGCATTTGATTTTATAGAATCAAATGCTTTTTAAGGATTTACACAGTTTAATTTACACCCTCAAAAGAAGTTTGCTTGACCGCACACTTGTCTGAATTCAAGCGTTAAACACTCATCCCAATCATTTCTTCAGCAGCATTACGTGCCTTATCAGTAATGGTAACGCCACCTAAAATACGCGCAATTTCATTCACACGTTCATTGCTAGATAGTTGTGTTACTGTGGTTTGTGCGCCGTCTTTATTTTGTGCTTTTTGCACGCATAAATGTTGATGACCAAAAGCGGCAACTTGTGCTAAATGAGTAATGCAAATGACTTGATAATACTCGCTTAATTGTTTGAGTTTTTTGCCAACAACTTCGGCTACTGCACCACTAATGCCGACATCCACTTCATCAAAAATCAAAGTAGGGGTGTATTCGCTACCGCTACCAATCACTGAAATGGCTAATGAAATGCGTGATAGTTCGCCACCTGAGGCGACTTTTTTTAAAGGCTTAAAGTCTTGCCCCATGTTGATTTTGACTAAAAAATCAACCGACTCTGCGCCATTTAAGCGTACGTCACTAGACTTGGAAGGCAAGGCAGATGAAAACTCACTGTTAGGCATACCCAGCACTTGCATGGTTTGTGTAACTAAGTTTGATAATTCACGTGCCTTGCTGGTTCTAATTTTGCTTAAGTGTGCTGCTTTTTCTTGATAGTCTGCTTGCAGTTGATTTTTTTGATGGTTAAGTTCATCAAGCGAGTGCATACCAGTGCTTATCTCATCCAATTGCAACTTAATGTTGTTTTTGATGGTTAATAATTCGGGAATTTGACAAGCGTGCCTTCTGGCTAAACCGTGCAATTCACCAAGGCGTGCCTCTAGTGTTTTAACGGTTTCATCATCAACAAACAAACCGCTCAAATAATGGGTGAGTTCATAAATACCCTCTTGAGTTTGCAACTGAGCGCTTAATAATAATTCCACGGTCTGGGTTAGTGCCTTGTCCATGTCTAATGCCTCAGATAAGGCGTGATTAATGCTTAATAATTGGGTGTTAATACCTGCTTCATTTTCAAGCTGATTCAACACACCTGAGGCTTTCTCAATTAACGTTGCACTGTTTGCACTGGTCTTAAATTCAGCCTCAATCGTGCTTAACTCTTGTTCATTTAATATTGCATCATTTAATTCTTTGAGTTGGTGAGTGAGTAGTTCTTGTTGTTGTAACCTCATTTGATGGCTATTATTCAAATCCTCAATTTGCTTGTTCACCTGTTTGTGTGCATTCACTACCAAATTAAGCGAAGTGCAAAGTGCTTGCGTATCAGCGTACGTATCTAATAATTGCCGCTGTTGATTAGGGCGCAATAAAAGTTGATGCTCATTCTGAGCATGCATATCAACCAACAATTCACCCACGCCACGCATCACCGATAAAGGCACATTAATGCTATTGACAAACGCTCTTGAACGACCATCAGCGTTCAACACTCTACGCAAAATGCACTCGCCCTCATCTTCTAGTGATTGCACCTGAAGATGGTTTTGAATTTTTGGATAATGAGTCACATCAAAACTGGCACTGATTTCAGCTTTATCCGCACCAAGACGCACCAAGGTAGCATCGCCACGACCGCCCAGTACCAAGTTAAGTGCTTGCAAAAGAATGGACTTTCCTGCGCCTGTTTCGCCCGTAACAACACTCATGCCTTGCTTAAAAGACAAGTCTAGCGTTTCAACAACCGCTAAATTTTTAACACTTAGTTGAGACAGCATCGATTAGAGTTTACGACCCCAGTGTAATTTAGAGCGAATAATCTCAAAATAATCATAATCCTTAGGGTGTAATAAATGAATAAAACTGTTGTGCTGACGCACACGAATATCTTGGTCTGCTTTAATAGCAACTGAAATTTGCCCATCAAAACTAACAATTGCACCACCATCTGAATCTTTCACTTGAATCACCACTTCACTATCACCCGGAACCAACAAAGGACGATGGCTCATGGTATGTGGACAAATTGACACCAAGCCAATAGCATTCACACCTGGATGCATAATAGGACCACCACTGGATAGTGCATAAGCGGTTGATCCTGTTGGTGTGGTAATAATCAAGCCATCAGCGCGCTGATTATTGACAAATTTATCATTAATATAAACATCAAATTCAACCATTTTTAAATGCTCTTTTCGATGAATAACCACATCATTCAATGCCAAAAAGTTGTCTAATATTTCGTTGTTCTGTTCTATTTGGCAAGACAGCAGACAACGCTCTTCTTTGGTGTATTCGCCATTTAAAACCTCAGAAACAATGTCAAACATACCCGCTAGTGGCACATCCGCCAAAAAGCCTAGCCGCCCAAGATTAATGCCCAAAATTGGAATATTGTTATCAACAAAACTACGCGCGGTATTAAGCAACGAGCCATCACCACCCAAAACAATAATCAAATCTGCTTGCTGAGCAATGCTTTTATCATCAAACACCACACCCACACCCTGAGTTGCTAAAAATTTACTCAACTCAACTTTTGTGTCTTCACTTACAGAATCAAAGGGTTTAGTAATAATGCCAATTGTGTTAAACATATTTGTTAATCATTAAGATTGAATTCTTTAAAATAGTCACTATATAACCAAGTATTTTAATGGATAATTTTAACCTTATCCATAGTCAATATTTTTAATAAATATACATGAATTGCGCAACAAAATGACAAAAAAGAAACCAGAAGATAAAAACCAGAAAAAATCCTCAACAGAAAAAGAGGATATTAAAGCTGCCATTAAAGCCGCCTCGCAAACACCTAAAGATGATGATTTGCAAGAACAACTAGCTCAAGCACAACAATCTGCCAAAGATAATTGGGATAAACTTCTAAGGTCTCAAGCAGAAATGGAAAATCTCAAACGTCGCAATGCTAAAGATGTTGAAAATGCACACAAATTTGCACTAGGTGGCTTTGTCAAAGCATTACTTGAGGTCAAAGACTCACTAAGCATGGGCATTAAAACCGCACAAGAAGAAAAAGCCAGCGTTAAACATATTATTGAAGGGTTGAAAATGACTGATAAAGTTTTTCTATCAACCCTAGAAAATTTTGGCGTGGAGATGATTAACCCTGAAGGCGAAGCCTTTAACCCAGAATTACACGAAGCTGTTACCATGATTCCCATGCCAGACAAAGACTCAAATTCTGTTCTAGAGGTCGTACAATTTGGCTTTACTTTAAATGGTCGCTTGGTTCGCCCAGCAATGGTGGTGGTGGTTCAATAAGTGAATAAGGGAGCATTCTTATCTTGCAGGGTCTTATTCTTTCTTATTCTCGATCAATCATTACAATGCGGAAACCAACTTCGTCTGATTTTTCAGACCTAGGTATATTGATAATTTAAGCCCGATAAACTTCGCACTGCTAGATCTCCAACTACCACTTTTAAAGACCGCTGCATAATCCCTAAAAAACAATTAAGGTAAATTATGAAAATAAAATCTAAACTACCAGTTATTATAACTGGGACTTTTTATACGACAGTTGGTGAAATAAACCTCTACAGTGCAGCCTTTGCTGTTTTTTTCTTTTTTTAGAGCAATACTCTCCACCAGTGGCACATGGGAGGCTTTCTTTTGGCAAACAGGTATTTATATCATTGGTGCGGTGATAGCAATGGTATTCCTTCGTATTTCTGTCTCTTTGGAATATAATACAGAGTTTGGCGATTCAAGTAAGTTGAGAGCAGCTTTATTCAAGTTCGCTACACTTCTTTCTATTTCGGTCATTTGGCCTATGTTAGGCATTATTTCTGCTATTATCAGTGCAGCAAGTATTTTCAGCCTTGTAACTCTTGGATCAAGCAAGCTTGTACTCCTTAGTGGTTTAGATGCGTGGATGGCGCTTACTATTGCTTTTGCATTCTCTTTTATTCAAAATATGTTGACCCAAATAAGTAGAATTGAGTGGGATTCTCGCTAGATTTATGCATCACTTACATTCTTAGCTTCTTCTATTAAGTGCTCTCATCAACAACCCATTTCCAAACATTACCAACCATATCGTACAATCCTCACGAGTTAGAACTCAGAGATTTAACGGGCATTACAGACTCTGATTGATAAATATTTGCCTAATTTTTTAAGAGGTCCTTGCGTTTTTCTTGAGTTTTTTTAATGGATTGCTCTGCTCGCCAAGTGTCAATATTAGCCTGATGTCCGCTTAATAATACTTCAGGCACCGCTTGGTTGTCAATAACTTCAGGGCGTGTGTAATGTGGGTAGTCTAGTAAATTATTTGCAAAGGAGTCGTTTAATGATTCGGCGTTACCAAGTACGCTTGGAATTTGCCGACTAACCGTGTCAATAAGCACCATGGCCGCCAGTTCGCCACCGCTAATAACATAATCGCCAATGGAGATTTCCATGTCAATGTCATGCTCAATAATGCGCTCATCCACACCTTCATAGCGTCCGCATAATAGCGTGATTGAGTCAAGCATGGATAATTCTTTGGCCAATTTATGTTTGAGTGGCTGACCTTGCGGTGATAGATAAATGACCTTAGTTTTTGGGTTGGCTTGTTTGATTTTGTGGATACAATCACGAATGGGCTTGACTTGCATTACCATGCCACCACCACCACCATAAGGTTTATCGTCAATATTTTTGTATTTGTTGCTGCTGAAATCTCTGAGTTGCCAAGTGTGAATTGAGAGGTATGATTTTTTGATGGCACGTGCGACAATGCCTTCATTCTTAATGGCATTAAACATATCAGGAAACAGAGTAATAACGTCAAAATACATGGCTAGGTGAGTATATTTTTTAAAATGTGGTAGTAAATATCGCTCAAATCTTCTAAATCTTGGATGGATACGCACTCGTCAACTTGATGAATGGTTGCGTTTAAAGGCCCTAGTTCCACCACTTGAGCCTTAAAAATTGGCGCAATAAAACGCCCATCGGAAGTGCCACCTGAGGTGGATAATTGGGTGTTAATATTTTTAACAATTCTAATGGCATCAGCACAGGCATTGACCAATTCACCCTTTGGGGTTAAAAATGGACGACCAGAATGTTCCCAAGTGATTTGATATTCAAAATTGTGCTTGTCTAAAATTGCACAAACTCGGTCTTGCAATTGTTTATGAGTGTTTTGTGTAGAATAACGAAAATTAAAAACAACATCGCTTTCATCTGGAATAACGTTAGTCACTCCTGTGCCTGAGTGGATATTAGAAATTTGAAAACTGGTGGCTGGAAAATACTCATTGCCCTCATCCCAAACCTCATTGCACAAATCATTTAACGCTGGTATGGCTAAGTGAATAGGATTATTTGCCAAATGTGGATAGGCAATGTGCCCTTGTTTGCCAATGACTTTTAAAGTGCCATTTAAAGAACCACGACGACCATTTTTAATCACATCTCCTAACTCATTAGTGGCTGATGGTTCGCCCACTAAACAATAATCAACAGTTTGATTGATTTCTTTTAAGTACTGAGCAACTTTAACGGTGCCATTAGTAGCAGGGCCTTCCTCGTCAGAAGTGATTAAATACCCAATTGAGCCTTTATGATTAGGATACTCTTTAACAAATCTATCGGTTGCACTAAGCATGGCTGCCAAAGAGCCTTTCATGTCAGCTGTTCCACGACCATGCAACATGCCCTCTTTAACTTCGGCAGAAAAAGGTGGCACGTGCCATTTTGACTCATCACCCACAGGTACGACATCGGTATGCCCTGCAAATACAAACACAGGGGCTTGATGACCGCGAACTGCCCAAAAATTATCAACAAGCCCAAATTTTAAATCAGTGATTTCAAAATTAAGACGCCTCAAATGATTGGTCATAATAGACTGACAGCCTTTGTCTTGTGGGGTTAGCGAGTCTATACTAACGAGCTTTTTTGCTAATTCTAAAGTTTTACTCATTAAATTATTTCACGCTCAAATGAATGGACGGATTGTCAGCCACATTAATGACTTTGCTAAGTACTTGTATATCGCCCACACCTCGCATAGCAGAGCCAGTTGCGCTAATACGCACCACTGCAATTACTTGGTCATGGGTTGACAGTTGATTGCCTTGTATGACGGAATCTTGGTCGGTTAAAACCACTTGACCTGAGAAATCCTTGAGCTTGATTTTTTTAATTGCAATTGGCATCGGTCTGCCCTTGACTGCTTTGACATAAATCATGATAAAATCTTCGTTAGATCTTGACTTTAGTACCGAATCAGACACATCAACACGCACACTAACAGAATGTTCAGGTGTGTCCTTGCTGCCTTCAATTGCTTTTAACTCAGATAGAATGTTAGTCAAAGCTACTCGGTCAATGCTACCCTTTGGCAGGGTATTAAGTGCACGTTGCCAAAGCCCTTTGGCTAAATTAAAATCTCGCTGGCTCACGGCAAACATACCTGCTAAATACAAGGCATCTGGTGCGTTTGGCTCAATCTCTAAGGCTTGTTTGATTAACTTAACAGACTTATCTGAAAATTGATTACCACTAGCACTAATCATCATAGAGGCATACTCAACTAACAATCTTAGGTTTTTGGGGTTAATTTGATAAGACTTCTCATAAGCACCTATTGATAAGTCTAATTTCCCGAGCTCAAAATACGTAAGCCCAAGCATCTGCCAAGCCTGCGAATCGTTATCATTGGTCTGTAAATACTGAACAATTTTGTTAGCACTTTGTTCTAAACTTAGTGGCTTTTCTGCACTTTTAAGTGGTTGACTCATGTTATTTTTTGGTGTCAAATATTGATAAACGCCAATGGACATGACAGGCAATAACACCAATACGAATATTAAAACCCATCTGTTATTACTAGGATTGTTTTGAACGTCACTTACTTGTTGAAGTTCAATAGCCAGTGTTGTTGAAATCTCTTCTTTGGCTTGATTGAATTGTTTTTTATCAATCAAATTTTGGTGTAAATCTTGCTCAAGTTCTAGCAATTTTTGTTTGCCTAGGGCAATATTAGAACTTTCAAGATTAATTTCACTGGACTTAAGAGGTCGATATAAAAACCAAATTATCCAAGCAGAGGAGGCAATCACCATTAAAGCAAAGTATAAATATAAGTTCATACTTTCACCCTCAATCGATATCTTCTGTCAAATGCGGCTAATAATGCACCTAATGAAATGAGCAAGCCTCCTAGCCAAATCCAGCGTATGAGTGGCTTGTAATAAATTCTTAGACTCCATGAATCGCCCTCTAAAGACTCACCCAATGCGATATAAATATCACGATATAGCGATGGATCAATAGCCGCCTCAGTCATTGGCATACCTGTAACATATTGGCGTTTTTCAGGTCTTAAATCAGCTATTTTTTCACGCTCAAAATAAACCTCTACATGACCTTTATTGCCTTGATAGTTTTGAGCAGATAAGCGTGTCACGCCTTTAAAAATAAAGTCATAACCCGCTATGCTGATTGGTTTATCAATGTCCATTTTTATATCTTTTTCAACACCATACTGGGTTGTAACTGTCGCACCTAATAAAAACACGGCAATGCCAATATGAGCAAAAATCATGCCGATGAAAGCAAGACTCATACTGCTTTTTTGACTCAACCTTTGAAACAAAAGTACCAATGAATGTGCAACGATCCAAATAAACAAAAAGACGGCTAATAAAACTGAGATATTATCAGCCAATAACGCACTAACAACAAACAACAAACCTACACCTACCCACACCCACTTTAATAAATCTGCTAGCCTTTGTGTGGTATCTTTCTTCCAACGCAAAAAGGGCACAATCACCATGACCAACACTGCTGGAATCATAATAGGCACGAACACTGCACCAAAATAAGGCGCACCCACTGAAATTTTACCCAAGCCTAATGCATCTAATAGTAGTGGATAGAGCGTGCCTAGAAAAACACTTAACATCGCTGCCACTAATAAGATATTGTTAACTAATAAACCGCTCTCTTTTGATAAAAGAGAAAAGGTGTTGTTGTTTTGCATGAGTGAAGCGCGCCAAGCATATAGTGCCAACGAGCCACCAATCACAATCACTAAAAATACTAAAATAAACAAACCTCTAGCAGGATCAGCAGCAAATGAATGCACCGAGGTAAGAATGCCTGATCTGACTAAAAACGTGCCCAATAAGCTTAATGAAAAACCAGAAATAGCCAATAGCACAGTCCAATGTTTAAATGCGCTGCGCTTTTCACTCACACTTAAAGAATGCACCAATGCTGTTGCCACTAGCCATGGCATAAATGAGGCATTTTCCACTGGATCCCAAAACCACCAACCGCCCCAGCCAAGCTCGTAATACGCCCACCAAGAACCAAGTGTGATGCCAAATGTTAAAAATGCCCATGCTATTAATGTCCAAGGACGTGACCACCTGAGCCAAGTAGAGTCTAGTTGTCCACGAATAAGTGACGACAAAACAAAGGCAAATGGAATTGCCATTCCTACATAACCCATATACAACATGGGTGGGTGAATAATTAAGCCAAAATCTTGCAACAAAGGATTAAGTTCTCGCCCTTGTAATGGCACGATATCCAAACGTTCAAAAGGATTAGAAGTTAGTAGCAAAAACAACAAAAACCCAATACTGATTAAGCCAAGAATAACGAGAATATGGTTTAATACTTCAGCAGGTAAACGCCTAGAGAATACAGATACTGCCACACTCCAAGCCGCTAAAATCAAGGCCCACAGCAATAAAGAGCCTTCGTGCGCACCCCAAACGGCTGACATTTTAAAAATACTGGGCAGTTGCGTATTTGAATTACTTGCAACGTACTTAACAGAAAAATCATCCACCAAAAAGGCATTCATGAGAACGGCAAAGGCGATTAAAATCCAAAAGAATTGCATCCATAACAAAGGTCTAGACAAGCCAGAGAGTACGGTGTCGTGCTTCGCTATGCCTATGGTTGGCAAAATAACTTGCAACACTGCAAGCACCAATGCAAGCACCAATGCAAAATGTCCGATTTCAATTAACATGGATGATTATTGATTGAATAAATCTATTATTTTATCTAAACCACCGAAATTAATGACGATATTTGCATGCTTTACAACACTAGGCTTGCCGTGGTAAGCAACACTTACCCCAGCAACACTCATCATACTTAAATCATTAGCGCCATCACCCGCCACAATGACCTGATTGTATGACAAGCCTTGTTTATCGCACAATTCTTTAACAAAATCTGCCTTGGCTTGTGCATTAATTATTGAACCTTTTGTCGTTCCAGTTAATTGGTTATTTTCAATATTCAATACATTAGCACGTGCATAATCTAGCGCCAAATCCTCAACCAAACGGTTGGTAAAATAAGTAAAACCGCCTGATACAACAGCGGTTTGAATGGACTTGGTTTTAAGAAATAAAACAAGCGCCCTACCACCAGGATTCAGCGCTAAACGCTGAGTGTAAACCTTGTCTAACACATCAACACCAAGCCCTTTTAACAGAGCAACACGCTTGATTAAAGAGCTGTCAAAATCCAATTTACCTTGCATGGTAAGTTCAGTAATGACGGCCACTTGTGGTTTAATATTGGCAAAATCAGAGATTTCATCAATGCATTCAATATTGATTAAGGTTGAATCCATGTCACTGACAAACAGCTTGATGTTAGAAAAATCAACCTCAGGCAAGTGGTTAAAATCAGTTTGATGTTGTTGTCTTAAATCATCAAGATTAGCTGACGACATTTGATGACGAATATGGGTATTGAAAACTTGAAATTTGCTTGAAATTTGCCTAGCAATATTTTCATCTAAACTGTGCTGAATAATAATTTGCATACTCAAATTAACAACCTAATATCTGTGCGGAAGGAGACTTGAATAGCAAATATAAACCAATCAAAACTAATACACACACTCTCTTTAATAAGAAGGTATTTTAGTTTGTTTTGAGCTCACTTTGGCTAAATTGTTGTTAAAATTTTACCGTGTAAGGTTAGTGCTTCTCATTAAATTCATTGTTATTGTTATTGGGAGCCTCTAAAACCCAATCTAAGTTTAAAACAACACGATGTTGCCATCAGCAATCATGGTGGTTAAGTCAGTCCCTGTTACGCCTGCTAAATGGATAGTTACATATGTGACACCAGTACCAGTACCATCCGCATCAATATAAAGAACGCTATCTATTCCATTATCAACCAATGTAATAAAGTGGTTAATATTATCACCTAGGGATGGGTGTGGATTATAAGTCAACAAATCGCTCAAATCTATCACATCAGCTTCAGGATTATAAGTACTAGTATTACTTATATCAGTACCACCTACTAAAAAATCAAAAATGGTATCTGTACCATCATTAGGGCTATCATACTTAAAAGTATCTTTGCCAATACCGCCGTATATCTTGTCATCACCCTCACCACCGTATATCTCGTCATTACCATCACCGCCCCATATCTCGTCATTACCATCATCGCCTTCTATACTGTCATTACCAGAACCGCCTTCTATAGTGTCAATACCGTCACCGCCTCTTAGAAAGTCATTACCCTCATCGCCGTATATAATGTCAATACCAGCACCGCCTCTTAGAATGTCAATACCAGCACCGCCTCTTAGAATGTCATCACCAGTATTGCCTTCTATAGTGTCATCATCCTCACCGCCCCATATCTCGTCATCACCCTCACCACCGTATATCTCGTCATTACCCTTTTCGCCTCTTAGAATGTCATTACCCTCATCGCCGTATAGTGTGTCATTACCCTCACCGCCGTGTATAGTGTCAATATCGTCACCGCCTCTTAGAATGTCATCACCAGTACCGCCTGATAGAATGTCATTATCCGCACCGCCGTATATAGTGTCATCACCACCATCGCCGAATAGAGTGTCAACATTATTACCGCCGTATATAGTGTCATCACCACCATTGCCGTGTATAGTGTCACCAGCGCCATCGCCATCTATAATGTCATTACCGCTACCGCCGTATATCTCGTCAATACCATTACCGCCTTTTATGGTGTCATTACCAGCACCGCCGAATATAGTGTCATTACCGCCACTGCCATCTATAATGTCATTACCGTCATTGCCTTCTAGAATGTCATCACCGTCATTACCGTATACCTCGTCATCACCATCACCGCCTCTTAGAATGTCAATATCATTACCGCCTACTAGAGTGTCATTACCGCCATTGCCGTTTATAGTGTCATTACCGCCATTGCCGAATATAGTGTCATAGTCGAAACCCCCTGTTAGAGTCTCACCACTAGGAGTGCCTACTACTCTAACAGTATTAAAACCTGCTGTTACAGGATCTGAGGTAGCACCAGATGAATCCTCTGCTACTATTGTTATTCTAGTGTTTGTTGTATTAGCAAGTCCAGTTAATATATTTGTGTTAGTGTCAAATTGGACACCGTTAGCAAACGTAGTAATACCATTGGCATTAGTAGAACCTAAATCTATTAGTTGAGTATTATTATCATACAATTCTACAGTATAGGTCAGTGTATCCCCATTTGGGTCAGTAAATTTATCATCTAAATCAACTGCCCAATTAGGGTTGTTTAGAGTATCTATAGCAAAGTTATCGCCACTAGGGGGATTATTTACTACATCTATGATTAAAGTTGAAGGATTAGATGTTAGAAACGAATCACTTGCCCAAACATGAATATCAAATGTCCCAGCTGTATCTGGTGCTGTTCCAGTGAATGTGCCAGTATCAGCATTAAAGTTTAACCATTGAGGTAATGAACCACCATTACTTAGTTCTGCTCTGTAAGTTAGCTTATCACCATTTACATCAAGAAAATTATCAGTAATATCTTTTAATATATTAGTATTCCTACCTACATCTAGGGTATCGGAAAAAACTATCGATGGTGCATAATTAATGGCAGTCCTGTAGCTGGTGAACCACCGCCATAACCACCTCCACTACTGCTACCCCCACCTCCACTACTGCTACCGCCACCGCCACCAAGAGCAAGCAGGGGCGCTAAAGTTAATGCACTGATTTCCCCTGCCAAAAACACCTCATTAAAACTTGTTTCAAATAAACCAGATTGACCTTCAGCAATGGCTGATAATGCTTGTGCGTCACCATAAGAATGAACGATTTGAGACCCATCAGCAAGGGTGGTGACAGTATCATCAACAACATAATACAGACCTTCCTCACTGGGTAGAGACACCAGACAGGATAAATCAGCACACGCCTTAAAATAGTTATCAAAGATAACAGTGGCATTATTCT
>JAUVOQ010000007.1 GCA_030599095.1 Candidatus Ruthturnera sp.
AGAAGGCCTGTATTATGTGGTTGATGATACTGTCACCACCCTTGCTGATGGGTCTCAAATCGTTCATTCTTATGGTGACGCACAAGCATTATCAGCCATTGCTGAAGGTCAATCTGGTTTATTTGAAACAAGTTTTAATGATGTGTTTTTGGCAGGGGAAATCAGTGCATTAACTTTAGCGCCCCTGCTTGCTCTTGGTGGGGGCGGAGGAGGCGGTAGCAGTAGTGGTGCTGGTTTTGATTATAGTTATGGTTCTGGTAGTGGTGGCGGTAATCCTAATAACCCTAGTACTACCTCTACAAACACAGCTGCTATACTACTTTTTTTACCTGGGTATAACTATATAGAAGGTGCTTTCAGCAATAGCAACGTTCTAAATGGTACTGGTGGTAGTGACTATATATTAGGTAGAGCAGCTATTAATGATGAGATATATGGTCATGCAGGAGATGACAATATAAATAGTGATAGTGGTCATGACATTCTGGATGGTGGTGATGGAGATGATACATTAAAAGGTGATAGTGGTAATGACATTCTATACGGCGGTAGGGGTGATGACAATATAGAAGGCAATGATGGTAGTAACATTCTATACGGCGGTGATGGTAATGACATTCTATCCATACAAGGTTTTAATCAATGGCTATACGGCGGTGATGGTGATGACGTTATATACAGCGATATTGGTAATGACCTTATAAAAGGCGGAGAGGGTCATGACTGGATAGATGGCGGTGGGGGCATAGATTATATACACGGCGGTGGCGGTGATGACGTTATATACAGCGATCTTGCTAAGTTAGGTTATCCATTTCCTTCTCCTATTACAAACTCGTTCTCCCATATAGATGGCGGTGCTGGTAATGACATCATATACGGCGGTGCTGGTCAAGACACCATATACGGCGGTGCTGGTCATGACATTATATACAGCGGTGATCATCTCAGTGTATACGGCGACATCATATACGGCGGTGATGGTAATGACATCATATACGGCGGCGGTGCTGGTGATGAGATATACTGCGGTGATGGTGATGACTGGATAAATTCTGGTCTAGGTAATGACACAATACACCTTGGTGGTGGCAAAAATACTCTTAAGTATGATAATAATAGTTATTCTACTAGTAATATTCATGATTTTCAAGTAGGGACTGGCGTTGATGCCGATGTGCTAGATTTAGCAGATTTGTTGAGTTATGACCCCAATAACCTAAGTCATGATATTGCAAACTTTTTTTCTTTCTATGATAATAGTATATCTACCATAATTAGTATTGATGTGAGTGGTCTTAATTTTGCTAATTCTAATAACCCAGTAGTATCTATCTACCTACACGGAGTAGGGACTGACTTAAATACCATGATTACTGATGGCAACATCGTGCTTCACTCCCCTACGCAAGGCACTAGCGGTGATGACCTGCTAAAAGGCGGTGATGGTGATGATACTCTAACTGGCAATGCTGGCAAAGATAGGTTTATTTATGATGATATTGGTGCTGGCGATGATACCATTACTGATTTTCAAACAGGGACTGGTGCTGATGCTGATGTACTAGATTTGGCGGTTTTATTGACTTATAGCCCAAATAACTCAAGGCATGATATTAACAACTTTATTACACTCGTTGATAGTGGACTAAATGCTACGGATATAAAGACCACTCTTTATATTGATGCAGATGGTGGGGGTGGGGGTAAGAATAACAACAACGCTGGCACAGATGTAAGTATTGAACTACTAAACGTAACAGGGGTTAGTCTACAAGACATGATTCGTGATGGCAACATCGTGTTGAATTTCCCTACAACACAAGGTAGCAGCGTTAGTAGCGGTGGTATCAATGGCAGTAGTGACGGTGTCTTTATGCACCCCGTGCTTGGTGTGCGGGGTACTGAGTATGGTGATATTATATACGGCGGTAACAGTGGGGATATTATAAGAGGCAAATATGGTCATGACGAGATATACGGCTATGGTGGTGATGACTCTATACAAGGCAATGAGGGTGCTGACACTATATACGGTGGTGTTGGTAATGACATTATAAGTGGCGTAGATGGTCATGACGAAATATATGGCAATGAGGGTGCTGACACTATATACGGCAATTTCGGGAATGACATTCTAGACGGCGGTAGGGGTGATGACGAGATATACGGCGGTGATGGTGATGACTGGCTAAAAGGCGGTGATGGTGATGACATCATATACGGCGGTGATGGTGATGACACTCTAGACGGCGGTGCTGGCAAAGATACTTTTAAGTATTTGAAGTATAATTATGGTGATGATGTCATTCTTGATTTTCAAGTAGGTGATACTGATAGTACTCATACTGGTACTTATAATGCTGAAGCTGATGTGATAGATTTGAGCGATTTGTTGAGTTATGACTCACAAGCGGGTGATGTTATTACAGACTTTATTGACTTTGATGATAATGCTTACTATACGACTCTTTATATTGATGCAGATGGTAATGGCAGTGGCTTTACAGATGTAAGCATCGAGTTCGGCGTAACAGGGATTGACCTCAATAGCATGATTAATGATGGCAACATCGTGCTTGAGTAAACTTAGGTTGGGTTTTTTAATTTTTATTTTTGAATTGGGCTACATGGCATCTAAAAAAAGACGATAATGGTACTTATCTGTTGTGTCTATGGTTGATATACCCCTGAACCGATAAATAAATACATCAGGAAATGCGATAGTTTACTATTGAGCAAGCCCATCTTGAAATGGGAAGCCTGCGGTAATCTTCAAACTTCCGCCTTAAACCTTATGGTTCAGGTTTTTTCAACATGGCGCAATGGATCTTTTTTAAAAGTTATCATGCTTGTTATGCAGGTATCAAGACTCATACTCAGACAAACAAGACATGCTATTAATCACAGCAATCGAGAGAAATCCGCCAAACGCTTATTATCCAAAACACAAAAATTAACCGCTTTTAAACGTGGGCAAAAAATTGCCATTTACCTATCGAACGATGGTGAAATTGATACTAAATATATTTATAACTTCTTAAAAAAACAAGGTTTTTGTATCTATTTACCAATATTGGTTGATAAAAGCCTTAAATTTGCAGAAATTAATAAGCATTTCAGGAAAAATAGATTTGGCATTAAAGAGCCTATTTCCACTCAAATTTTAAGCGCCAAACAAATGAATATTATTTTCATGCCACTGGTAGGCTTTGATAAAAATAAAAACCGAATTGGTATGGGTGGTGGATTTTATGACCGTACACTGACCTTTAAAAAGCGTCAACAAAATTATAAAAATCCAAAACTTTACGGCTTGGCGTTTGATTGCCAAAAAGTAGACACACTCAACGCCAAGCCTTGGGATGTGCCACTTAATGCAATCATCACGCCAACTACAATTTACCGCTAACGTGCTTTTAGAAAAAGATTTAAGCATTAAAATCTCATTAATAGAATTTATGCCAAAACCACACAATCAATTAAAGGGGAGTGTCATCCCTTCACCTAAAGAAATATAACAACAAATATACAGCAATGAGACCACTGCATTAACCACCACATCTGCCTTATGAAAAAACAAGAATTTCGCTTTGGATTTAGTTAAACATCACCCAATGCATGTTTTTGAAAAAATGATTTAAGTGCTGGGCTTTGGTTAATCAAATTCATGCCAAAGCCACGTAGCCATCTAAGTGGTTCGTTATTTTCTTTATAAATCCAGTTGAGTCCAGTCATGGTTTTTGCCATGAGTTCGTTATTCAACCTTCTGGCTCTGGCATATTTTCGTAATACTAAATAATCTCCTAAAGGTTGATTATTAGTTTGTAATTGTTGTGATAATTCACCAACATCTGAAAAACCTAAATTAACACCTTGGCCTGCAAGAGGGTGAATATTGTGTGCGGCATCGCCGATTAATGCTAAATTATGTTTTACATAATCTTGTGCACTACGTTCAATGAGTGGAAAAGCTTGAATGTTACTGATAACTTTAAACCGACCAAATTTATACTCAACGCCTTGGGAGAGCCTATCAGCAAACTGCTTGCTTGAGAGCTGCATAAGCTCATCAGCCAAATGATTTTCTGCTGACCAAACAATAGAGGCTTGGTATTCACTTAAAGGTAGTAAGGCAATAATACTATCTGACAAAAAGCGTTGCCAAGTTGTATTTTGGAAACTTTGTGGTGATTCAATATTACAAACAATGGCTTTTTGCTGATAATTATTTTCATTAAATTCAATGCCTGCTAATTCTCTAACGTTCGATCTAGCACCATCTGCACCAATCAATAAATTGCATGTTATTTTCTGATTGCTATCTAAATCAAGCTGATAGCCATGATCAATTTTATGAATAGCAGTTAGTTTTGTACGAACAAATTCAACATGGGTTTTTTCTAGCACCATATACATTGCAGATTGTATGGCATCATTTTCAATAATATGACCCAACTGGTTAATCCCCTCATCTTCTTTATGAAAATCTAGGCTACCATGAGAGTTTTGATCCCAAACATGGGTATCAGTAAACGGACATTTACGCTCAATTAACGCCCACACGCCAATACTTTTTAACAACGCCTCTGATTTAGGGGTAATTGCACTAACGCGCGCGCGACACTTATCTTGCAATTTTGGACTGGGATGATTAGGCTCAATAATAGCAATCTTTAGCCCTTTATTACTCATAGATAAAGCAAAAGCTTGACCGACCATGCCACCACCGACAATGGCAATATCATATTGCAAATTGTTTTCAAAGTTCATGACACCTCTCCTGCGATGGTCATTTGGTTCACTAAAACAGAGCCAACTTTAAGATTACTCCGGTGGTCAATATCTGAGCCAATACCTTCAATACCTAATAGCATTTCTTTAAGATTGCCAGCAATTGTAATGCTTGACACTGGGTATTGAATTTTACCATTATCCACCCAAAAGCCCAAAGCGCCACGAGAATAATCACCCGTTATGTCATTCACACCTTGCCCCATCAACTCAGTTACCACTAGACCTTGGTGCATGTCTTTGATCATCTCATCAAGACCGCCTTTAAACCCATGCTCAATCATCACATTATTCACCCCACCTGCATTTGCTGTGGTTTTAAGACCCAACTGATTGGCTGAATATTGCCCCATAATATAGCTTTGCACTTGGCCATCTTTGACAAAATATTGTCGCCTTTTTAACACGCCATCTTGGTCAAAGGCTTTCGCACCAATGGTTTTTTTAACCAATGGATTTTCTAATAAACTAATGCCACTAGGCATTACCTTTTGCTCAATACTGTCCAATAAAAATGTTGATTTTTTATATTGGCGAGCGCCACTTAACGCACCCATTAATTGTGAAAATAATCCACCAGACAAACGTGGCGTAAAAATAACTGGGCATTTTTGCGATGTGAGTGACCTTGCACCCAGCTTGTTAATAGCCAACTTTGCTACTTTTTGACCCACCACTTCTGGCAATTCTAAATCATTATTATCCAATGCCACTGTGTATTCATAGGCCGTTTGCATGTCCTTGTCTTGCTTGGCAATAATGGCACAATGTAGTGAATGCCTAGCACTTTGTTGTGCTGCCATCATGCCATGTGAGTTGACATATAAGCCCTTGCCTTGAAAACTTGACAATTCAGCACCATCTGAGTTATCAATATGCTTTTGCTCTAATGCTGCCGTTTCACAACGCGTGGCCAGCTCAATACTATCACTTGGTTCTAAATCCCACGGATAATACAAATCTAAATCAGGTGGATTAAATGCCATTAATGCTTTTGGTGCCAAGCCATTAAATTCATCATTTTGTGTGTATTTAGCAATTAGACAAGCAGATTCAATGGTCTTTCCAATCCCTTGTTTGCTCAAATCAACACTGGATGCATGCCCTTTTTTATTACCCATATAAACATTAATATCAAAACTTTTATCCAAGTGATATTCTAAGGTTTCAACTTTACCTAATCTGATAGTAGTAGAAACGCCAGAGCTTGAACTTAACGACATTTCATAATCAGTCATCTCGTGCTTTTTTAATAAATCAATGGCAAGTTGTGCGGTGTTTTCTAATGAGGATGACATGGTGAAATTATGCTAAATAATCAAAATCTGTGGGTTTGGGAAAATGCGTAGAGTCGTCGTGCGAATGGTTCGTGTGCACGCCACCACCTAATAACCCTAAAAACACACTAATAAAAATATCCATCAAGCGTTACCACCCAACGAGCGCTCTATTTCAAGTAAATGAATGCGTCTAGAATCGGTTTTTAAAATTTTAAAATCAAAACCTTGCAGCGATATTTTATCCATTTGCTCAGGCAAGTAAGTAAAACCTTTAATCACCAAGCCAGCCACTGTGTCAATATTTTCAACTTGTAATTTCACCCCAAAGAACTCATCAAATTCTTCAATAGGGGTGTTGGCTTTAAGTAGGAATCTGCCCTCACCAAAATCAATAATGTTGTCTTCTTCAAAATCATGCTCGTCTTCAATCTCACCTACGATTTGCTCTAACACATCTTCAAGTGTTACCAAACCCGCAATTTCGCCATATTCATCCATCACAATTGCCATGTGTGATTTTTTCTGTTGAAAATCTCTTAACAACGAACCAAGGGTTTTACTTTCTGGCACCAAAATAGAATCTCGTAAATATTCTTTATAATTAAACTCAGACTTTTGGTCGCCTGCCAAAAACTCAAGTAAATCCTTAGCCAAAATCACGCCTTGGATTTTACTCTTATTGCTATTAATAATTGGAAATCTAGAGTGTGAAGATTTAATCATAATATCAAGCAATTCTTTAGTGGTTGCTTGGTGCTCAATCATCACCATTTTTGATTTTGGCACCATCACATCACGTGCTTCTAGCTTTTCAAGCTGCATTGTGCTTTCAATAATTGAGCGAGAATGGGAGTCAATAATGTGGTTTTCTTCCGCCTCTTTGAGCACTTGTAAAAGCTCATAATTTGAGCGTAATAGCGTATGTAAGCAGCGTTTTTTAAACCTTTGTAAGAAAGATAATTTTGATGGAGATTGTTCTTCGTTCATTAACATTTGCGTGAATTAAAGCACTATTTTAACAAAGTTCAAGTTTTTTACCACTGCGCATCTTTTTGCCTTGTGCAACTCGTTCTTTGCGCACTGCTTTAGGGTCAGCAATAAGCGGGCGGTAAATCTCAATTCGGTCTTTGTCTCTAAGGATGGTATCAAGTTTGGCAATTTTGCCAAAAATACCAATTTTGTCTTTGCTAAGGTTAATCTGCGGATAAATATCCAATATGCCAGATGCCTTAATCGCTTGCTTTAAAGTCGCTCCCTCGTTCACTTCTAGCTCAAGTAAAGTTTGTGTATTTCTCAAAGCGTACGCAACCTCAATTTGCATCGCAAAGCTGTTGTGCTTGTTTAAAATCAAGTGTGCCTTCATAAATTGCCCGCCCAGTAATTGCCCCCATAATGCCAAAATGTGCCTCAACTAACAACCCAGAAATATCTTCCATATTAGTAATGCCACCTGATGCGATAATGGGGATTGAGGTTTGCTTGGCAAGATGAACTGTGGCTTCAACATTTACGCCCTGCATCATCCCGTCACGTGCAATATCGGTATAAACAATGGCACTCACCCCATCTTGTTCAAATTTTTTCGATAAATCCACCACATTCAAATCCGTTTGCTGCACCCAACCCTTTGTCGCCACCAAGCCATCATTCGCATCCAAACCCACAATCACCTTATCGGGGAATTGACGACATAACTCAGATATAAACTCAGGATTTGTTACCGCCATTGTACCAATAATTAGATAACTAATGCCCGCTTCAATATAAGTATTCGCAATCTGCATACTACGAATACCACCTCCAATTTGCACTGGCAAATCTGGAAATGCTTGTGTAATCTCAGTCACGCTTTTTGCATTAATTGGCTTACCTTCAGATGCGCCATTAAGATCCACTAAGTGTAATCTACGCGCACCTTGCTCTACCCACTGCGCCGCCATTTCAATGGGACTGTCAGAAAATACCGTGACATCCTCCATCAAGCCCTGCCTTAAACGAACACACTGGCCATCTTTTAAATCTATTGCGGGAATAATAATCATACCTTTCTCTTAATTATTGTATCAATAATACCTAATTGCCCCAACCAACTATTGCTGATTAACACGCTTGGTGTTGCCTAAATGAGTAGCGGCTCTAGCCACTTATAAAATCCCAACAATTTAAGACAATCATCTAAAATTTCTTATTTCAAACAAGTTAAACTAAACAACACAAATAACATGCCAATCATGCCTATTTATTCACCAATAATAGCAAAAACCCATAAAATGATTTCCCAGTTCAACGCCATAACGCAATTTTACATCAGTTAGTATCCTGTAGTTAGGGTGGTGATACACCATAAGATTGTGGGACTAAACATCTGATTATTATATCTTGCTCAAATTAGATATAAATTGTTTCTTTTTGTAACTGATTTATAGCATTATGATAAAATGGGTAAAAAGATAAATTGCTTAATTGGTTTTTAGCAAATCCAATTAAAAAAGATTTAACTTTTGATGAATATGTTAAGACTTGTCAAAAACTAGGTAGAGAGATGCAAAAAGTCTATAAAGGGTTTTTAATGTTCGCATTAGTCCAAAATTACATAAATTAGCCTACCAAAGAGCATATAAAAAATAATATATCTTTAAATGCATTGGTGGGAAAATCTTTGGAAAATATATTAGGAATTAAATATGCAATGGGAAACTATTATTGGGCTAGAAATTCACGCACAACTCAGCACCAAATCTAAAATTTTTTCAGCCGCCTCAACCCAGTATGGTCAAAAGCCTAATTCACAGGCTTGTGCGGTTGATTTGGGCTTGCCAGGTGTTTTACCTGTGCTTAATGTTGAGGCTGTTAATAAGGCAATTAAATTTGGCTTGGCGATTAATGCACATATTAATCAACGTAATATATTTGACAGAAAGAATTATTTTTATCCAGATTTACCCAAAGGCTATCAAATTTCACAAATGGATTGGCCTATTGTCGGCGAAGGAAAAATCGAAATCACGCCTAATGAGCAAACCAAAGTAGTTGGTATTACTCGTGCGCATTTGGAAGAAGATGCGGGCAAATCTATACATGATATGTTTAATGATGACACAGCCATTGATTTAAACCGCGCAGGCACGCCACTACTTGAAATTGTCTCCGAGCCTGATATGCGTAGTGCTAAAGAAGCGGTGGCGTATGCTAAAAAAATTCATACTTTGATACAATATATTGATATTTGTGATGGCAATATGCAAGAAGGCTCATTCCGTTGTGATGCCAATGTTTCTATTCGCCCTAAAGGACAAAAAGAGCTCGGCACGCGCGCAGAGTTAAAAAACATCAATTCATTTAAATTTTTAGAACGTGCGATTAATCTTGAAGTTGAACGCCAACAAGACATTCTTGAAGAAGGTGGTCGGGTTGTGCAAGAAACCCGCTTGTACGATTCAGTGAAACATGAAACTCGTTCTATGCGTTCAAAAGAAGAGGCAAACGATTATCGCTATTTCCCAGACCCAGATTTATTGCCCGTTGAGATTTCGGATGAATTATTAGAAAAAATCAGACAAACTTTACCAGAATTGCCAATTCAGAAAAAAGCAAGGTTTGTTGCAGAGTTAGGTTTGAGCGATTATGATGCAGATGTACTGACCTTGCAAAAACCTTTGGCTGACTATTTTGAAACCATGCTCAAGCATCGTATAGATAACGCCAAACTTTATGCCAATTGGGTCATGGGTGACTTATCAGCTTCTTTAAATAAGCATCAAATTGACATTCAAGACTCGCCCATTACTGCGCAATCTTTGTCATTATTAATAGATCGCATTAGTGATAATACTATTTCTGGAAAGACCGCCAAAGAGGTGTTTAAAGCCATGTGGCGTGGTGAGGGTAATGCCGATGAAATCATTCAAGCTAAGGGGTTAAAGCAAATGACCGATACGGGTGAAATTAAGACAATTGTAGAACAAGTGATTGCCAATAATGCGCCACAAGTGGCTCAGTTTAAATCGGGTAATGATAAGATTTTGGGCTTTTTTGTCGGTCAAATCATGAAACTTACTGCTGGCAAGGCCAATCCTAAACAAGTTAACGAATTGCTTAGAAAAAAACTGTCTTAAGAGTGTGCTAGATTTTGATTAATCAATAAGTCCGACACTTCAACACCATCTGAAAATACTTTAACAACGATGCGAAAGTATTTACCACGGCTGGTATTTTTGAGTTTTTCAGGTTGGACTATGTAAGCCACGTTTGATTTTGCAAAAGTTTCAAGTTTGTTTTGCAAAAAATATTTTTGATTATAGCAATATGCGTTTTGCATATTACTTGCTATTCTTAAATCAATCCGATGGCACTAAATATAGAAACTTGTAAGATTCTAACGATTGGTAAAATCACTTTCTGAAAAATACCAAAGAACAACAAAGCTAATACAATATATAAACCGTAAACTTCTAATTTATTGTAATAATAAGCTAAATTATTGGGCAATAATGCACTGACTATGCGAGATCCATCAAGTGGTGGCAGGGGGAGTAGATTAAACACACCTAAAACTAAGTTAATAACAACCCCAAATTTTGCCATTTCTATTAACAATTGAGATTCTAGACTAAGGGCAATCATAATGGCAAAAGACCATAACAATGCCATTATAAAATTAGAGGCTGGACCAGCAAGCGCAACTAAAATCATATCTCGTTTGGGATATTTTAAAGCATTAAAGTTAATTGGCACTGGTTTTGCCCAGCCAAATAAAAAAGGCGAACCTGTAAAATACAACACAATTGGCACTAAAATTGACCCCATTGGATCAATATGTTTGATGGGGTTTAAGGTAAGTCTGCCAAGCATTCTAGCAGTTGCATCGCCACATTGATTAGCAACCCAGCCATGAGCAAATTCATGCAGAGTAATGGCAAAAGTTAGAGGAATAATATAAATTAAAAGTGTTTGAATATCGGGCATGGGTAAAATTGAATATTTTTTTCTTGCTATTATAAATGAAAACAACGAAGCTTTTAATCCCAACCAAAAAAGAAGCACCGAATGATGCACAAATTATCTCGCATCAACTCATGATTCGAGCAGGGCTTATTTCTAAACTGGCGTCTGGCTTGTATTCATACTTGCCAATGGGTGTCAGGGTGTTGCACAAAGTTGAAAATATTATTCGACAGGAAATGAATAGATCAGGCGCTCAAGAAGTGTTGATGCCTGTTGCTCAACCTGCAGAACTTTGGCAAGCTTCTGGCAGATGGGATAAATATGGTGCTGAGTTATTGCGCTTTACCGATCGCCACCAGCGTGAATTTTGCCTAGGGCCAACGCACGAAGAAGTGATTACGCATTTGGCCGCACAATATTTGCGTAGTTATAAGCAACTACCTATGAATTTTTATCAAATTCAAACCAAATTTAGAGATGAAATTCGCCCTCGTTTTGGGGTGATGCGTTCGCGCGAATTTATCATGAAAGATGCCTATTCGTTTCATCTTGACCAAGATTCTTTGCAACAAACTTATGAGGCGATGCATCAAACTTATTGCAATATTTTTGACCGATTGGGTCTTGATTATCGTGCAGTTTTAGCAGATTCTGGCTCAATTGGTGGCGATGCTTCGCATGAATTTCATGTATTGGCAGAAAGTGGAGAGGATGCCATTTGTTTTTCAGATGGGTCAGATTATGCGGCTAATATTGAAAAAGTAGCCTTTAAAAAACAAAAGAAAACCAACACACCAAAAGAAAAAGAAAAAGAAATTTTAACCAAGAAAAAAACCAGTATTGAAGAGCTTTCAGAGTTTTTGAATGTTAAAAAATCAAATTGTGTTAAAACTTTAATTATTAAAACCAAAAACGGTTTTAAAGCATTAGTGCTACGTGGCGATCATGAATTAAATGAAGTTAAAGTACATAATTTGTTTGGCGATTTTGAGTTTGCAACAGATGATGAGATTAAAAATTTGGGTTTAAAGAAAGGTTTTATAGGTATTAAAGATTTAGGCATTGATTTAATTGTTGATTATTCAGCCAGCATATTGTGTGATTTTGTTTGTGGTGCTAATGAGTGGGATTATCATTTAACAGGTGTTAATTGGCAGGATATTGAGTTAAATGAAGCCGATTTACGTAACGCTGTGGAAGGAGATAAATCTCCAGATGGCGAGGGAAAATTGATGATTAAACGTGGCATTGAAGTTGGGCATATTTTCCAACTAGGCACTAAGTATTCTAGCGCTATGAAAGCCAATGTTATTGGAGAATTTGGTAAGGCAATCACAACCACAATGGGCTGTTATGGTATTGGTGTGACGCGTATTATTGCCGCTTCTATTGAGCAAAATTATGATGACAAGGGCATTATTTTTCCTCAAGCGATTGCGCCTTTTCAGATCGTTATTGTGCCGATTAATTATCATAAATCCACTCGTGTGAAAGCCTTGGCTGATAAACTTTATCAGCAGTTTATTGAGGCGGACATTGAAGTCTTGTTGGATGATAGAAAAGAGCGTGCTGGCATTATGTTTGCTGATTCTGAATTGCTTGGCATTCCACATAGGATAGTTATTAGCGACACTCATGCCGATAATGGCAATGTGGAATATAAGGCAAGAGATAAGGCGGATAAAATAGAAGTAACGTTTGATGATGCCTTGTTGTTTATTCAGTCCAAACTGATATAAAAAATGATGATTTGGTGGCAGTACGTTACCCCTCAACATTGGCTGTCCAAGTTAATGTTTCGTTTTGCACGCATTAAAAATGTTTGGTTGAAAAATAGGTTTATTGCTTGGTTTGTGAAGTCTTATCAAGTTAATCTATCCGAAGCAGTGCGTGAAAATATTGAAGATTATCAACATTTTAATGATTTTTTTACCAGAGCATTAAAACCAGATGCTAGAAAAATGGCCGATAGTTTGATTATTTGCCCTGTTGATGGCAGAGTGTCGCAAGTTGGCAATATTAATAACGCCCAAATTATTCAAGCCAAAAACCATCGATATAGTGTTGAGCAGTTACTGGGTAATGACATTAGAAGTGTTGAATTCAAGGCGGGTTTTTTTGCCACTATTTATTTAGCGCCTAAAGATTATCATCGTATTCACATGCCTTATGATGGCAAACTAATTTCAATGAGTTATATTCCAGGTGATTTGTTTTCAGTGAATCAAACCACCGCTGAAAATGTGGATGGGTTGTTTGCTAGAAATGAACGTATTGTGTGTTATTTTGAGACTGAATTTGGTTTGTGTGCATTTGTTTTAGTGGGTGCTATTTTTGTAGGCTCAATGCAAACCGTGTGGCATGGTCAAATTAACCCGTCTTATCAAAAACAAATCCAATATTTTGACTATTCAAATAAAGGCATCAGTCTTAAAAAAGGTCAAGAATTGGGTCGATTTAACATGGGTTCAACTGTGATTATGCTGATGCCAAATCAAACTAATAGATTTGTTTTAAAGGAAGCCGAGGTGGTTAGAATGGGGCAGGCTTTAGTCTAATTTGGTCAGTTTAACCAGTTTGATGGTTTGGTTAGAAATCTGCATAATTTCAATCAATACATTGTCAATTTTTAAGCTAACATCACGCTCAGGAATGTTTTGTAATGTTTCTAAAATTAAGCCATTTAGGGTTTTTGCTTTGGTGACAGATAGGTTTAATTGTAATAAATTGTTTAATTCTCGTATGCTGATTTTAGGGTCAACCAAGTAACTGCCATCTTTTTGCTTGGTAATCTCATCAATACTTTCATTCTGGTTTGAGGTGAATTGCCCTACAATTTCTTCCAAGATATCTTCTAATACAATCATGCCACGCACTTCTCCGTATTCATCCACAATCAAACCCAGTCGTCTTTTTTGTTGTTGAAAATGTGCTAATTGGTGAGCAAGGCTGGTGCCTTCTGGCACAAAATAAGGCGTGCGAACTAGTGCCAATACATTGCTAATACTAAAGTCGCCTTTGGCATATAAATTAACAACATCACGCATGTGCAATACGCCAGTAATATTATCACTTGATGTGTCATAAGTGAGTAATCTGGTGTGTTGTATGCGCTCAAATTGTTTTAAAATTTCATCAGGTTTGTTAATGTCAATGCTAATTAATTCATGTCTAGGAATCATAATATCCTCAACCTTAACTTTCTCTAAGTCAATAATATTGAGTAACATTTTTTGATAATTAGAGGCAATAACGGGCTTAGCATCGCTGACCACCATTCTTAACTCTTCTGAACTAATAAGGTTGTTGTTTGGTTCGTTCTTCATGCCAAATAATGCCAATATCATCATTGATAATTGGGCAATTAGCCACACAAAAGGTTTAAATAGTTTAATTAATGCTGCAATGACAATTGAGGCTGGTAGGGCGATTTTTTCAGGATTTTTAGCGGCAAATGTTTTGGGGGTTGTTTCTGCAAAAACCAAGATGATAAAAGTCAACGCCAAAGAAGCCAGCACAATTGAGCCTTCGCCCCATAGTTTAATGGCTAGTATGGTTGCAATACTAGAGGCAAAAATATTAACAAAGTTGTTGCCCAGTAGAATTGTACCAATCAGACAATCCAAGTCATTAAGTAAATGCTCGGTACGTTTTGCATTTTTATTGCTTTTGCTTAAAACCTTAAGGCGATAGCGATTAATTGCCATCATTGAAGTTTCGGCACTAGAGAAAAATGCAGAACTTAGTATCAATCCAAAAAGGATAATACTAAGCCAAAAAGTTGAGAGCGATTCCAATCAGCTGTGCTAACTTGTTATAGAATGACAAGTTTAATTTAAATGATTAAAAGCATCAAGCCCTGGATAAATCGCCTTAACCCCTAATTCTTCTTCAATACGAAGTAGGCGGTTATATTTTGCCAAACGGTCTGAGCGAGAAAGAGAGCCAGTTTTAATCTGTCCGCAACTAGTAGCCACTGCTAAATCAGCAATGGTGGTATCTTCAGTTTCACCCGATCTGTGTGACATAACTGAGGTATAGCCAGCATCTGTTGCCATCTTCATGGCTTGAAAGGTTTCAGTTAGGGTGCCAATTTGATTGACTTTAATTAAAATAGAGTTGGCAATATTTTTTTCAATACCTTGTTTTAAAATCTTACTATTGGTTACATATAAGTCATCACCAACCAATTGTACTTTATCACCGATTTTTTTGGTTAACAAGTGCCAGCCATCCCAATCATTTTCATCCATGCCATCTTCAATTGAAATAATTGGATAGTTTTCCACCCAATTGTTCAAATAATCAACAAATTCTTCAGAGTTGAATGATTTGTTTTCAGAGGCTAAATTGTAAGTGCCGTTTTCATAAAATTCTGAACTTGCTGCGTCAATACCGATAAAAATATCTTTACCTGCTTTATAGCCTGCATTGTCAATCGCTTCTAAAATAACCTTAATGGCGTCTTCATTTGAAGATAAATCAGGGGCAAAACCACCCTCATCACCCACGGCGGTATTCATGCCCTTGGTCTCTAACACTGCTTTTAAATGATGAAACACTTCAACGCCATAACGTAGCGCTTCTTTAAAGCTTGGTGCACCCGCAGGAATGATCATGAATTCTTGAATATCAACACTATTATTAGCGTGTTCACCGCCATTAATAATATTCATCATAGGTACAGGCAGTTTGTAATTGCCACCTTGATTTAAGGACACATATAATGGTTTGTGTTGTCTATTGGCATTCGCATGAGCGGCAGCTAACGAGACTGCTAAAATTGCATTTGCGCCTAATCTTGATTTGGTTTCAGTGCCATCTAAATCAATCATCGCTTGATCAATCTTGCTTAAATCCTCAATGCCAAAGCCAACCAAAGTATCACAAATTTCTGTATTGACAAACTCAATGGCCTTTAAAACCCCTTTACCTAAGTAGCGCAATTTATCCCCATCTCGCAACTCCAAAGCTTCACGCTGACCCGTTGATGCACCAGATGGCACCATCGCACTACCCATTGTGCCATCATCAAGAATAACATCTGCCTCAACAGTTGGGTTGCCTCTAGAATCAAGAACTTCTCTTGCTTTAATTTGTTTAATTTTCATAGTTTGTGGGTGGTTATATAGGTTTCTATTTGATGAACAATTTGTTTGATTTCTACAAAATAAATCATCGCTTCTTGAATGCCTGTGATAAGGTTGGTTTTGTCTTCTGGATATTCATGGGTGAGTTTGTTTCTAACATCTCTATAATCTATCCAGCGGTCGCTGTCTGGCAATAAACCAATTTTTTCTAATCTATCAAGCACATCAATTAAAGGCATATCATTTTGCTCTACATCAATTTTTACCAACAACTCTGGGAATATTTTTTTCCCAAGGTAATCTTGTAATTTGATAAATCTAAAAATAAAAGAATCTATATGAACAACAATATGGTTATCATCAAAAGATTTTGAGTTTAAATCAATTATAGATAAGTTTTTTAATGCTTCGCTTGCTCTTTTAATATGAATATTGGCAATTTTTAAATACTCCTTCAGCATAGTTTGATGCCAGTTTTTTTGGCGATAGTAAAAATTTGTTGTTGAGTTGAATTTGGGTTTTTTATGATCAAATCAATACTCCTCTCGGTAATATTGCGATAAATATCTGTTAAAAAATCATGTCTGTTATCAGAATGAATACTGACACTACTCTCAACAAATAAATCAATATCGCCGCCTTTTTTGCTATCATCTACACGTGAACCAAACAAATACAAATCAGCATTGCCAAAATGTTTACGGCTGGCTTTGATAATGCCGTTTTTAATATCGTTTCTTAGGCGCAAAATAATAAATGGTTTAAATAAGAATAGTACCCTCTATATTCTACCTTTATTTTATTCAAAAAATGACCTCATCTTATCAAAGAAAGAACCTGACTCAGGGTAATGCTTTTTGCCACATGAACTGGAGAACTCTTGCAATAAGCCTTGTTGTTTTTTGTTAAGATTGACAGGCGTTTCAATCTTAACTTGACAGATTAAATCGCCAGAGCCACCACGCTGAAGATGGGTAATGCCTTTGCCACGTAAGCGAAATAGTTTTCCAGTTTGAGTGCCTGCTGGGACTTTAATTTTTAATTTATTCTCAAGTGTGGGCACCTCAATTGAGCCACCTAGCACTGCAGTTGCAAAGTCAATAGGCACTTCACAATACAAATCGTTGTCTTCACGTTCAAAAATGGCGTGCTTTCTAACGTGAACTTGCACGTATAAATCACCAGTAGGACCACCTCTAGCACCTGTCTCGCCTTCGCCACTCAAACGAATGCGATTGCCTGTGTCTACGCCTGCAGGGATTTTGACTGATAGGGTTTTTTGCTTGCGCACCACGCCTTGTCCACGGCAAGTGCCACAAGGCGATTCAATTTTTTGACCTGTACCAGAGCAAATGCCACAAGGGCGTTGTACGGCAAAAAATCCTTGTTGTATTTGTACTTGTCCTGCACCGCCACAGGTTGAGCAGGTTTTAACATTGGTGCCGGGTTTTGCGCCAGTGCCTGAGCAGGTGTCGCAAGTTTCATTTTTTGGAATACGAACTTTAACGGTAGTGCCTTGTGCCGCTTCTTTTAAATCAATTTCTAAATCATAACGCAAATCTGAGCCACGATTGTTGGATTGTTGAGAGCCACCGCCAAAAATATCGCCAAAAATATCGCCAAAGCCACCATTGAATGGATTGCCACCAGCGGCACCAGCATTGCCGTTAACACCTGCATGACCAAATTGGTCGTAAGCTTGGCGTTTTGGGGCATCGGATAAAATGGCATAAGCTTTTTGAATTTCTTTGAATTTTTTTTCAGCTGATGCCTTGTCGTCTTTAACCCGATCAGGATGGTGTTTCATTGCCAAATGCTTGTAAGCTTTTTTAATTTGTTTGGCATCTGAATTTTTTGCAACACCCAGTACTTCGTAATAATCTCTTTGTGACATAGTGACCTTATTATTAAAAAACCCTCCTCAAGCGTTGTCTCTTAGGGAAGGTTTTTAGTTGTTAGGTTTTTAACCTTTTATTTGTCGTCTTTAACCTCTTCAAAATCGGCATCAAGCACGTCATCATCAGTGTTTGGTTCTTCTTGCGAGGCGTTTTCGGTACCTGCTTTGGCCTGTGCTTTTTCAGCCAACGGTTGTGCTTTTTCACTTAAACTTTGAACCTTGGCATCAATGGCTTCTTTGTCATCGCCTTTAATGGCTTTTTCAAGCTCGGTAATGGCCGTTTCAATCGCTGATTTTTCATCATCAGAAACTTCATTTTTTAGCTCTTCTAGCGTTTGCTTGGTTGAGTGTATTAAGGAATCTGCCATGTTTTTACTAGTGACTAATTCTTGGAACTTCTTATCCTCATCAGCATGTGCTTCAGCGTCTTTAATCATTTTCTCAACCTCTTCATCACTTAAACCAGATGAGGCTTTAATGGTGATTGATTGCTTTTTACCAGTATTTTTGTCTTTGGCAGATACATCTAAGATGCCATCAGAATCAATGTCAAATGTTACTTCGACTTGAGGCTGACCTTTAGGTGCATTTGGAATGCCATCAAGATTGAATTGACCTAATGATTTATTGGCACTAGCCATATCACGCTCACCTTGCAATACATGCACAGTGACTGCAGATTGATTGTCAGCTGCGGTTGAAAAAATTTGGCTTGCATTGGTAGGGATGGTTGTATTTTTCTCAATTAGTTTGGTCATAACACCGCCCATGGTTTCAATGCCTAGAGATAATGGCGTGACGTCTAATAACAAGACATCTTTAACATCACCACCTAATACACCTGCTTGGATTGCAGCACCCATTGCTACTGCCTCGTCAGGGTTGACATCTTTTTTAGGCTCTTTACCAAAAAAGTCTTGTACTACTTTCGTGACTTTAGGCATGCGTGTTTGACCACCTACTAAGATGACTTCATCAATATCACTTGCAGATAAATTTGCATCTTTAAGTGCGATTTTGCATGGCTCAATAGTGCGTTTGAGTAGATTCTCAACCAATGATTCTAACTTGGCACGAGTGATTTTAATATTAAGATGTTTAGGACCTGAAGCATCTGCAGTCACGTAAGGTAAGTTGACTTCGGTTTGTTCAGAAGAAGACAACTCAATCTTGGCTTTTTCAGCGGCTTCTTTTAAGCGCTGTAGTGCCATAGGGTCATTGGTTAAATCAACACCTTGGTCTTTTTTGAACTCATCAACTAAATAGCCAATAATACGTTGATCAAAATCTTCACCACCTAGGAAAGTATCCCCATTGGTAGAGAGTACTTCAAAATGTTTTTCACCATCAATGTCTTCCATTTCAATGATAGATACGTCAAATGTACCACCACCTAAGTCATAGACAGCGACAACTTTATCACCTTTAACTTTGTCAACACCATAAGCCAATGCTGCTGCGGTTGGCTCATTGATAATGCGCTTAACATTAAGACCTGCAATTTTGCCTGCATCTTTAGTTGCTTGGCGTTGTGAGTCGTTAAAGTAAGCAGGAACTGTGATAACCGCCTCAGTAACCTCTTCACCCAAATAATCTTCAGCAGTTTTTTTCATTTTACCAATGACTTTTGCTGAAATTTCAGGAGCGGCCATTTTTTTACCCTTAACCTCAACCCAAGCATCACCATTGTCAGCTTTGACAATTTTATAAGGCACAAGATTAATGTCTTTTTGTACAGCATCCTCATCAAAACGACGACCAATTAAACGCTTAATTGCGTATAGCGTATTTTCAGGATTGGTAACCGCTTGACGTTTTGCTGGCTGACCAACCAAAACCTCTTCAGAGTCTTTTGGATAAGCGATAATAGATGGGGTAGTGCGATCACCCTCAGAATTTTCAATAATTTTAACGCTACCGCCATCCATAATGGCCACGCATGAATTAGTTGTGCCTAAGTCAATACCGATAATCTTTGACATTTTTTTACTCCTTAGTATTTAAGATACGTCCTATATAGGGATGGGCATTTTTTTTTCAAGGATTAAGGGTAAAAATTTCATAAGCGCTGCTTGAGTAATGCCTCAACTGATGCAGGTACAAAAACACTAATATCACCGCCCAATGCTAGAATTTCTTTTACCAAAGAAGAGGAGATATTGGCGTACTGTTCGGCAGGGGTCATAAATAGAGTTTCAATGTTAGGATTAAGGTGTTTGTTCATACCTGAGAGCCGAAATTCGTATTCAAAGTCACTAACAGCACGCAATCCACGTAAAATCACTTGTGCATTTTGCTTAGCTGCAAAATCAACCAATAGCGTGTCAAAACTTAATACTTTAATATTGTCAATGCCTTTAAGTGCAGTATTGATTGTGTTAATTCTATCATCAATACTTAAAAAAGCGGCTTTTTTACCATTTTGAGTAATGCCAATAATAATGTCGTCAAATAATTTACTGGCACGTTTGATTAAGTCAACATGACCATTGGTGATTGGGTCAAACGAGCCCGGATAAATTGCGATTTTTTTCATAATAAGGTCATTTAGTCAAAGTTTTATAACAAGGTTATTAAGCAATAATGAACTTCTCCTGTTTTTTTTTGTTTGTTAATTTGAATGTTTGTTGATAAGCATTCAGCCACTTCATTTTTTAAAATTTTAAATTCAGATTCTATATAAATTTTTGTGTTTGAAGCAACAAAATGACCTTTTGAAAGTGCTTTTAAAGTTTTTGGCAGATAATTTTTATTAAAAGGCGGGTCTAAAAAAACAAAATCAAAAGTTTGTACGCTCTTTTCAGACAAGAAATTTAGTGCATCTTGATTAAAAATACTTATTTTGTTTGTTTTTAACAGCGCTTGATTTTTTTTTAAACTTTGATAGGTATTGAAGTCTTTTTCAATACTAACAACTTGTTTAGCGCCACGGGACAGCGCTTCAAAACTTAAACTTCCACTGCCAGCAAATAAATCCAAATAAGTTTTGTTGTGTGACTCAAATTGAATCCAATTAAATAAGGTTTCTCGAATTTTGCCTGATGTGGGTCTTAAACTAGGCGTATCGGGAAAGTTAAATTTTCTGCTCCGATAGTTACCTGATACGATTTTGAAAGAGTTATTGATGATAGGTGTCAAAAGAGTCCTGAAGTTCTTTTTTGGCTTCAATAGAATTGCCCCAGCCATCAATTTTCACCCACTTGTCTTCTTCAAAGTCCTTGTAGTAAGTAAAAAAGTGTTCAATTTGTTTCTTAAGAGTAACGCCGACATCATCAATACATTTGATGTCATGATAAGATTTACATAATTTATCAATAGGCACGGCTAAGATTTTTGAATCTTTTCCTGCTTCATCAGTCATGCGTAAAACACCAATTGGGCGTACTGTAATAACGCTATCATGGATTAATGGATAAGGTGTAATCACCAAGACATCGGTTGGGTCGCCGTCATCTGCTAGTGTTTCTGGTACAAAGCCGTAATTGCAAGGGTAGAACATCGGAGTTGAGATAAAGCGATCTACAAACATTGCACCTGTTTCTTTGTCAATTTCATATTTAATGGGTGATGAGTTTGCTGGAATTTCAATAATAACATTGATTTCATCAGGCATATTGCCCGCTGAGACTGCTTTTAAACTATTTTGCATTTTTCTAATTCCTCTTTTAAAAGATTAAAGCGCCAACCTGTTAAGAAAATAACGCAACGTTCGCCACGAATAAAACTTAATAATGATTTACCGTTGGCAATGATTTTATCGTTTAGATTGTGCTGGTTTGCTATATTTTGTATCAATTTTTGTAATTCATTTTTCTTTGCTTTTTCAGTTTTTGTTAGTAGTGTGTGTTTATTAACAATAATTTTAGCCTCATCAAGTTGCTCATTTTTAGCTAAAAATTCATTAAATGCAGTTTTTATGCCAAAGGGCAATGATTTCTTTTTGAGTGCATAATTGATTAATTGATCATCACTCATTATCCATTTTCTAGGTTTGTTTTTATAAATAGCCTGATGCTCTCTAAACATGGCTAATTGTGCAGCAAAATAATGTGTTTTTTGGGCTAATTGTGAAAACCCTTTGACCGTTGTCCATGCATTTTTAATATTGGGGTTGTACAAATTAATAGCTAATAACAATTCACCTTCTTCTTTAATCCAATGTGATTTATGCTCAGTTTTTAATTGATTTTCAAGTTGATAGAAGTTTTTAAGCAAATATCGCACGTCGTCAAGTGCATATTCAAGTGCAGCATTTGGCAAAGGGCGTATGGTCCAATCTAGGCGAGTATAAGCTTTTTCTAAATGAACCTTTTGCAAGATTTGAGTCAGTGCTTGGTAAGAAATTTGCATAGGATGACCCAGTAAACTGGCTGCAATTTGGGTGTCAAACAAGCGCTTAGGGAGTTGTTTGGATAAGTAATACATCGCCTCAATGTCTTGGCGTGCTGAGTGTACAATCCACAAGCAATCTTTTTGATAGAGTTTTTCAAACAATGGATTTAAATCTTTAATTGCCAAAATATCAATACAATCGGTTGCACTTTTAGTGGCTATTTGCACCAAGCATAGTACAGGATAGTAAGTGTTAACACGCTTAAATTCAGTATCAATAGCCAGTTCTGTTTCATGTTTTATTAAGCCTAAAAACTGACTTAGTTGTGTTTGTGTTTGAATCATTTGTCATATTTTATACCGACAAAGCCTCTAATGGTGATAGGCTTTATTTTGCTAACGGTTTTATCAAAATTGGGTTTGCAGATTCTTAACTAACATCAAACAATTGTTCCATTTTGAGATGAAACACGTGCTAACAAATCATGGCTCAGCGTTTAAAAAAGAGTTTGATGAGCAAGCGGGTAATTTTATATAAAGATCTCTAATAATGTGGTGGTGGGCTATCAGTTGTTATATTTTGATTATTTTGGGCATCATTAGATTGTCTAATTTGCGCAGATAGGTGTTTTAGTATGGCTTCTAATTCGTCAATTTTTTGCGTTTGTCGAAATACCACATTATTTAACGCTTCAATGGTGCGTTCAAAGTGGGTTAGTTTTTCTTCTAATTCAATTATTTTTTTATCCATTTGTACCCCCCATATTCATAAAAAAGCCACCGAATAGGTGGCTTTATGCAACCAATTGATTTTTAAGTTATTTTTCTAATAACGCTTTACGAGATAATTTAATGCGACCTCTGTCTACACTCAACACCTTGACATCAATTTCATCACCTTCTTTAAGGTAGTTTTCTACTTTTTCAACACGCTTATGATCGATTTCAGAGATATGTAGCAAGCCATCTTGGTTAGGCAGGATATTAATAAAAGCACCAAATTCAACAATTTTGACAACTTTGCCTGTATAAACTTTATCCACCTCAGGTACAGCAGTCACATCTTTTACCATTTGTACCGCTGTGTCAAAGGCTTTTTGATTATTGGCAAAAATATTAACATCGCCATTATCATCCACATCAACACTGGCACCAGACGTTGAAATAATGCTTCTAATGGTTTCCCCACCCTTGCCGATTAAATCACGAATCTTATCAGTTTGAATTTTAATAACGGCAGTTTTAGGCGCATTTTTGCTTGATGTGTTAGGCTCGCAAATAACTTGGTTCATTTGTCCTAAAATGTTCAATCTTGCTTCTTTGGCTTGTTTTAAAGCAATCTCCATGATTTCACGAGTGATGCCTTGGATTTTAATATCCATTTGCAATGCATTGACGCCACGTGATGTGCCTGCTACTTTAAAGTCCATATCGCCTAAATGATCTTCATCGCCTAAAATGTCAGTCAATACGGCAAAATTTTCTCCCTCTTTAACCAAGCCCATGGCAATGCCAGCAATTGGTGCTTTGATTGGCACGCCTGCATCCATTAATGACAAGGATGAACCGCAAACGCTGGCCATAGAACTAGAGCCATTGGATTCAGTAATTTCCGACACCACGCGCACTGTATATGGGAAGTCTTCAATTGAAGGTAAGCAAGCAGCAATGCCACGACGCGCTAGACGACCATGGCCAATTTCACGACGTTTGGTGATACCCACACGACCAGTTTCACCCACGCAGTATGGTGGGAAATTGTAATGCAGTAAAAAATAATCATTTTGACGTTCAGAATATTCTAACTTTTCAATCAACTGAGCTTCACGTTTAGAACCTAGCGTGGTTACCACTAAGGCTTGTGTTTCGCCACGAGTGAATAAGGCAGAACCATGTGTATTTTCTAAAACACCTGTTTCGATTTTTAACTCACGAACGGTTTTATTATCACGACCATCAATGCGTGAGTCGTTGTTTAAAATGGATGTGCGAACGGTTGATTTTTCAACTTCCTTAAAGTATTTACTAACTTCCTCAATAGAATTTCCATTCTCATCTTCATTGGCTAATGCTTTAATTGTCGCTACTTTAATGTCACCAATTTTGGCATAACGAACAAGTTTTTCTTTGATTTGATAGGCCTCGTTAATTTGCTCGCCAAATTGTGATTTGATATCACTTAATAAAACTTCGTTAATAACAGGCGCTTCCCAATCCCATTTTTGTACGCCGACTTCGTCAATAAATTCAGCAATATTGGTAATGGCAATTTGGTATTGCTCGTGTGCATACATCACTGCATCTAGCATAATCTCTTCAGAAAGCTCGCTGGCTTCTGATTCAACCATCAGAACTGCTTCATCAGTACCTGCAACCACCATGTCTAGGTCTGAATCAGCCAGTTCAGTATAAGTTGGGTTAAGGATGTATTCACCATTAGAATAACCAACGCGTGCACCGCCAATTGGCCCACTAAACGGCACGCCTGAAATACTGAGTGCGGCAGACACGCCTAACATTGAAATAATATCTGGGTCAACCTCTGAGTTTGCAGAAATAACCGTGATAAGCACTTGCACTTCGTTCATGAAGCCATTTGGGAATAGGGGGCGAATAGGGCGATCAATTAATCTAGAAGTGAGCGTTTCTTTCTCGCTAGGTCTTGCTTCACGCTTTAGAAAACCACCCGGAATTTTGCCAGTTGCATAAGTTTTTTCAATATAATCAACAGACAGTGGGAAAAAATCTTGCCCAGGGCGCATCTCTTTAGAACCAACAACGCTTACCAACACTTGTGTGTCATCCATACTTGCCAATACTGCACCATGTGCTTGTCTAGCAATGCGACCCGTTTCTAATGTAATTGTGTGCTTGCCCATGACAAAGCTTTTTGTTTTGATATTCATGTCCATGAAAACCTCCATAATAAGTTAAAAAAGAAGTTTATGGTTTGAACTCAATAAGTTTTATTTGAAATATATTCTAGTCTCTAAAAATAAGCAAAATTTCCTTTGCCTAGCCGAATATACTTTAGATAAAACTTAAACTCAGATTAAACCATAAAACGAAGTCATTATACCTACGACAAAACTCGATACAAATTAATATTGGGCTATTTACTAACGTTGGAAAGGGATAATAAAAAAACCCCTAGCCTCAGAATAAGACTAGGGGTTTTAGACTTAACTTAGACTTTTAAAAGTTTAAGTTAGGTTTTTTACAGCTTCAAATTTAGAACTTAACATCAAGTCTAATACCTGTATTGGTATCATTGTTGCTTATACCTATGTTAGCGATTCCCAAAGTAGTAGTACTTATGCCAGAAACTTTACCAATATTAGCTGTTAGAGTAGCACCATTAGCTAAAGGACGACTAACAATTATCTCTGTACCTTTTACGTCATCAACATCACCTACCGTGTTTTCAGTATAGATGGCTTTAATTGTGTTGCCATATACCTCAGTACTCACTGCAACGCCTAAGATTTCAGTAAAGTCACCAACATCAGCAACAGCAGTTGCTGTAGCACCACGAGCACCTTTACCAATTAGCATAGAGCCTAATGGTGCAAGTTTACCAGTAGTATGAGGATCAGCTGTGTTTAGGGTAGTACCAGTAAATGCTCCTATGTCATTCTCAATGTAGGCAATGTCCCACTTAACGGTACTGCCACCACCAATTTGAAGGAAAATTGTGTCGTTATTAGTCGTTGCTGTATCGTCCCAATACTCAGCGGCAATTGAAATGCCACCAAGTGCAGCAAGTGTAACTTGAGCACTAACGTCTGTAAAATTATTAGGGTTATGCACTGCACCAACTGTTATAGAAGGATTTATTTTGCCAGAAACATTTATGTTGGTTGAATCAGAACCAGTAGCAGTAGAACCGTCAGCAGTAAATACACCTAACTTCCAGCCAGGAGCTATTTCAGTTGATAGAGAGAGTGCGTTTTTCTTAGCCGCTTCCATAGAGTGTGCACCTAAACCAATTGTACCCCAGTAGTCACCCGCTTTAATGCTAACAGGACCTAGTTTGCTTGTAACATATAGGCTGTCCAATTTAACACCTTTGTCTTTGTCCACTGGCATTACGTTTGGATCTGGATCTACACGAGTTTGGTTACCGCCATGAATAACGGCAACGACTTCAGTATCGTCAACAGAACCAACTATTTTTACACGAACACGCTGGTTGTCGTTATTAGTAGTATCCAGAGTACCAGTTGAACTTAAAACCTTTTGCGAAGCAAAAGAGACATAAGCATCTCCTGTGATTGAAATGCCCGCTGTCGCAGCTACTGACATTGTTGCTGCAACCGCAGCAATTAATAATCGTTTTTTCATTTTTTATCTCCAAAAATTTAAACGTTATACCAAAAGAAATTTCTTAACTTTCAGTTTTTATCACTTTGCATTATTACAAAGATGTGGTGAATTATACACAACTGTTTGAAGTAATCAAGGTTTTTTTGTAAAAAAGATACAAAAAATTGCAAAAATACAACTTTGAACCTATTCTGCATAAAACGAGCACCTTATAATGACTTCAAATATTCAAGCAAGTCTAATCTCTGCGCCGTATTAAGTGCTGGTAAAACTTCACCATTAACTTGAGGGGTGCGTCCTGCTGCATATTCATGTCCTGCATTTGAATTTCCAGGTAAAGAAGTGTCAAATTCAAATCCTTTATAATTTTGTGATTTAAAGCCAACTTTTTTTATATCAAAACTTCTACTGCCAACAATAAATTTATCAGGTCTATAACTTTCATCGCCTTTTGTATCATTTTTTAATTTCTTAGGCAATAACAAGTCGTATAAAGTAGGGACTGATCCATTATGAAGATAAGGGGCTGTTGCCCAAATGCCATGTAATGGTCCTGCCTTATAAGCCAATAAAGAGTCATAAGGTTTCGCTGTGGTGCTGGGATTATAATTTCCAACCTTAATAGAGGACTTAATTGGGTTTGTAAAAAACGAAAAGGAAAGATCATAAACCCAATCAGACCAGCGAATAATAAAATTTTTATCATAATTTGGCGTTGCAACAACACTCGCGGCACTCAGTGTTAACAACTCTGCAATTGGCGCTTTATGATGCACTATTTTTTTACCAGCTGGTGTGTCGACATATTGATGCCTAACAAGACCTGCAAAACCTTTCCGTTCAATGGCGTTAATTGCCATATATTTGTCAGTTTTTATATTATCAAGACTAGAAAAATGTGCGGTAATTTTTCGATTTGGATTGTCTCTTTCAGCCTTATTAAGAACTGAATGGCATTTTTGACAGTATTTTTTATAAATCTTTTTCCCTTTATGTTTTTTATCTTTATCTAGTTGACCAAACAACGCCTCATTCCATTTTGGTGGCTGTAATCTAGTTAATTGTTCTTCAATATGAACTAAATTTCTAACATTGATAGATGTTTGATAATTAATATGCTCAAGCCCTGATTTTTTACCGATATTAACAAAATCTAGCAATGAAGAGACACTAAACCCTGTTTCTTCTCCCCAATCCAAGGTGGCAAATACACCAATTACTTGCCCAACATTCCTACCTAGAGCACCTAGACCAGAATTCTCACCAATACCGTTCCATTGAACATAATCATGCTGTGGCGTTCCCCATAAAAATGGATAACTGACAGGTGCGTTTGATTTATTAAACAGCATCATATTCAATAAGGTTTGTTTATGGTTTGTTCCAGATGAAGCATCCATTTTTCCTAATTGTAATAAAATCCTTCCAACCAGATGAGTCTTTTCACTATTATTTTTATAAATATCTTTAAATAACTTATCTACTTTTAGATTTTTAATTGAACCCAATATCCTTTTTAATGTTTTTTCATCAAAAATATATTTTGCAACACGATTGTATATTCTGCCAAATGCATCTAGGCGCATATAACCATATTCAGTTGTTGAATGATTAATGTGATTGTAATCTTGAATTTGATAAGCAAATTTTTCCAAATCTTTGACAATCTCACTTTTAGTATCATAACTATCAGAACTTGTAAAGATAAGATTATCATGATTGAAATTTAGTATATTGCTAACAAACCTCTCTCGTTTTTCGTCGTTTTTGAATGTTTGCATAAGTGCTTTGCCTAAATCAACCATAAACTGATTCATGTCAGACTGAGCAGGTCCGCCATCAATTCTTATTGCATGATTAACACCATCTTTTTCATAATTGATTTGCGAAGTGTGACATGCTGCACAAGTTAAACCTAAATACTCTTTGCTGTCGTCTTCACCTTTAATCTTATAACTATCTTTAGCAAATCCAACTGGCAATGCATCAGGATTGCTTAATGTTTTTTCTTGAGGAAGGTAGCGATACTTGGCCATATTGTTGCTATCTCGAAATAATTTTTCGCTGTCTATTTGCTCTAATACCATAAAAAAATCATAAGGCAATAAATTAGAACCTTGACTGGTGTTATAAAACCATAAACTTTCTCGCTCGCTCCAGCCTTGGTCTAAATACTCTGGTGTTTTATATTCTTCACCAAATAAATCTTTTTCAATAGTAACAGCCCCTCTGTTAGGATTGTCATTCCAAAAATCCCAACCCTTGGAACCGTTATCCCAAAATTCCGATTTAAAAGCAAAATAATTAACAGCAATACCGATTGCATACGCAATCACAATAAAAGCGATTATTGATTTAATAATGGTTTTTATATGTTCTTTAATATATCTCATAATAACAATTCCTAACTTCAAATTCTAAGTGCAACTTTTTGTTGGTTAATAATACCTGATTCAAATACCGCTTTCGGTGTTTGGTAGTTTGGGTTTTTTATTGCCTTAAATCCATCACACCACTTCTTGGTGTGATGGCTTGATAAACGGTCATTTAGGCTGACCATAATATGGGCTTTAAAACAACAAAAATAATCATGACTACCTACAAAATAAAAAACCTTGTCATTAAACGACTAAAGCCCTATATCAATCATACTCATACACTAACGCTAGATAACGGCAAAGTATTTGCCTACCATCAACACATTGCCAAACACACGACACAAAAGTTTACTTTGCAAACCCGTATTCATCATGGGAAGGAGGGCTGAATGAACATACCAATGGCTTGCTTAGGCACTACCTGCCTAAGCAAATGCCGCAAGCGGTATTTGAATCAGGTATTATTACAAAAGGTTGCACTTAGAATTTGAAGTTATGTTATATGCTATTATTTCACAAGATGTTGAAGGTTCGTTAGAAAAAAGAATATCAGTACGTCCAGCACACATTAAGCGATTAGAGACCTTAAAAAATCAAGGACGCTTAATTTTAGCAGGCCCTCATCCTGCCATTGATACTAACGAGCCTGGCAAGGCAGGTTTTACAGGTTCGTTAGTGGTGGCAGAGTTTGATTCTTTAGAGGCAGCAAAAATTTGGGCAGATGCGGACCCTTATATTGAGTCTGGGGCTTATGCCAGCGTTATTGTTAAGCCGTTTAAGAAAGTATTGCCATGAGTTTACCACTACGTCCTTTATTTGAAAAACCGGTTCAACTTACACTTATTTTTTGACCGACATGCAAACTTTGGATGCCATTATCATTGATGAAGAAAAGCAATTTAACGAAACGATTGGTGTGAATGTAGGCAAACAAGCGTTCATCCGCCGAGTCAATGCAATAGCGTTAGACCTGCCTAAAAAAATCCATGTTGCAATGCCTACTAATCAAGTTTGTGGTGCAAAAATTATGATTAAGACACCATGAAAGGCTACTCACTAGATCCACATCCAAGCATTAGCATTGTTAAAGAAAGATTTGCCGTGGTTAGAATTCCAAAAATTAGGCGCGAACGTGTACCAGCTAATAATGTTGAAGTGGTTGAAGATTTAGACATTGCTATAGAAAAATCAGACCCTAGCAATCATTTGTATGCTGCAAAAGTACTAGGCCCATCTAGGTCATCTGAAGGTATGACTTTGTATTATATTTTAGAAATGTATAACGCTTAATGAAGTGGTTTAGTTTACTGTTGATTTTGTTAACACCACTTGCTTACAGCGGGCAAAGTACTGAGTTTGAGTTAACATCAGGCGACACAATCAGTGCTGATGTTTATTCAGCAGACACACAAATTAACAATAAATTTAACATAATATAAATTATGCGAAGTTAAGTTTTATTTTTTAAAGAATAAAATTCTACGGTTTTAAAACGGTTTAATGCCAGTTAAAAAATAGAAATAAAAACCAAAGAAAAATTATTCATTAATTGAGGATACAGCAGGCAAAGCCTGCTTTGTATCCTGTCTAATTACAAAATACGATTTTAATTTGAAGAGATTTTTAATGCTTCAATATCAAAAACTTTAGTTAATGCTTCTTCATTGGCATTATTAAACCAAACGCATGTAGCTTTATCAAATCCATCAGTAAATTTAGTAATCTCCTGAACTGTCATTTCTGGACCGCCACTCTTTAAACAAACTATATCGCCTTTCTTTATATTACTCATTTTATTATCCTGATTAATTTTTTAAACGGAATGGGAATATAACATAAATTCAAGAAAAATACAAAATTCTGCTTCTGTACTACTTATTATTTTCAAATCTAAAACGAAAAAACCTGATAACTTGAATTAGAATTATCTTTTTCATAACTTTAAAGGTAATTGGATTGTCCAATGCTTGAGATAGATTTAAAAGCCGAGAATAACGATATTTAGCGTCTTTAAGTGTTTTGCCGTGAGTTCAGATTAAATCACTTAAACGGCGATTATCAAAGACTTTAAGCATGGTGTAATCTTTTTCGCTTTCGCAGTTGCTCGCTCAAAAATTACACCATGCTCAAGGCATATTGAAAACTTAGTTAGTTGTTTTATCCTTGTTTGTTCCGAACAAAGCGAGCAACTCAACAGAAACCTTAGCCAATGCCTCAGCGTGAGACTCCAGTAAAGACAGTGTGCCACGTTCAAGTTCTCGGATGGTGGGTGACTCTGGCAAGATGGGGGGGTATTAAGTCGTTTGAATAAATTAAGTCACCATAGTTGGTTTGGCTGATACAGTGATTAATGTAGTTCTTTGCATGGTTGGAAAATATACAGATATTTTTAATCACTATTGATAAAAAAGATTAGTAGATATAAAATACCACCAATTAAATAAACCATAAGGAGACTGTAAATGAACACACAACAATACCTAGACAAAGTGCATAAAACTACTGGATATACTGATTATAGAATTGGTAAAAAATTTGGGATACAGCAAACAAATATTAGTAAATATAACCTAGGAAAACAAACACTAAGCGAAACCCATGCATTCCAATTTAGTGAAATATTAAACGAAAACCCAGCTAGAATAATCGCTGATACCAAACTTGAGAATGCAATTAAAAAAGGCAACGATAAAAAAATTGCCTTTTGGACACACTAAGTAAACCGCCTAAAAAAACGGCGTGGCAGGTGCATTTGTTTTTGGTTTTTTGGCGCTGTCCCCTGTTGATGATGTTTACGCAAATGAAGACAAACCCATAACACAAAGTTCGTCATATTTTATATTACGTTAAATTTACTGTAAAGAGCATACAAATAGTGTTTTTTACTAGGAGTACTCATGAACCAAAGCATTAAAGTCACCAAGCGTAATGGACAACAAGAATTCATTGATATGGAAAAAATTCATCGTGTTGTAGACTGGGCTTCACAAGATTTAAAAGGCGTTAGTGTGAGCCAAGTTGAGATTAACGCACAGTTGGCGTTTTTTGATGGCATTAAGACGGCAGATATTCATGAAACCATTATTAAATCAGCAGCAGATTTAATCTCAACAGACACGCCAGATTATCAATATTTAGCAGCACGTTTGGCTATTTTTCATTTGCGTAAAAAGGCGTTTAAGTCCTTTACCCCGCCCCCACTTTTTGAGCACATTAAAAAATTCACAGATTTGGGTATTTACGATAAAGACATCCTTGACAAATACACCCAAGAAGAAATTGAAACCCTAGATGCCTATATTGACCATCGGCGTGATATGAAGTTTTCCTACGCCGCAGTTAAGCAATTAGAGGGTAAATACCTAGCTCAAAACCGTGTTACTGGTGAAATTTACGAATCTCCACAATTGCTTTATGTGTTAGTAGGCATGTGTCTATTCCAAGAGTATGAAACCAGCGCACGCATGAATCTTGTGAAGCGCTTTTATGATGCGGTCAGTTTGTTTAAAATTTCTCTTCCTACGCCTATTATGGCGGGTGTTAGAACGCCCACACGCCAGTTTTCATCTTGTGTATTAATTGAGGCAGATGATGATTTAGATTCAATCAGTGCTGCCGCTGGCGCTATTGTAAAATACGTCTCCCAGCGTGCTGGCATTGGTATTAATGGTGGAAAAATCCGTGCCATTGGTAGCCCAATTCGGGGTGGTGAGGCAACACATACGGGTTGTATCCCTTTTTACAAACACTTTCATACTGCGGTTAAATCTTGCTCCCAAGGTGGCGTACGTGGTGGTGCAGCTACTTTATTTTATCCTTTGTGGCACTTGGAAGTTGAAAGTTTATTGGTGCTTAAAAATAACACAGGTACGGATGAAAACCGCATTCGCCATCTTGATTACGGTGTGCAATTTAACGGTCTAATGTATCAACGCTTTCTAAAAGATGGTGATATTACTTTATTTTCACCACATGATGTACTTGGTTTGTACGATGCTTTTTTTGCCGACCAAGAAGAATTTAAATGCTTGTATGAGCAATATGAACAAGATGACTCAATTAGAAAACAAACCATTAAGGCTAGAGAGTTGTTTGCCAAGTTCATGCAAGAACGCGCCAATACAGGTCGCATTTATTTACAAAATGTTGATCATTGTAATACCCACAGTGCCTTTGATGCCAAGCAAGCTCCTATCAAACAATCCAATCTTTGTATGGAAATTACCCTACCAACCAAGCCTTTGTACTCAGTTCAGGATGAGCAAGGTGAAGTGGCACTTTGTACACTATCAGCAGTCAATCTTGGCGCATTAGACTCTTTAGATGAGATGGAAGCACTAACTGATATTATTGTACGCTCATTGGATTGTTTGCTTGATTATCAAGATTATCCAATCAAAGCGGCTGAACTGGCTAGCAAGAACCGCCGTACACTCGGTATTGGTGTTACCAATCTTGCTTATTATTTAGCCAAAAATGGCGCAAAATATTCTGATGGATCAGGCAATCAACTTGTTCACAAAACCTTTGAGGCGTTGCAATATTATTCATTAAAGGCTTCAAATACATTGGCAAAAGAATTGGGTGCTTGTCCATTATTTTCTCAAACCCAATATTCACAAGGGATTATGCCTATTGATTCTTATAAAAAAAACATTGACGCATTCTGTGATTATAAATTAGAGCTTGATTGGGATACGCTACGCCAAGATATTAAATCAACAGGGCTTAGAAATTCAACTTTAACAGCACTTATGCCATGTGAAAGCTCATCACAAATCTCCAATTCAACCAATGGCATTGAGCCGCCTAGAGGATTTGTCTCTATCAAACAATCTAAAGATGGCATTTTAAAACAAATTGTGCCAGAATATGAAAGATTAAAAAATCAATATGAATTACTTTGGGACATTAAGGGTAACGAAGGCTATTTACAGCTTTGCGGGATTATGCAAAAATTTGTGGATCAATCTATTTCTACCAATACGCATTATGACCCTTCACAATTTGAAGGCAATAGAGTGCCGATGAAATTGTTTTTAATGGATTTGTTAAAGGCCTATAAATATGGCATTAAAACGCTTTATTATCATACAACGCGCGATGGTGGCGATGAGTGGCAAGAAAAAGAAGATGATAACGTATGTGCAGATGGTGTTTGTAAACTATAAACCATTAACGAACAAAAGATTAAAGGCCTCGCTTAGAAATCAAATAAAGGAGTTATATTATGTCATATAGTATTTTTAACAAGAAAATTAGTGATACGCTCGTCCAGCCTATGTTTTTTGGCGACAGTGTGAATGTTGCACGCTTTGATAAGCAAAAATTTGAGATATTTGAAAAACTCACCGAAAAACAACTTTCATTTTTTTGGCGCCCAGAAGAGATTGATGTTTCCAAAGACAGAATAGATTTTGCTAAATTGCTACCTAATGAAAAACATATTTTTATTTCCAATCTACAATACCAAATTTTGCTAGATTCGGTGCAAGGACGCTCCCCTATTATTGCTTTTTTGCCGATTGTATCATTGCCAGAAGTGGAAAATTGGATTGAAACTTGGTCATTTTCTGAGACCATTCATTCACGCTCCTATACGCATATTATTCGCGCTATTGTTAATGAACCAGGTGTGGTATTTGATGACATTATGAAAACGAATGAAATTATTCAACGTGCTGAGAGTGTCTCTAAACACTATGATGAATTAATTAAATACACCCAAGCGTATTTACTACATGGCACAGGCAAGCTTAAAATTCAAGAAGAAGAACTGTTAATTGACTTGTATTGTTTAAAAAAGCAACTTTATCTTACGATTATGTCGGTTAATATTCTTGAGGCTGTGCGATTCTACGTTAGTTTTGCTTGTTCATTTGCTTTTGCTGAACGCAAGGTTATGGAGGGCAATGCCAAGATTATCAAAATGATTGCTCGCGATGAAGCACTCCATTTAACAGGCACCCAACACATGCTTAATTTGATGAGCAATGGCAAAGACGACCCTGATATGCAAAAAATTGCCAAAGAGTGCGAAGATGAAGTAATTACCATGTTTAGAGAGGCTTGTGAACAAGAAAAAGACTGGGCAGAATACTTATTTCGTGATGGCTCCATGATTGGCTTAAATGCACAGATTTTAAAACAATATTTAGAATACATCACCAACGTACGCATGAAAGCTTTAAATCTAAGTCCCATATTTGATGAATGCACCAATCCACTGCCTTGGATTAACCATTGGCTAGATTCCGATAATGTACAAGTTGCACCACAAGAAACTGAAATTACCTCTTATTTGGTCAGCGCTATTGATAATACCTTGGATGAACAAGACTCTGATTTTAACGGTTTTGAATTGTAGCCAGTTAAATGTTTAGGATAGAAGTTGATAACATTAATGGCAAAACTGAGTCATTATATGTCTATGGAGACCGCTCCATTCTTACCGAGCTTGAACAGCACAATGTGCTTATTAACTACTCTTGTCGTCAAGGGCATTGTGGTAGTTGCATATTACAACTCTTATCTGGTGATGTCATCCATCAAAATTCTCTAGTACCCTTGTCACAAGGGGAAATTTTAGCTTGTAGAGCGATGCCTGTTACGGATATTAAAATTGCTTCAAGAGATTAAGCGAGTGTTTAAATATGCCAAGACTTCATCAGCATTACCTTCAAATACAATTCTTTTGTGTTTTTTCTTAATTTGGTAGTTATACATTGGATCGTAATAATTGACAAGCAAACTTTCAACCACAGGATAAAAACCATCAAATTGACGTTTTGTTTGATACTGATTAAGCGCACTGGTAATCATTTTGTGCATTGCTTTGTAACGCACTAAACCTAGTCTTTTTTGAATTTTGTGCAAACTACTTAGGCAATAATTGGCAAAGTTATCAAAGCCATTAATTGCGTCCTGATGAATAAAGTCTTGATTCATATTAATGACATACGCATCCATACTAACGATAATACGCTCTTGCACACTGGCTTTGAGTAAAACCAAATCAGCCTGAGCGGTTTTATCTTTAATGCAAGCTGGAATATGTACTGTACCTATATTTGAGCTTTCATCTTCAAAAACTAAATGGGCATGGTGTTGTTTTTTAATCAACTCAACCGCCAATTCATTTTCAAAATTAATTTGGCTAGGTTGGCTTGTTGTGCTATTGCCAAAAGCCGAACCTCGATGATTAGCCAACCCTTCTAAATCAATTTTTGCCTTAATTTTATCTAATAATAGCGTCTTGCCACAACCCGTTTGCCCGCCAATAACTATGGGTGTTGTTGTGTTCATAATGTGACTACTCTGATCAATTAAAAATCGACGCAACGCCTTAAAACCGCCTTTAACACGTGGATATTCAATGCCAGAAGTCTCATAAATCCACCTTTGTGTAATTTGGCTACGCAAGCCGCCACGAAAGCAATAAAGCGCACCATTTTGGTTGCTTTTAATAAATTCAAGCCATGCCTTTATTCTGGTGTTTTTAGCCTTATTTTGTATTAGCTCATGCCCAAGCTTAATGGCCGCTTCTTGACCTTTGTTTTTATAACAAGTGCCTACTAACCTTCGTTGCTCATCGCTCATCAAAGGCAAATTATGTGCATGTGGGCATGCGCCTTGTATAAATTCAACGGGTGCACGTGTGTCTATTAATGGCGTGTCATTAATAAAAAGTTGGGTAAAGTCTTGTATTTGAGCAAGACTACTCATGTCATTTGAATCATCGGTTGATTGGGGCTTAACTTAACAATTTCACCAATGGCTTCTAGGCTAAGATTAGCAGAGTGCGCAACCTTATCAAATTGTGCTTGTGCGCTACTAGAAACCATAACCAGCAAGCCACCACTGGTTTGTGGGTCGCAAATAATTGATTGCATTTCGTTATCCATTTGGCTTAAATGATGCCCATAACTTTCAAAGTTGCGCCGCGCCCCACCAGGCGAACAACCCTTGATCAAATAGTCTTTAATATTAGGCAGAATGGGGACTTTGCTATAATCAATTTTTGCTGCCACATTAGCGCCTATGCACACTTCAGATAAATGACCACCCAAACCAAAACCAGTCACATCAGTCATTGCATTTATGCCACTAATTTTTGCAAAATCAGCACCAATATCATTTAATTGACACATGGTTTTAATTGCTTGAATCTCATCTTCTGGTGCAATTTTTTTCTGTTTTTGCGCTGTGGTTAAAATGCCGATACCCAAAGGTTTGGTTAAATAAATTTTATCACCTGTTCTAGCGGTTGAATTTTTTTTTAAATGCTCGGTCTTCATTCGTCCTGTTACGCACAAACCAAAAATAGGCTCAGGAGAGTCAATGCTATGCCCACCTGCTAGAACCATGCCAGCAGCATGACACACGCTTCTACCACCATCAATAACTTGTCGCCCTGCCTCTACAGGGAGTTTATCTAGTGGCCAGCCAAAAATAGCGATGGCCATAATTGGCGTGCCACCCATTGCATAAATATCACTAATGGCATTAGTAGCAGCAATACGTCCGAAGGTAAAAGCATCGTCCACAATTGGCATAAAGAAATCTGTTGTACTAATGATTGCTTCGCCGTTACCAAGATCATACACGGCAGCATCATCATTTGTATGGTTGCCTACTAAGAGATTGGCATCTTTATACTCGCCAAATGACGATGTTAAAATAGTGTCTAATATTTTGGGAGAAATTTTACAACCACAACCTTGACCATGGCTATATTCAGTAAGTTTAATTGTTTGAGTGGATGAGTTCACGCTTGAAAAAATTTATACCCTGATTAAGCAAAAAATTAGGGTGCAACGCCAAAACAGCTGTATTCTTTTTCTAATTCTTTATACAATTGTTTTGGCGTCAAATCTGGATGCTCTTCCATGATACGAAAAGCAATAACATTATCCTCCACCGCTCCCCAACTCTTAATATAAGTCCCCTCTTTATAGCCATGTTTTTGTCTAAAGGTATTGAGTTGATTTTTAACAAGATAACGTTTGTAGAGTTCTGGCACGTCCATACTCATCAAAGTTAGCGCTTTAAAGAAAAGCATGGTAATTTCATATAAAGCGTTTTGAGATTTATCCACATTAGCGCCACTTGCTGCAGCCACCAGTTTTTCTAAAATTTCTATTACAAGCTCTGGGTTTGCCTGCCTTTCTGGTTTTATATTTTCATAACTCTGAGCAAATTGAGTATCACCAAAATGAATGGACTCAGACATAATAAAATGCCAAATATCCACCAACTCAACTTTGGCGTTATCCAAATCATGCGCCCCTTCAATATCTTTCCAATGCTTCCAGTTAAACGAATCAATTGCCTCAGTGGCCTCCATATAAATACAACGCAACCAAGAAATATAACGCCCATCTTTGGTTATGCCGTCACTCCACTGCGCACCATTAGTGTTGTCATTTAATTGCTTTTGCAATTCAAACATTTTCTTAATTTGACTCATGGATAAACCCTTATAATAATATCAAGAATTATAATGCAACACTTGACAAGTAAAAAAATAATTAACTGTGATTTAGGCGAGTGCTTAGCGCCCAATCCTGATGCACATATTATGCCACTCATTGATATGGCAAATATTGCCTGTGGCGGGCATACAGGTGATGATAAAAGTATGGTTCAAAGCATTCAACTTGCGGTGCAAAACAAGGTCAAAATTGGTGCGCACCCCAGTTATCTTGATCAGGAAAATTTTGGTCGTTTGAGTCATGATTTAAGTAAAAATGAGTTGTTTGATTTGATTTACAACCAAGTTCTGCACTTTCAACAATTATGCATTGAGAATGGCGCACAACTCAACCATATCAAACCACATGGCGCACTATACCATGATATGACACACAAGCAATCTGTGCTAAATATTATGTGTGACGTTATTAAGGCGATTAACCAGAATTTAAGCCTTGTTGTGCAAGCAGGTAACGAGGTGCATTTTAAGTACATTGAAACAAACACGAAAATTCAATTATTGCATGAGGTGTTTGCTGATCGCGGTTATCACAACACACACATTATTTCCAGGGGTGAGAAAGGGGCTATTTTGGATAATGCGCACACTATTGTCAAACAATATCAAGATTTTTTAAATAAAAAACCTTTCAAAATAGACACAATTTGCTTTCATAGTGATAATATAACTGCCATAGAGGCTTTGAAGATATTACAAAATGCATAAAATTATTCTGGCAGGTGAACACTCCTTATTGATTTATTTTGGTCATAAAATTGACCCTAACTTGCCCAAAAATATTGCAAACTTTGCTCAACAACTAATCACTAAATTCCCCAATCTTATCATTGATTTAACCCCTTCCTATACTTCTTTATTGGTCAGTTATAATTTAAATTTAAGCACTCATCAACAATTTGCAAACCAACTAGAACAATGCTTAAATACCTTTAAATATAAGTCTGATTACGCCTCATCTGCCTTGCTGTCCATGCCTGTGTATTATGGCTTTGAAACTGGGCTTGATCTTGAAAGATTGCTCACTGAAAAACAACTTGATTTAAATGCTTTTATTGACATTCATTCATCAGTTGAATACTTGGTTTATGCCATTGGTTTTAGTCCAGTATTTGCTTTTTTAGGCGAGGTGGATAGTCGCATTCGCACGCCAAGGCTAGCCACGCCAAGGATTAAAATTCCTGCAGGTAGTGTTGGTATTGCGCAGAGTCAAACTGCCATCTACCCTACTGACTCCTCTGGTGGGTGGAATATTATTGGTCGTACGCCCATTGATTTATCTTTAAATAATCCCAGTAATATTGATAAATTTAAAACAGGCGATCGGGTTAAATTTCACCCAATCAGTAAGGATGAGTATATTAAACGTGGTGGTAAGTTATGAGTTTTAAAGTGATCAAATCAGGGTTTTTAGTAAGCGTGCAAGATTATGGTCGTTTTAACCATGCTAAATACGGTATGAGTCGTTGTGGCGTGATGGATGAACATGCTTACAGTTGGGCGAATTATTTACTGGATAATGCATTTGATGATTCGGTGCTAGAAATTAGTCTTGGTGCGGTTGAACTTGAAGCGCAATTTGATGTGTTAATTGTTGTTACTGGCGCAGATTTAGATTTTAAAATTAACCAAAAGCCAGCAATAATGTGGCACAGCGTACAAGTACACAAAGGCGATATACTCAGTTGGGGTACTCTAAAAAGTGGTGTACGTGCTTATTTAGCCGTTAAAAATGGATTTGATACTAAGATGTTGTTTGGCTCAAAATCGGTTAATTTACGTGAACATATTGGCACAAAAATAAGCCAAGGTGACACACTAGATTGTGCCGAATCTTTTGAGACAAGCAAGCGCCTGATGCCTATTCAATACGTCCCAAATTACAACAAAGACATTACTTTGCGCTTATTGCCTAGTTATCAATTTAATGAATTTAGCATCAGCCAACGTGATTTATTTTTTAACCAAACTTATCAAATTACCAATGCCAGCGATAGAACAGGCTGTCGTTTACAAGGCGCACCCATAGCATTCAAACAAACCAAGATGATTTCTGAAGGCATGAGTTACGGCAGTGTAGAAATTGCCACAGACGGCTTGCCAATTATTTTATTAAAAGACGCACCAACCATTGGTGGCTATCCAAAAATTGGCACCGTATTTTCACTGGACTTAGCCAAACTTGCACAAAAACAACCCAATGCCCAACTTAGATTTGAATTAATCAATGTTAATGAAGCGCAAGAAGAAAGAGTGGTGTTTAACCAATTCTTTAACATTAAATTCTAAGTTTTTATGGATTCCTTAATTTGACTGGGTGTTAAAAATCTTACAAAATAACTCAGCTGTTTTTTGTGTATCGTACAATGCAGAATGCGCACAAGCATCATCCCACTCAATATCAGCTTTACGCACAGCTTTAGCCAACACAGTTTCGCCATAGCACAAGGCTGATAAACTAACAGTATCTAAGGTTGAGAATTGATGAAATGGACTCTTAAGTTTGCATCTATCAGTTGCCGCACGCAAAAAACCCAAATCAAAAAAAGCATTGTGCCCTACCAAGATAGCACGGGTACACCCCTCTTGTTTAAGCTCTGTATACACCTTGGTGTAAATTTGCTTAATGGCATCAACCTCCTTAACTGCCATTCTAAATGGATTGTCAACATCAATACGATTAAACTTTAGTGCACCAGGCTCTAACACACTGCCTTTAAAGGGTTCAATATGAAAATGCTGGGATTCTTTTGGGTATAAATTACCAGTTTTATCAATACCAATCACAATGCTGCAAATCTCCAACATGGCGTCAGTTTTTTCGTTAAAACCACCCGTTTCAATGTCAATGACTACTGGCAAATAGCCACGAATTTTGTCTTTAATTAACATCTTTAAAAAAAATTGATGAGTTGCGATTTTGATTAAATAAAGCTTGGCGTTTTTTGGGCAAATCAGTAATTTTCATTTGGGTAAAACCATTTTTAATAAACCAGTCTGTGCCATGCTTAGTCAATGCAAAAACCTTAGAAAAATTTTCAGCTTTTGCTTTTTGCATAATCTTGTCGAGCAATTTTAATGAAAGCCCCATTTTTTGCACTTTTTTAGACACTGCCAATGAATAAATTTCCCCCACACCCTCTTTACAGTCTTTAAGACCTGCACAAGCAAGTAATTGATTGTTGTCTATCAGACAAACAAAATCCCCAATATTTTCATTGATTTGCACCTTGGTTCTAGGTAATATTTTACCCTCCTCAACAAAAGGCTTGACTAGGGTTAAAATTTGTTCGGCTTTAGCCAAGTTGACAACCCAAATGTTTAATGAAACACTTATTTTAGTCTAAAATTTAACCTTTTTTATCATGTGAAGAAAAATTATGTGCAAGCCAAGAAAATATTCCTCACAAGTTGTTGACGGGTTTGAGCGTGCACCAAGTCGCGCCATGCTTTATCCAGTTGGTTTTAAAAAAGAGGATTTTAACAAGCCTCAAGTTGGCATAGCAAGCACTTGGTCAATGGTAACGCCGTGTAATATGCACATTGACAAACTTGCAGATGAGGCATCAAAAGGAGTAAATGCCACAGGTGGCAAGGCCATTATTTTTAACACCATCACCATTTCAGATGGCATTTCTATGGGTTCTGAAGGCATGAAGTACTCTTTAGTCTCGCGTGAAGTCATTGCTGATTCAATTGAAACCGTTGTTGGCTGTCAAGGCTTTGATGGCGTGGTCGCCATTGGCGGTTGTGATAAAAATATGCCGGGCTGTATTATCGCCTTGGCACGCCTTAATCGCCCTAGTATTTTTGTTTATGGTGGCACCATTCAGCCAGGTAAAAACCATACAGATGTGGTGAGTGTTTTTGAGGCGGTTGGTCAATTTGCCAACCATACAATCGATGAAATTGAACTAGAAAACATTGAAAAAACAGCCATTCCTGGTCCTGGCTCTTGTGGCGGTATGTACACCGCTAATACCATGGCATCGGCCATTGAAGCATTGGGCATGAGCTTGCCAAACTCTAGTGCGCAAGACGCTATTTCAGAGGATAAAAATAACGACTGTGTTCAAGCTGGACAAGCCGTCCTTAATTTATTAAACCAAGACATCAAACCTCGTGATATCATGACCATGAAAGCATTCGAGAACGCCATTACTATGATTATTGCACTCGGTGGCTCAACCAATGCTGTCTTGCATTTAATTGCCATGGCAAGTGCCGCTGAGGTTAATCTTAAAATTGATGACTTTACTCGCATTGGCAAAAAAGTACCCGTTATTGCCGACCTTAAACCATCAGGTCAATACATGATGAGCGAATTGGTTGAAATTGGTGGCACATTACCACTAATGAAAATGCTACTTGATGCGGGGCTATTGCACGGAGATTGCCTAACAGTCACAGGCAAAACTTTGGCTGAAAATTTAAAAAATGTTAAGCCATACGCCAATTCCCAAGAAATCATTAGAACATTAGACAATCCAATAAAAAAAGAGTCACACCTTAGAATTTTGCGTGGCAATCTTGCAACCGATGGCGCTGTAGCAAAAATCACTGGCAAAGAAGGTTTGAGTTTCAAAGGCACAGCCAAGTGTTTTTCTCGTGAAGAGGAAGCACTAAAGGCCATCTTAAACGACCAAATAACAGCAGGCGATGTTATTGTCATTCGTTACGAAGGTCCTGTCGGTGGTCCCGGTATGCGCGAAATGCTTGCCCCCACTTCTGCAGTTATGGGCAAAGGCTTAGGCGGCAAAGTTGCCCTTATTACTGATGGTCGCTTCTCTGGTGGTACACATGGTTTTGTAGTCGGTCACATCACCCCTGAAGCCTTTCAAGGTGGCGTACTAGCTGTGGTTGAAGATGGAGATGAAATCCTAATTGATGCAAAAAATAACATTTTAGAGTTGTTAGTTACCCAAGCAATTATCAACAAACGCCTATCCAATTGGACACAACCCAAACCAAACTACACCAAAGGCGTATTGGCAAAATTTGCGAAACTAGTAAAATCCGCTTCTGAAGGCGCAGTAACCGATTAACCAATTATTGAATAATTAAAGGATAAATGCTTAAAAGACTTTTAATTTTATTGCAGACAATAGCAATCATAATTCCAGTTGGAATATTTTTCACTTACATCATTGCAAATGAAGGAGACCAATTTACATTTGAGCATTATCTTACAACTGGCATGGCATTAATCCCGCTATTGATTGTACTAATGATAAAATATGTTGTATACGGATTTAGAAAAACATAACATTTTTATAATAGGGTTTAGGGTAATATGTCCTTATAATAATAGTTCACATGGCACTTTCCGCCGTTATGTTTAAATAAGAAGGAGTTCTATGAAAAAATATACAATTATTGCAATAATTACAATTTATGCCTTGCTATCAGGTTGTGCTACTGTTCCTATGGCTTCAATTGATAAAGACAATACGGCAAAGCAATTTCGCCCTATACCAAATAAATCTAATATTTATTTGGTATAGGAACGAATCATATGGAGGAGCAATAACCATGCCAGTAACTCTTGATGGAAAAATAGCTGGAAAAACAGCGGCAGAAACATATTTCAAATGGACAGTGAATCCAGGAAAGCATGTAATCACTTCGCTTACTGAAAATACAGCAAAAATAGAACTAGATACACAGCCAGAAAGAAACTATTTTATATGGCAAGAGGTGAAAATGGGAATGTGGGCTGCACGCTCTCAATTGCATGAAGTCTCAAGAAGTGAAGGAGAAAATGGTGTTTTAGAGTGTAAATTAGCAGAGACAGAGATAAAATAAAAACACATAACAAATCATTCCACCTGACCGCTTATGTGGCAGGTGATTTCAAGCGTTAGGCACAAAAAAGGAGAGTCTCATGGCATTAAATCAACCATCAGAAGTAAGAGATGTATATGGAATAACTAATGAACAAAAATTATTGATAAAGGCATATTTACAAGGTGCAGTTTATTCTTGGGTCAAGAATAGAAAGGATGAATCGGAGGGATGGTTTGCTGCAAGAGATTTAGTTGGTGGAGAAAACTTTGAATGGCAAGGCACTCCATTGATTGTTCTTTATGAAAAACATAATAAAGGAAAAACATATGACGAGGCAATAGTAGGTGCCGCTAAGGATTTGGGATGGCTGTTAAAGGCTGTACTAAATGATGATAAGAGGCATTTTGAAGTAGGAAAGTCAGGATTAACTGCCGCTTATCGTTGGGTTGGGAATGAACCATAAAAATAGCCTAACAAGTCATTCCAGTATGTTGCTTTTTAAAATATGCTAAAATTAATCCCGTAATTTAAATTTGGTTTAGACAGGAGTAAAAAATGTCAATGATGTTATCAAATACATACGAAGCTTTTATTTCTGCTGGTGTTCCAGCAGACAAGGCAAAAGAAGAAAGTGAAGAAATAGCAGGTTTTGATAGACAGTTAGTTAGACTTGAGGTTATGAATGCTTTAATTTTAGCAGGTGTTGTTAGTTTGGTGATTAAAACATTTTTTACATGATTTAAACCACCTAACAAATCACTCCAGACGACCGCTAACGTGTCGGCTGAATTCAAGCCTTATGCCCCACATGGAAACTCATTATGCTAACCTTTGACGAAGTGCTTAATCAAATACCTAAAGGAACAGAATGTTCAATATTATTAGCCAATGGATTTTCTCAAGCTTGGAATGCTAAGATTTTTAATTATGCTAATTTATTAGATGTTGCAAAATTTGGAAATAGAGATGTGGAATTAAAGCGTCTTTTTAATAAAGCAGAGACTTATGGGAACCTCTAAAAACTCCATTATAACAACAACAAAAACTCATCCAATTTTCTAAAAATATTCAAGTCAATTTAGTGCCATATTTTTAAACTCATTTTCCATCTTTTTACTACGTTACTTGCCTTTTTAAGTATTTCAAGC
>JAUVOQ010000112.1 GCA_030599095.1 Candidatus Ruthturnera sp.
GCCACTTTTGTTCTTTGTTTAACGCTTTGATTGAACTGTTCAATCCTATTACTTGTTCTTAGCCTTTTTCGGTTAAATTCACACCAGTTTCTGGCACAAACACTGTTAAACCCTCTGGGAGGTTGTCCTCAGCCCACTGGGCTAACTTTGGCATACTGGATTGATAGTGATCAATCAACAAACTCAATTGTCTTTTTGCTTCATCAATATTGGGGGCATTAAAGAGGGTGCGTATGTCCGCAGCAACCATTAAACAATCAACCTACCTAAGGGGGAGGTTCACGCCAAGCACTTAAGGCTTCATCTGGTTTCTTAGCAGCGCTAGATACCATTTGTGAAGATACACTGGCGCCCCCACATTAATGCAACGATTTTATTAACCTTGCGAGTGCTAACACCACCGACATACATTTCTTCTAGGGCAACGCTTAAAGCACGTTCAGAACGTAGACCCTTTTCCAAGCAATGGGGATAAAAAGCATCATGACGGGTTTGAGGCACAGACAAATCTAAGTCACCAATGCGAGTTTTAACACGCTTAGGTTTGTAACCATTAGCATCATCCAATCTATCACTGCTGCGCTGATAATACCCAGCACTAAGGTGCTGGGTTCTCAATCCCCATTGCTTCGTTAAACAAAATCTCCATGACCTGAGGCATCGCTTCCATGCTCTAGGTTGACCTTAGTTCATGCATGCTATTTAAAAAGTAAGACCCCTGCATTAAACCAAAAATCTCAACAAAAACCAGCATCTAAACCAAAAATAATAAGAATTCAAGAGCGGTTTATAGTAAATTACTCTCATTATCAATTACTTATAAAACAATGTGCGTTATAACCACCCAAGAACAAACCTTTGCCGATAGCTTCATCAACATACCAAACTCTAAACTGGACATGATTAACAAACTCATCAATGGGCACATCATTGCCAAAAAAATTAACCGACATTAACACTGATTATTCTGCCGTTAGTTTGTTTAAAGCATTACTAATAGGCAGATGGCATCATCTATCTGATGAAAGGCTGGCAGATAGTCTAAGTAGAGATTTGGTGTTTATGAACTTTTGTGAGTTTAGTATCAGTGGCAACAAACCTGATGCCACCACACATCCTGTCAATGATAGTGACATGACACATTTTGAAGAAAATATTAAACAGGCAAATAAATCAAAAAGGTGTCAGGGTTTTATACGACAAAGGGGCAAACTCTCAGGCTAATAGGGCGGCACTTAAAGC